>DATASA010000175.1:0-34606 GCA_036269435.1 Acidimicrobiales bacterium | reverse complement strand
CGCTTTCGCTGTGACTGCGTCGTCTTCTCCACTGCTCTTCTGTCTACGTACGCACGTAGCGAGGCTTCGACCCAGGCATACACCAACCTATTGACACCAACTGGTGGCGGCTGTGACGGCCCTGGAGGCCTCTGCGAAGGCTGAGCTGGCAAACACCGCTCGTGTCCCTGCGGCGGCCATGAGGCCCGTTCTTGAGGACGGCCGCAAGGTCGCGGACACGGCAGTTTCGCCGACCGGACGGGCGACGGTGGGGTGCCCGGGCGGCGCCGGTCAGGCGTTGCGGTACATGCGAGTGGTGATGGGGGCGAAGACCGCCGTGAGCGCGGCGGCGACGACCAGGACGATGGCGAGGTCGCGGGCGTGGGCGTCGCCCGCCATCAGGCCCCGCGACACCGTGGCCAGGATGGAGATGGGGTTCACCCTCACAAAGGCCTTGAGCGGCCCGGGCAGGGTCTTGGGGTCGACGAACACGTTCGACAGGAACGTGAGCGGGAAGATGGCCATGAACCCGGCGTTCAGCACCGCGGCCGGCGACCGGAGCAGCAGCCCGAGAGTGGTGAAGACCCACGACAGCCCGAAGGCGAAGGCCACCACCACGGCGAGCGCTTCCACCAGACCGATCACGCCGGCCTTGGGCCGGAAGCCGAGGATGACGCCGACGACGATGATCACGGTGCCGGCGATCAGGTAGCGGACGGTGTCACCGAGCATCGAACCGAGCAGCGGCGCCCCCCGCCAGATGGGCAGTGAGCGGAAGCGGTCGACGACGCCCTTGGTCAGGTCCGTGTTCAGGGCCACGCCCGAGTAGACGGTCGTGAACAGCACCGACATCACCAGGATGCCGGGCAGGAGGTAGTCGCGGTACTGGCCCGTGGACCCCGAGACGGCGCCGCCGAACATGTAGGTGAACATCAGGACGAACATCACCGGGGTGATGGTCACGTCCAGCAGCTGCTCGGGAACGTGCTTGACCTTCAGCATCCCCCGCCAGGCGAAGGTCAGCGCGGCCGAGAGGGCGCTCGGCCCCGGTGGGCGCGAGCTCGACGAGATGGCCTGGCGCACCGCCGACGCGTCCGCGTTCATGCCGGGTTGGCCTCGTTGACCAGGTCGGCCGGCTGCCCGTAGGGGATGGCGTCGGCGGAGTGGCCGGTGAGCGCCAGGAACACCTCGTCGAGGCTCGGCTGGCCCAGGGAGAAGGTGGCGATGCCTACCCCGGAGCGGGCCAGTTCGGCGACGACCTCTGCGCCGCGGTCGGCGTCGGGGCAGCCGACCGAGAGCGCCGACGGGTCGGCATCCGGGCTGGCGCCGCCGAGCGCCCGGTCGAGCAGCTCCCGGGCGCGTGGCCGCTGGGCAGGGTCCAGCAGCCGCACGTGCAGCGTCGTGGATCCCACCGACGCCTTGAGCTGGCCCGGCGTGCCCTCGGCGATCACCTTGCCGTGGTCGATGACCGCGATCCCCTCGGCCAGCTGGTCGGCCTCTTCGAGGTACTGCGTGCACAGCAGGATCGTGGTCCCGCCCGACACCAGCGCCCGGATGATGTCCCACACCTGGTTCCGGGAGCGGGGGTCGAGGCCGGTGGTCGGCTCGTCGAGGAACATCAGCTCCGGGGTGACGACGATGCTCGCGGCGATGTCCAGCCGGCGGCGCATCCCGCCCGAGTAGTGCTTGGCCAGCTTGCCCGCGGCCTCCTCGAGCCCGAAGGCGTCGAGCAGCTCGCCGGCGCGGGCCTTGGCCGCGGCCCGTCGCAGCCCGAGAAGGCGGCCGAGCAGGATCAGGTTCTCCCGGCCGGTGAGGTCTTCGTCCACCGAGGCGAGCTGGCCGGTGAGGCTGACCAGGGCCCGCACGGCGTCGGGCTCGGTGGCGACGTCGCGGCCGAGCACGGTGGCCCGGCCAGCGTCGGGGCGGATCAGCGTGGCCAGCATGCGGATGGTCGTCGTCTTGCCCGCCCCGTTCGGACCGAGGACGCCGTAGACCGCGCCCCGTCGCACCGCCAGGTCGACACCGTCGACGGCTCGCGTCGCCCCGAACGACTTGACCAACCCGGTCGCCTCGATGGCGAGATGCGAAGACGTCGCCGTCATCGGCCGTCCCCGCCGTCCAAGTCGCCGTCGACGGGCCCCAACAGGTTGGCCGCCTTCTCGACCGCCCGGCGGGCCCGGGTGATGCGGCGCTCCTCGGCCGCAGCGCCGCCGTCGCCGTCGACCGCGGCCCGCAGCCGGTCGATGGCCAGGTCGGCCAGCTCCTCGGCGATCGACTCGAGCCGGTCCCGAACCTGCTCGACGTCCCCTGACGGGCGGGAGGGAGACACGCCGGTACCCTACGCCGGTGCCCCTGCTGCTCGAGGGCTGGCTCGACTCGGAGCGCGACCGGATCCTGGCCACGCTGGTCGACTGGCTGCGCATTCCGTCGATCTCCGCCCAGCCCGACCACGCCGGCGACGTCCGGCGCTCGGCCGAGTTCACCGCCGCCCTGCTGACCGACGCCGGGCTGGAGCACGCCACGGTCCTGGAGACGCCCGGCGGCGGCCTGCCGTCGGTCTACGCCGACCACCTCCACGCCGGGCCGGACGCACCGACGATCCTGGTCTACGGCCACCACGACGTGCAGCCGGTCGACCCCCTCGACGAGTGGACGTCGCCGCCGTTCGAGCCGGCCGTGGTCGACGGCGAGGTCCGGGCTCGAGGCGCCATCGACGACAAGGGCCAGGTCCTGTTCCAGGTGGAGGCCGTGCGGGGGCTGCTTTCGGTAGGCGACGGGGGCCTGCCGGTCAACCTGAAGTTCCTCGTCGAGGGCGAGGAGGAGGTGGGCAGTCCAAACTTCGAGGCCCTGCTGGACGCCGAGCAGCAGCGGCTGGCGTGCGACGTGGTCGTCGTCTCCGACACCGACATGTGGGCAGCCGACGTCCCCTCGGTCTGCGTGGGCATGCGGGGGCTCATCGCCTACGGCGTCGAGGTCCGTACCGCGGCCGCCGACCTGCACTCCGGGCTGTTCGGCGGGGCGGTACCGAACCCGGCCCACCTGGTCGCCCGCATGGTCGCCGCCCTCCACGACGAGGACCGCCGGGTCACCCTGCCCGGTTTCTACGACGCGGTGCGCCCGCTGTCGGACGCGGAGGAGGCGTCGCTGCGGTCCATCCCGGTCGACGAAGCGGCCTGGCAGGCGATGGCCGGAGTCGGGCGGCTGGAGGGCGAGGCGGGGCGCTCGCTGCTGGAGCGCATCTGGACCCGGCCCACCTGCGACGTCACCGGGATGTCGGCCGGCTACGCCGGGGCCGGCGTCAAGACCATCGTCCCGGCGCACGGCCGGTTCACCGCGACGTTCCGACTGGTCCCCGACCAACAGCCCGACGCCGTCGGCGCCGCGTTCGAAGGGTGGGTCCGGTCCCAGGTCCCCGACGGCGTGGACGTGGAGATCACCCGCATGGGCGGGGTGGCGCCGGCGCTGACGCCGGTCGACCATCCGGCGATGGCCGCCCTGTGCCACTCGGTCGAGCGGGTATGGGGCAAGGCGCCGCTGTTCACGCGGATCGGCGGGAGCGGGCCGGAGGAGGCGCTGGGCCGGGTTCTGGACGCGGCCGTGCTCTACCTCGGCGTCGCCCTGCCCGAGGACCGGTTCCACGCGCCCAACGAGCGGATGGTCCTCGACCAGTTCTGGAAGGGCCTGCTCGCCGCGGCCGAGCTGTGGACCGAGCTCGGGGCGGCCGGGTCGTGAGCGGCCCGAGCGCGCCGGACCGCGAGTGGGTCTCGTTCGAGGACGTCGACGAGGAGCGCACGTGGGTGTTCGACGTCACCTTCCTGCTGAGCCGGTGGGAGTGCATCTTCGGACGGGGCTGCCAGGGCGTGCTCACCGGCCCCGCGCCCGAGCTGGGCCAGGGGTGCTGCTCCTACGGCGCCCACTTCACCGATGCCGAGGACGAGGCCCGCGTCGAGGCCGCGGCGGCCACCCTCGGCCCCGAGCACTGGCAGTTCCGTCGGGAAGGACGCCAGCGCGGGGTGATCAAGACCAACGCCAGCGGCGAGCGGGTCACCCGGATGGTCGGCGGCGCCTGCGTGTTCCTCAACCGGCCCGAGTTCGCCGGAGGCGGCGGCTGCGCCCTGCACCGGGCCGCCCTCGACCGCGGCGAGCGGCCCATGGACCTCAAGCCCGACGTGTGCTGGCAGCTCCCGCTCCGCCGGGAGGAGCGCGACGACGGCGGCGGCCACATCACCTCCACCGTCGTCGAGTGGAAGCGCTCGGACTGGGGCGCCGGCGGCCAGGAGTTCCACTGGTGGTGCACCGAGGCGCCCGAGGCCTTCGCCGGACCCGGGGCCGTATACCGGACCATGGCCGACGAGCTCACCGGCCTGGTCGGTGCCGACGTCTACGCCCGACTGGCCGCCTACCTCGACGCCCGCGACGCCGGAAGCGTCGCCCTCCCCCACCCGGCGGTGCGGTCGCCCGCACCGGCGGCAACGCCTCAGCCGGCTTCGTAGTCCAGGCTGTAGATGGCGTCCTGGCCGGCCTCGAAGCTGCCGGACCCCGAGATGCCGGCAAGGTCGCCTGCGCCCGAGCCCGCCAGGATCGACCACGCGCCCCGGGCCACGCCGCCCGCGAACGTGCCGACGTCCTGGAGGACGAAGCTGCCGGCCCGCCCGCCGAGCGTGCCCGCGACGAGTTGCAGCCCGACGAAGGCGGCGGTGCCGTCGGGCGCGTAGGACATGAGCCACTGGACGGTGGCTTCGGCCTCGAGATCGCCCGAGAACGCGAGGGTGACCGCCGCCCTGGTCAGCTTGGCGCCCCCGTCACGCTCCTCGTACGGTGCCTCGTCCCAGGCTCGGACGGTGAAAGTGCCCGTGGCCGTGGTCATGACGAGGCTGAGGGCGCCACCCCGTCCACCGGGCCGTCGTCGTCCCCGTCGCCTTCGTCGTCAGCGCCTTCGTCCTCCGCCTCCTCGTAGAGGCACCAGGACGCGTGCTCGTCACCGGGCAGGGCACCGCATTCGGGGCATGGTTCGACCCTGGGCTCTGTACTGCGCTTGAGGGCGCGAGCCTCCTCGAAGCGCCGGTGCCGTCCCTTCTTCACCTGGGTGCTCCCGAACTCGTCCAGCGTCGAAGCTGCCACTCTACAAGCCGCCAGTGAGTAGCGTGATTCCGGGATGCCAGCTTCCGAAAACGCCGGGGACTTCGACGTCGACGCCATGGTGGCCCGCTTCCGCGAGCGGGCCAAGGCCGTGCGCAGCCGGGGAGTCCCGCCCCTCGAGGGCGCCGACCGGCGCCGCTTCATGGAGCGCATGCAGCTCGACTTCCAGGACTTCGCCATGTTGGGCGACGCCACGGGGGCGCTGGAGGACGGCGTGCTCGTCCTGCGGGTGGACCTGCGGCCGCCGGAGCCACGCCAGGACGGTTGAATCCGGGGGGTTCCCGTAATTCCGCTTTGGGCGAGCGTCTTTCGCCCCCAGGACGATTGTGCGCGAGGATCTGATCGACGGTTGAGCCTGCAGCCGCATCGGGCAGGAGCCCTCCTGGTGCACCACCCGATACCGGCTCAGGGAGGTGGGCGCGTGACACAGCAAGCGGGCGGGGATCGTGCCGGCGCCTCGCCGGTCAGGCGCGTCGGCGACCTGGAACTGATCGTCTCGAGTGACGAAACCACCCACGAGGTCCGCCTCCTGGGCGAGCTCGACCTGTCGACCGCCGATCTGCTTCGCAACGAGCTTTCCCGCCTGGCGACCGGCGGCGCGACGCTGGTCACGCTCGACCTGGCCGATCTGACGTTCATCGACTCGACCGGCCTGTCGGCCCTCATCGCCGGGCTGAAGCGCCTCCGCCAGCAGGGGGGCGACATGGCGCTGCGCTCCCCGACGGCCGCCACCCGAAAGGTGCTGGAGATCACCGGCCTCACGGAGATCTTCTCCATCTCCTGAGCGTCTGCGCGCCATGCAGTGGGCGGTTCCGGCCCTCACCGGATCGCTGCTCGGAATGGACGCCCGGATCGGCGAGCAGCCGCGCCCGACCGAGGCCGCCTCGGGCTTCGTGCCGCGCCTTTTGCCAGCCGCGTGAGCCGGCCGAGCCGGGGCGCGCGGTACCGGGGAGCACCCGGTGCTCCTCGGTATCGCCGGGTGCCGGCTGGCCGGTGGCCTTCGGGACCTTCCCCGGCGCTCCGTTGCGCCACGAAAAGCCCCCCAGCTCGGCCCCGGGAGACGGCACTCCCCCTCTAGACGGCGCAACGCCCGGTCCATGACGCGCTTCTTGCGCCGTTTTTTGCCGGACCCGGACGCCACCGCTCGCCGGGCGCCCCCAGCCGGGCCACAAATCGCAGGGTGGCCGGTCTTCCGGGCCGGCCGACGCGCCCGCGCCGGGCGAGGGGAATCGGTGACGCCGACCTCTAAGCTCCCGGGATGCCCAGCGGCCATCCGTGGTGGAAATCGGCCGTGTTCTACCAGATCTACCCCCGCTCGTTCGCCGACTCGAACGGCGACGGCATCGGCGATCTGGAGGGCATCCGGGCCCGGCTCGACCACCTGGCATCGCTCGGCGTCGACGCCATCTGGATCTGCCCCTTCTACCGGTCGCCGATGACCGACTTCGGGTACGACGTACAGGACTACTGCGACGTCGACCCGCTCTTCGGCACCCTGGCCGACTTCGACCGGCTGCTGGCCGACACCCACGACCGCGGCATGAAGGTGATCATCGACTGGGTACCGAACCACACGTCGGACCGTCACCCGTGGTTCATCGAGGCCCGGTCGTCGCGCCAGAGCGGCAGGCGGGACTGGTTCCTCTGGCACGACGGACCGGGCACCGGCGCCGGCGGCCGGCCCAACAACTGGAAAGCGGCCTTCGGCGGCGACACGTGGACCTGGGACGAGGCCACGCAGCAGTGGTACCTCCACCTGTTCCTGCCCACCCAGCCCGACCTGAACTGGCGCAACCAGGACCTGGCCGCAGCCATGCACGACACCCTGCGCTTCTGGCTCGACCGCGGGGTCGACGGCATGCGGGTCGACGTGGTCCAAGGGCTGACCAAGGACCCGACCTACCCGGACGACCCGCCGGGGCAGGTGCTGCCCCACGCTGCCGTCAACGACTGCGAGGACACGCATCCCGTCCTGCGGGGCCTGCGCCGGTTGGTCGACGCCTACGACGGCGACCGCCTGCTGGTCGGCGAGGTCTACCTGCTGGCCACCGCCACCGTCGCCAAGTACCTGGGCGCGGGCGACGAGCTGCACCTGGCCTTCGACTTCACACCTCTGTTCGCCCCGTGGGAGGCGGGGGCGTGGAGGGAGCGGATCGAAGAGGCGGAGGCCGAGATCGGCGCCCGGGGCGCGTGGCCCACGTGGACGCTGGCCAACCACGACAATCCTCGCCTGCGCACCCGCTACGGCGGCCCCGAGAGCCGGGCGCGGGCCGCGGCCGTGCTGCTGCTCACCCTGCGCGGCGCGCCGTTCGTCTACTACGGCGACGAGCTTGGCCTGGAGGACGCCGTCGTGCCGCCGTCGCGCGTGGTCGACCCCGGTGGGCGGGACGGTTGCCGCTCGCCCATGCCGTGGACCGCCTCCGCCGACCACGGCTGGCCGGGCGACACCGAGCCGTGGCTGCCATGGGCGCCCGACCCCGACGCCCGCAACGTGGAGCGCCACTCGGCCGACCCCGGCTCGACCCTCAACCTCTACCGACGGGTGACGGCGGCCCGGCGGTCGAGCCCGGCCCTGCACGGGGGCACGATCGCCTTGCTGGACGCCCCGGTCGGCGTGCTGGGCTACGAGCGCCGGGAGGGGGAGGACCGGCGGACCGTGCTGGTCAACTTCACGTCGTCGCCATCGCGCGTCGACCTACCAGGCCCGTGGGTGGTCGAGGTGGACACCGCGCTGTCCTCCGAGGGCGGTGCATTCGAAGGCGGGCTCCTGGGCGACCAGGCGCTCGTCCTGCGCCCCGCCTGAGCGTCCTGCGCACCAGCTTCCTGCCTGCGGACGCCCGCAGTTGCCGCATTGCGGACGCCCGCAGTTGCTAGCCTCCTGGCGGGCGGAAAGGGGCGATGTGAGGCGGCACCGGGGCAGGGCATTGGTTGTGGTGATCGGGTTGCTCGGGCTCGTGGCCGTCGGAGCGGTTCCCACGACGGTGTCCGCCCAGACCGTCCCCGCCATCACCAGCCCGCCGCCATCCGGCGGGGCCGTCGGGAACGGGTACATCCACCAGTTCGCGGCCAGCGGGTTCGTCCCCGCGGCGACGTTCGCGGTCACCGCCGGGTCGTTGCCCCCCGGCCTCGTGCTCGACCCCGGGGGCTTCGTCACCGGTGCTCCCACGTCCGCCGGCAGCTTCGGGCCCACGACGGTGTGCGCGACCAACGGAGTGAGCCCGGCCGCATGCCAGACCTTCACCATCGTCGTCTCCAAGCGCACCCCGGCGATCCTGGCGTCGCCGTCGGCCGGGGGGCCCGTCGGCACGCCGGTGCACGAGACGGCCAGCCTGGTCGGCGGCTTCATTCCCACGGGGACGGTGACCTTCCGCCTGTTCAGCGACGCCGCGTGCACGGTCCAGGTGGGGTCGTCCGCCAACGTCGTGACCACGACGGGCTCGGCGACGTCGGGCGACGTCACCCCCACGGCACCGGGGACGTACCGCTGGACGGCGACCTACAGCGGCGACACCAACAACAACGCGGTGTCGTCGGCCTGTGACCCGACCAACGCGGTGACGATCACCGGTTCGTCGTCGACGACGACGACCACGTCGCCGACCTCAACCGTCCCGACCACGACGACCACCTCGACCACGGCGCCGCCCACCACGATTCCCGCCTCGACCACCGTGGCGTCGTCGACCACATCGCCGTCGAGCACCTCGTCGACCTCGACGTCGAGCACGTCGACCACCTCCAGCAGCGTGCCCACCGGGACCACCAGCAGCTCGAGCACCTCCACCCCCTCGACCACCACCACCGTGCCCGGCGCCACCACGACGACGGCTACCTCGTCCACCTCGACGACAGGTGCCTCCTCGACGACGACCACCTCGGCGGCGACGACGACCACCAACGCAGCCGTCTCGAGCACCTCGACCACCACCACCACCGTCGCGGCAGCGACGACCACGACGACGACGGGGCCGACCACCACAACGGCGCCAACCACCACGACGGCCTCGACGACCCCAACCGCCGTGACCTCGACGACGACCTCGACCCCGCCGTCGACCGCCGCTCCGACGCCGACCACCCTGGCGGTGGCGGCCGCCTCGCCGACCGTCCAGGCCAGCCCGCAGCAGGTGGCGCCCGGCCAGCCCGTCGCGCTGGCGGGAGGCGGGTTCCCGCCGGGAAGCGCCCTCGAGGAGCAGCTGTTCAGCGATCCCGTCCAGCTCGGCACCACCACGGCCGACGGCGCGGGGAACTACCGCACCACGGTGATCGTTCCGCTCGGCACGGCGCCCGGATTCCACACCGTGCGGGTTCAGGTGGTGGGAGGGACGACGGCGGCCGAGACCAGCCTGTTCGTGACCGCGCCGGTGGCCGTGGCGCAGGTCGCACCGGCGCAGGCGACTGCGCCCTCACTGTCGCGCACGGGCGCCGACGTGGCCGGCCCGGCCCGGGTCGCCGTGGGGCTGGTCGCCCTCGGGCTCGCCCTCGTCGCTCTCGCCTGGACGGGCACGCGGCCCGCGCCGACAGGGTTCAGCCGGCGGCGAAGCTGGCCCTGGGGCAGGCGCTAGCCGGGGAAGGGCCCGTGGGCGGCCTCGTGGCCGGCTTCGACCCAGGCCTTGGTGCCGCCGCCGACGGTATAGGCCTCGATGCCGCGGCTCTGGAGGTAGTCGGCCGCCCGCTGGCTGCGTGAGCCGCTCTGGCAGATGACGTAGACGGCGCCCTCCGTGGGGATCTCGCCGAAGCGAGCCATCACGTCGGCGAGTGGGATGAGCTTGGCGCCGGGTACGTGGGCGACCTCGTACTCCTCGGGCTGGCGGACGTCGATGAGGGGGACGGGCCCGGCGGCGCGGGCTGCGGCGAGGTCGTCGACGGAGATCTCCGGGGCGCTCATTCCGACGACGCCTCCGAGGGGACGGGGCGGACGTAGCGGAGGTGGGCCCGGTCGACAGGCGTGCCGATCGCCGAGCCGGCCGCGGCCGCGGACAGCACGACCAGGCGGGCGCGGCCCTCGGCGCAGCGCCGGTCGGCGGCGTCGGCGATGTGGGCCCGCGCCGTGACAGCGGTGTCGGTGTGCTCGTGAATGGTGGCCTCCACACGATGGGGCTCGTCGATGCGAACGGGCCGGTCGAACGTCGTCGCCGTGGACTGGACGACGGCGAAGCGGCCGGCGACGGCGATGGCCGCCCACGCCATCGCCTCGTCCAGAACGGCCAGCAGCACGCCGCCGTGGACGTAGTGCGGCGCGCCGGAGAACTCGGCCCCGAGGCGGAACTCGGCGCTGACGACGCCCGATTCGTCGTCGTGGAAGAACGGGATGCCGAGGCCCCTCGGGTTGGCCGGCTCGCACACGAAGCAGCTGGACTCGAAGCCCCACGCGACGTTGGTGAGGGGGCGCACGGCCATGGCGCCCACCCTAGATGAATCCGCAACCATCGCCCGCGGCTAGCCGAGGTCGACGATCAGCGCCCGGTGGTCCGAGAGGGCCAGCGCAGGGGCGCTGAAGCCGGCGACGAGGGGCAGCAGCCCGTGGCCGAGGGCGTGGTCGATCTGCAGCGACGGCTTGGCCCCTGGGAAGGTCTTCAGCCGGGCCAGCGCCCGCCAGCCGGTCGCCGCGGCGGGCAGCCCGCCGGGCATGTTCAGGTCGCCCAGCAGGACGCACGGCAGGCCGAAGGCGGCGAGGGCCCGCGTGACCTGGCGGAGCTGGACGACGTTCCAGCCCGGGACGAAGGAGAGGTGGGTGGTGGCGACCAGCAGGGGGCCGGCGGGGCTCTGCACCTCGGCGGCGAGGGCGACCCGTGGCTCGTCCGGGAGCAGGATCACCCGGCCGCGACCGCCCGGCACGGCGACGGGGGCGCGGACCTTGGCCGCCCGCAGACGGACCACGTGCCAGGCCCGCACGGGCAGCCGGGAGACCAGACCCACCCCGTAGCCGGCGTCGGCGGTGTCGGGGTCGTCGTCGTCCGCTGCGGCCCGCCACGTCGCCCCCGGCTCGCCGACGAGGGCGGGCTCGAAGCGCCACGCCACTGCGCCCGTGCCCTCGGCGACGGCTCGCGTCTGGTCGATGCCGCCGGAGCGGGCCTGGTTGCGGTCGATCTCCTGCAACCCCAGCACGTCCGCCGCGAGCGACGCGCACGCCTCGACCAGGCGCGTGTTCGACACGAGGCCGTCGGCCAGCGAGCGGCCGTGCAGGACGTTGAAGGTGGCGAGGCGCACGCCGGCCCGCGGTTCAGCCGCCGTAGTTCATCCTGGTGTCCTCCATGCGCAGCACCGGGGTGTCCTCGGCCTTGGCGAAGGCGGCGTCGACGACCTCGCCCAGGAACAGCGTGTGGCCGCCGAGGTCGACCGAGCTGTGCAGCCGGCAGTCGACCCACGCCACGGCCTGGTCGAGCACGGGTGCGCCGGTCACCGGCGCATCGGAGAACGCGAAGCCGTTCAGCGTGTGGGCGGCGACGTCGACCTCGACCGGCTTGGTGAACTTGCGGACGATGGCCCGGTCCTCCCGGTCGATCACCGACAGGGTGAAGGCACGGCCCTCGGAGATCAGCTCGTGGGTGAGCGCCTCCTTCTCGACGGCGACGGCCAGCAGCTTCGGATCCGAGCTCACCTGGGTGGCCCAGTTGAGCGTCATGGCGTTGCGCCGCTCCCCGGCCCGGCTTCCGACGACGTAGAGGCCCGACGGCATGGCCCACAGGACGCGTCGCCGTAGCTTGTCGAACTCCTCCGGGTCGCGGCCTTCGGGGACGGGACCGACGATTCCGTTCTGCAAGGGCATGGCTGCCGACGCTAGCGGCTGACCGTCGCCGCCCGGCCGCAGCGCAGGCCGGGCGAACTAGGGCACGAGGGCGTCGATGACCCCAGCCAGGCGCGCGTCCATCGCCGTCACCCCACCCTCGCTGTGGGTCGACAGGGTGACGCGCACCTTGTTGTAGCGGATGTCGAGGTCGGGATGATGGTCCGCCGCCTGCGCGTCGTACGACAGGCGCACGACGAAAGCGATCGCGCCCGGAAAGCTACCGAGCAGGTACTGCTTGCTGATGGCGCCGTCGACGAACTCCCACCCAGGGAGCAAGGCCAACGCCGTATCGATCTCTTCGCGGGTCAGGGTCGCCATCGCTCCGTTCTAATCGGTTCGGGACATCGATCCGCGCTGGTAGCTTTCGCGACCTGATGTCCCGTCCGCCCGACCCCAGGGGCCGGATGCGGGCCATGGGGGCCCGGACGTTCCGCTCCCTGCGCATCCGGAACTACCGCCTGTTCTTCGTCGGTCAGCTGGTGTCGGTGACCGGGACGTGGATGCAGACCGTCGCCCAGAGCTGGCTCGTGCTCAACCTCACCGGCAGCGGCGTGGCGCTGGGGGTGACCGTCGCCCTGCAGTTCCTCCCCATGCTCTTGTTCGGCATGTGGGGCGGGCTGCTGGCCGACCGCCTGGACAAGCGGCGGCTGCTGATCGCCACCCAGGCCGCCGGCGGCGTGCTGGCCATCATGCTGTGGGCCCTGGTCGTCGCCGGCACGGTCGAGCTGTGGATGATCTACGTCCTGGCCTTCCTGCTCGGCATGGTGACCATGGTCGACATGCCCACCCGGCAGGCCTTCGTCATCGAGATGGTCGGCCCGGACGAGGTCCCCAACGCGGTCGGGCTCAACAGCGCCATGTTCAACATGGGCCGCATCCTCGGCCCGGCCGCGGCCGGTGTCGTCATCGCCTCGTTCGGCATCGCCCCGGCGTTCCTCGCCAACGGGATCTCGTTCCTGGCCGTCATCGGCGGGCTGCTCGCCATGCGGGTCGACGAGCTGTTCCTGCGCGAGCGGGCGCCCCGGGCGACCGGGGAGGTGCGGGCCGGGCTGCGGTACGTCTGGGGCCATGCCGGCCTGCGCTCCACCCTGTTCCTCGTCGCCGTGCTCGGCACGTTCGGGTTCAACTTCGTGGTCGTCCTGCCGCTGCTCGCCCGCTACGACTTCGGCGGTGGGGCCGGGCTCTACAGCGTGTTCACCTCGCTCATGGCCGGGGGGTCGCTGATCGGCGCCCTGGTCGCCGCCAGTCGTGCCCGGCCGACCCGCCGCGTGCTGGTCGGCTCGGCGGCCGCCTTCGGCGCCTTGACGCTCGGAGCCGCGGTGGCGCCGAGCGTGGTGACGGTGGGCGTCCTGCTGTTCGGCATGGGTGCGGCCGTGATGCTGTTCCTGGCCACGGCCAACACCACGCTGCAGCTCAGTTCCGAACCGGCCATGCGGGGTCGCGTCATGGCCCTCTACGGGCTGGTGTTCCTCGGCAGCACGCCGGTCGGCGGTCCCCTGCTCGGCTGGATCTCCGAGGACTGGGGTGCGCGCTGCGGGCTGGCGCTCGGCGGCGGCCTCAGCCTGGCCGCGGCGCTGGCCGCCATGTCGACCATCCACGTCCGGCGGCGAGCGGCCGACGTCCGAACCGACCCCGGCGGCCCGCCCGACCTGACCGTCGCCGCCGGCGTGTCCTGAGCCCTCAGCCCGGTTCGGTCCCCACCGTCAGCACCAGGACGTCGAACGGGGCCAGGGTCACCGAGCCGGCCGACTCGTCGATCTCGGCCCGGCCGTAGGCCCGGTCGAGCACCGGGACCGCGCCGGTCTCGGGTCGCCCGAACAGCTCGGCCCAGTCGACGGCGACGGTCTGGGCGCGGGGCGACGGGTTGCGCAGGCAGGCCGTCGCGCCCCGCCCTCCCGGCCCCCGGCCGACGAACCCGTAGACCTCGCCGTCGCCCGGGTCGCCCAGGACCATCCGGGTGCGGGCCAGGACCGGACCGGCCCGCGCCGCCCAGTCGAGCGCCCGGGCCAGCACGTCCCACTCCGGCTCGGACAGCGAGTCGGGGGCGACGTACAGGTCCTGGTGCAGCGTCCCCCGTCCCACCGCCATCCAGCAGTGGCGCTCCCAGGCGGCGAGGTCGCCCGCCTCGCGGTACGACGCTGCGGTCGACTCGACCACGCTGAAGGTGACCACGGCCGAGACGGGCAGTGCCGAGCGGCGGTAGGCCTGCAGGCAGGTGTCGACGTAGGTGTCGAACCGGTCGAGCCGGGACCCGGGGTGCTCGGCCGCGGCGTCGTCGAGGCCGCCCCTCCACACGAAGTCGACCGCCCGCAGCCACCAGGGAGAGGGATGCGAGCCGATGGTGAAGGCGACCACCGCGTCGGCCCGGACGGCCCGGATGCCGGCGACGAGGTCCAGGAAGCGGTCGACCTGAGCGGTCCGCGCCCCAGGACCCACCTCGTGGCCGTGATCCGACTCGGCGCAGACGAAGCGCACGCCGTCGAGCTTCCAGTAGCCGACGCCGGCCGCGGTCCAACGGGCGAGGACGTCGACCAGGTGGGCGCGGTAGCGGGCGCCGGCCGGGCAGAGCACGCCGGCGGCGCGCTCCACCTCCAGCCCATGGGCGCCGGCCCACGCCACCCGCTCCTCGCGTCGCCCGCCGTAGCCGCCGAACGGGCTGAGCCACAGGCCGATCCCCGGGCCGGCGCCTTGTGCGGGCGGGGTCAGCCCGAGCGGGAACTTCGACGGCGCGGCGCGGCCCCACAGTCCGGTGGCGTCGTCCCACTCGCCCTCCCAGCCGTCGTCGAGGCAGACGAAGTCGAGGGCCAGGTCGTGGTCGGCGGCCACGTCGGCGAACCCGGCCAGCTCGGCCGCCACCGTGGCCTCGTCCATGAGGCCGGTGGCGCCCAGGTGGTACCAGTTGTTGGTGAGGGTGACCAGGCGGGCCGGCACCGCCCGCACGGTGTCGAGGTAGTCCCAGAACTCGTCGAGCCCTCCAGCGCCGACGATCGCGGCCGGTGTGACGCACGGCTCCGTACCCAGGTCGACGGCGAGGGGCAGCGTGCACGCGCTCCCGGTGCCGTGCGCCGTCACCAGGTTCTCGGCCACCGGGTGCTCGATGCCGGCGAAGAACCCGGGCCCGAACACCGGCTGGCCCAGGCCGGGCGGGCCGGCGTTGTAGGCGACGGGCTCACCGGTGGTCTCGAAACCGACGAACCGCGGGCCCCGCCAGTGCTGGAGCTCGACGGCCTGCAGCCGGCCCTGGCCCGTGACCTCGGCGTGGGTGCGGACGACGCCTGCGTCGCGATCGGCGGCCACGACGACGCGTACCGACAGATGTGGGCCGGTCAGGACCCAGGACAGGCCGCCGTCATTCGGGTGCTGGGTGACCTCGGAGACGGCCAGCGCGGTGTCGGGCAGGCGGCGGCCGTCGATCACGAGCGCGATTTCCGCGTCGGCCTCGACCGCCACCTCGACGCCGCCGGCGACGATCGCGCTGGTTCGCGGCCGACCGTCGACCAGGCGCAGGACGGTGGCCGTCCGTCCCGCGTCGACCCTCACGCCAGGAGGTCCAGCAGGCGTAGCTGCGTGCGGGCCCGGCGCAGGTTGTGGCCCGGGCCGTCGACGGCGAAGTAGACGTCGCCCTGGAGGTGGTCCGTCAGGAACCGGGCCGCCGCCTCCAGGGCCATGAGCGGGCCGGCCCGGGGGAACAGGGCCAGCTCCGTGGCGGTGAGGAACCCGGCCCCGCCCTCGGCGTAGGCCTCGAGGATGGCGTCGACCACGTCGGCGCGTATGCCGGTGCGGCCCGGGTCACCGTCCTCGGGCCCGCTCGGCGCGCCGGAGCGGACCAGGTCGCCCACGTCGAACAGCACGGTCCCGGGGCCCACGGTGTCGAGGTCTACCAGGCCGAGGGCGACGCCCGAGCGCTCGTCGAACAGGATGTTGTCGGCCTTGGCGTCGTTGTGCACGGTCCGCTCCGGCAACCGCCCGTCGGCGCGAGCGGCACCGATCGCCGCGGCCAGGTCGCCCCCGTCGAGCACGGCGTCGACCTCGGCGCGGCAGTCGAGCCACCGCCCGGCGGGATCGGCCGCAGCCGCGGTGGCCAGGTGCGCCAGCCGGTCGGCGACGTCGTGGAACCGGGGGATCACCTCCCGCAGCGGCGGTCCCGGCAGGTCGACGAGGTCGGCGACGAAACGCGCCGCGGCGGCAGCGCCGGCCGCGGCGTCGGCCGCAGCGGCGAACCGGTGGTAGGAGCGGGCACCGGCGACGAAGGTCAGGGTGCGCCACGGTCGCCCGCGTTCGTCGAAGGCGATGGTGCCGCCGGCCACCGCCGGAACGAGGCGCATCCCCGGGCCGCTCCCGCGTGCGGCGAGGTGCTCGGTCACCCGTTGCACGTTCGCCGACAGCTGGACGAGGTCGGCGAAGACCGAGGTGTTGAGCCGCTGGTGGACGACCTTCAGCGGGATCCCGTCCGGACCGTCGTAGCGGGCGAGGAAGGTCTGGTGGATGTGGCCGCGGCCGAGCGGGCGCGTCTCGATCAGCGCGGCGTCGATCCCGAACAGCTGGCCGAGCCCGCCGGGCGGGGAGGTGGCTTCGCTCAGTGGCCTCCGAACCTGCGGCCCCGGTGCGGCGCAGGCGGCGGCTCTTGGCGCACGGCGGGCCCAAGGGCGTTTCTGGCGTCCATGGCGGTCGCGTCCAATCCGTTGCCGGTCCGCGCCGGCAGGGGGGTCGGGATCAGCACCTCCCGGTCCTCCACCGCGGCGTCGGCCGGGGCCGGGGCCGACGCCTCGAGCGGGGCGGGCGCCGAAGCCGGAGCCGGACCCGGGACCGGGAGGACGGCCGGGACCACCGGCGAGCGAACCGGGCGGGCGATCATGTCGAGGAACGCCGACGGTGGGACAGGCGCAGGCGCAGGCGCCGTCGGTGTCGGTCGGGGCGACGGCGCCTCGGCGCGGTCCACCGCGGGCGTCGCCGGACGGCCCGTCCCTCCGCCGGACGGACCTCGCGGCGGGGGCGGACCGCCGTCGAACCGGCTGCCGCCGCCGAAGCGGAAACCGCCGGCGCCGCCGCCTGTGCCCGGGCGGCGCGGCCCACCGCGCGGGCCGACCGGGAGCGGGGTCAGGCCGGGCCCGCCTCTGAACTTCCAGCTGGCGGCGACCAGGACCATGCCGATGAGCAGGAACAGGGCGGCCAGCTTGGCCTGGCGCAGCGCGTTGGCACCGGTGCGGACGAGGACCTGCTGGACCGGCGCCACCGTCACCGGGACGATCGGCTGCACCACCGGCACCACCGGCGGCGGGACGACCGGCGGCACGTTGACCGGCGTCAGGGTGACGGTGGCCGAGGCCTTGGCCGTCACCGAGCTGTTCTCGTTGTCGACGGCGACGACCGTGACCGTGTCGGTCTGGCGGTCGCCGGCCTTGCCGTGG
Source organism: Acidimicrobiales bacterium (assembly GCA_036269435.1). Classification (GTDB taxonomy): domain Bacteria; phylum Actinomycetota; class Acidimicrobiia; order Acidimicrobiales; family AC-14; genus CADCTB01. The sequence continues at coordinate 17,290 of DATASA010000175.1, read as the reverse complement.
AAGTCGCCGTCGAAGGCGCAGCTGTAGGAGCCGCCGTTGGCCGCCAGCACCACGCCGATGGCGCAGCTCCCGCGGCCGTTCAGGTCCCCGTAGATGTTGTCGACCAGCGACGTCGTGGTGATCGGCTCGAAGCTGGTGTTGGTCACGGTGACGGTGAACCGGAAGGTGCCGCCGGGCTCCGGTCGGCTGGTCGGGTCCGGCGTCTTGATGATCTGGATCGACGGCGGCACGTTGGTGATGGTGACGGTGGCACTGGCCTTCGAGGTCACCGTCTGGCCCCGGTCGTCGTGGCCGACGGTGGTGATGGTGTCCGTCTGCGTCGCGCCCGCGTCACCGAAGAAGTTGCCGGTGAAGATGCAGCTGTACGTGCCGCCGTTGGGCGCCAGCCGGGCGCCGACGGCACACGTACCCCGGCCGTTGAGGTCGCCGTAGACGTCGTCGACGATGGACGTGATCGTCACCGCCTCGGGACCGGTGTTGGTCACCGAGTAGCTGAAGGTGAACAGGCCACCCGGCTCCTGCAGGCTGGGCGGGGCAGCCGACTTGGTCGTGGTGATCGACGGCGGGACCGGGGTGAGGGTGACGGTGGCGTTGGCCGACGCGTGCACGGTGTTGCCGCGGGTGTCGGTGGCGGTCACCGTCACGGTGTCGGTCTGGCTGGCGCCGCTCGGCCCCCGGAAGTCACCGAGGAAATGGCAGGAGTACGTGTTGCCCGGTCCGGGGCTCGGCGCGAGCACGGTGCCGATGGCCGTGTTGCAGGTCGACCCCGGCAGCGTGGTGATGTCGCCGTAGATGTTGTCGACGAGCGACCGGATGGTCAAAGCCTCGTTGCTCGTGTTGGTCACGACCACGCTGAACGTGAACGTGCCGCCGGGCACCGGAAGGCTGAGGGGCGACGCCGCCTTGGTGATGGCGATGGTCGGCAGCGCGTTGACCGTCACCTGCTCGAGCGGGTCCCCGCAGGGTGTGGCCGTCGGCGCGTTGTTGGCGTCGCCGCTGTAGGTGGCGATCCACCGGTACACGCCCGGCGCGCTGGGGGTGAACGAGTCCGACGGGTAGGTGCCGTTGCCGTTGACCGGCTTCACCGACGTGAAGACGGGGGCCCCGGTGCACGTGGCGTTGTCCGGCCCGAAGAGGGTGAAGGTCACGGTGCCGGTCGGGTTGAAGGCACCGCCGACGGTGGCGGTGTCGGAGATCGGGTTGCCGACCGTGACTGCGCCCGACGCCGTGGTGGTGAGGGAGATGCCCAGGCGCCCGGCGCCGATGGCCTCGTTCGGGTCGAGGCATCCCGTGGGGCCGGCCGCGTTGTTGTTGGCGTCGCCGCTGTAGGTGGCGACGAAGTGGTAGACGCCCGGGCCGGGGAGGATGAAGGTGTCCGAAAGCACGTTCCCGTTGCCGGTCACCGGCTTGGTGGACGAGAACACCGGCGTGCCGGTGCAGGTCTCGTTGTTGAACAGCCGGAACGTGATCGTGCCGGTCGGGTTGAAGCCGTTCGACAGCGTCGCCGTGTCGAACACGGACGAGCCGACGGCGCCTGCCGATGCGGTCGTCACCAGGGTGGGCGTCAGCTTGGTGCCGGCGCTGGTCTCCAAGGCGTCGGCGCAGGCCGTCGGCCCGGCCGGGGCGTTGTTGGCGTCGCCGCTGTAGGTGGCGATCCACCGGTAGGCGCCGGCACCGGTGGTCGTGAAGGCGCCCGACGTGTAGTTGCCGTTGCCGTTCACCGGCACCGTGGAGGTGAAGGTCGGCGCACCCGTGCAGGTGGCGTTGTCCGGGCCGAAGACGTCGAACCGGACGGTGCCGGTCGGCGCCACGCCGCCGCTCAGCGTCGCCGTGTCCGTGATCGTCCCGCCGACCGGTACGGGCGGCGACGCGTTGGTGACGATGCTCACCGGGGCGGGGACCACGCTGAACCGTTCGGCGCCGATCCCACAGCCCACGGGGGCGGTGATCGGCGCGTAGAACCCGTCGCCGCTGTAGGTGGCGAGGAAGTTGTACGTGCCCGGTGTCGTCACGGTGAAGGGCGCCGACGGGGCGCCGACGGCGACCGTGCTCGGCGTGCCGACGACCGGACCGGTGCACGTGGCGTCCGGATTGGGTCCGACGAGGGTGTAGGTGATCGTGCCCGTCGGGGTCGGCGCCCCGGGCGCCGGGGTGAGCGTGGCCGCGTCGGTCACCGTCGCGCCGGGAACCACGTTCGTGGCGTTGGTCGACGCCGTGGTCGACAGGTTCACCGGCTGCAGCGCCACCGAGAAGATCTCGTTCGGGTCGCCACAGCCCACGGGCGTGGTGATCGCCGCGTAGTTCGCGTCACCGCTGTAGGTGGCGACGAAGTTGTACGTGCCGGGCGCGGTCGGGTGGAACGCAGCCGACGGCGACCCGACCGGCGTCGTGCTGGGGCCTCCGACGAGCGGCGCGCTGCAGGTGGCGTTGGGCCCGGGGCCGACCAGGGTGTACGTCACCGTGCCGGTGGGGGCGGGCCCGCCCGGCGGCGGAGTGAACGTGGCGGTGTCGGTGACCGCGGCGCCGGGTGCCACCGACCCGCTGTTGGTGGAGGCCAGGGTGGTGAGGCCGATGGGCCGGGTGGCGACGGTGAACATCTCACCGGCGACACCGCACCCGACCGGCACGGTGATGGCGGAGTAGTTGGCGTCACCGCTGTAGGTGGCCACGAAGTTGTACGTGCCCACCGCGGTGACCGTGAACGGAGCCGACGGTTGCCCGACGGCCATCGTGCTGGTGCCGACGACGGGTGCCGAACAGGTGGCGTCGGGCCCGGGGCCGACCAGGGTGTAGGTGACGGTGCCGGTGGCCGGCGGCCCGCCCGCCGGCGGGGTGATGGTGGCGATGTCGGTCACCGCGGTGCCCGGCGGCACCGTGGCGCTGTTGGTGGAGGCCGCGGTGGTGAGCGACACCGTCTGGGTGGCGACGGCGAACCGCTCGGCGGCCACGTTGCATCCCACCGGCGTCGAGATCGGCCCGTAGAACCCGTCACCCGAGTACGTCGCCACGAAGTTGTAGGTGCCGGGGGCGGTCACCGCGAACGCGTTGGACGGCGTCCCGGCGGCGACTGTGCTCGTTCCCACGATCGGGGTGGCGCAGGTCGGGTCCGGGTTCGGGCCGACCAGGGTGTACGTCACGGTGCCGGTGGGAGTCGGGCCGCCGGCCGGGGTGGTGAACGCGGCCGTGTCGGTGACGCCGGTTCCCGGGGCGACCGTGGTGCTGTTGGTGGAGGCCGTGGTGCCCAGGGTCAGCGTCTGCAGGGTGACCGTGAACAGCTCGTTCGGGTCGCCACAGCCCACGGGCGTGGTGATGGCCGTGTAGTTGGCGTCGCCGCTGTAGGTGGCGGTGAAGTTGTAGGTGCCGGGGGCGGTGACCACGAACGACGCGGACGGTGAGCCGACGGCGGTGGTGCTGGGGGCGCCGACGACGGGGGCGGTGCAGGTGCCGTTCGGGTTGGGGCCGATCAGGCGGTAGGTCACGGTGCCCGTCGGCGCCGGCCCACCGGGGGGCGGCGTGAAGGTGGCGGTGTCGGTGACGGCGGTGCCGGGCGCCAGGTTGGGCGCGTTGGTCGAGGCGTGGGTGCTGAGGCCGATCGGCAGCGTGGCGACGGTGAAGATCTCGTTCGGGTCACCGCAGCCGACGGGCGTGGTGGTGGGCTGGAAGTTGGCGTCGCCGCTGTAGGTGGCGACGAAGTTGTACGTGCCCGGCGTGTTGACCGTGAAGGAACCGGACGGGCTCCCGGCCGCGACCGTGCTCGGCGCGCCGACCACCGGCGCCGTGCAGGAGGCGTTGGGGCCGGGGCCGACCAGGGTGTAGGTCACGGTGCCGGTCGGTGCCGGGAACCCGGCGGGAGTGGTGAAGATGCCGGTGTCGGTGACCATGGTGCCGGGGGCGACCGTGGCGCTGTTGGTCGACGCCTGCGTGCGAAGGGGCACGGGCACGGGCGCCACCCCGAACTGCTCGGTGGGGGCGCCGCAGCCGACCGGGGTGGTGATCGCCGCGTAGTTGCCGTCGCCGGAGTACGTGGCCGTGAAGTTGTACGTCCCGGGGAGGGTGACGGTGAAGGGCCCAGAGGCGGCACCGGCGGCGACGGTGCTGCTGCCGACGATGGGGGCGGTACAGGCGCCGTTCGGGTTCGGGCCGACGAGGGTGTAGGTCACCGTGCCGGTGGGGACCGGCCCGGGAATGGTCGGCGTCAGCGTCGCGGTGTCGCTGACGACGGTGCCCGACGGGACGTTGGCGAGGTTGGTGGATGCGCTGGTGGTCAGGGCCAACGTCCGCAGCGTGGCGGTGACGAGCTCGTTGGCGACGCCACATCCGGTGTTGGCGATCGGCGCGTAGTTCGTGTCGCCGCTGTAGCTGGCCACGAAGTTGTACGTCCCGGCCGACGGCAGGGTGAAGCTGGGCGACGGCGAGCCGATCGGGACGGTGGCCGGCCCGTTCGGCGGCACGGTCGCCGACGTACAGGTCCCGTTCGGGCCGGGGCCGACCAGCGAATAGGTGACGGTGCCCGTCGGTGCCGGCACGTTGGCGACGCCGGTGACCGTCGCCTGGTCGGTGACGGTGGAGCCCACCGGCACCGAGGCCATGCCCGCGGTGTTGTTGGACGACACGGTGGTGAGCGCCGGCGTGGCCTGGTTCACCACGACGGCGGAGGCGCCCGACTGCGGAAGGCCCCCGGGGAACGTCGGTGACGTGGCGACCAGCGAGGCCACCTGGAAGGTGGAACCGTCAGTCGGCCGCTGCACGACGTTGAAGGTGAAGCCGATGCTGCAGGTTGCCGTCGGCGAGCCGACCGGGCCGAGGGTGATCGGGCCGGTGGTGGGCGTGATGGTGTAGTCGCCCTCGGCGTCGGGCCCGGTGATGGCGAACGGTCCGCCCGGGCAGGTGGTGTTGGCGACGGTGCTCGACGGGCTGAGCGTGATGATCGGCGAACCGGGGATCGGACGGGGTTCGGGCGTGGGGCACGGCGACGGGTCGGCCGGGTTGGTGTCCACCGTGGAGGTGGCGCAGGACGGGTTGAGCCGGATGTTGGAGAGGGTCACCGTGTCGCCGGCGGCGGTGCCGAACGAGGCGTTGACGAACTGGACCAGCGCGGGCTGGTTCTGGGCCCCGACCACGACCGGGCTGGTGAACGCCGGCGTGATGGCGGTGCCGATCCCGCCCACGGCCTGGGCGCCGGCCAGGCCCGGTGCCAGGCTCAGCGCAGTGCCCAGCACGACGATGGCCACGACGGCACTTCGGCGCGCCGAAGTGCCGAGCATCCGTCGCTCGACGAAAAATCGCCGTCTGTCCACCGATCCGCCTTCCCCAACGTGAGAGTGCACTCGAACACAGGCGTTCCGCTGTCTGAAACGGCCTGCTTAACTGGCACGGATGCTAGCAGGTGAGATTCCAGGAAATCACCCACTGCGTCGGCAGTCCCACCCGAAGGGGCCAAGATGCATCCTGATCCTGGTGGTCGGGAGCCTCCTCCTCGCCGGCTGCTCCAGCCGCGGCGGCGTGCCCGACCCGGTGACCAAGCAGGGCAAGGACGTCCTGCAGCTCTGGCGGATCGTGCTCGGTGCGGGCGTCGTCCTGGGCGTCTTCGTGATCGGCCTGATCCTGTGGTCGGTCGTCCGCTACCGCCGGCCCCGTGACGCCGCTCCCGGCGACCTGCCCAAGCAGACGGGGGCCAACATCCCCGTCGAGGTCTTCTACACCGTCGTCCCGTTGCTGATCGTGGCCGTGCTCTTCGGCCTGACGCTGCGGACCCAGCACCGGGAGACCCGCCGCAGCGCCACGCCGGATCTCACGGTCGAGGTCACCGGGTTCCAGTGGGGTTGGCGGTTCCACTACCCGACCCAGGGGGTGACCGTGGTCGGCGACGCCAACACGCCACCCACCCTCGTGCTTCCGGTCAACGCCAACGTCCGGCTGCGCCTGTCGACGACGGACGTCATTCACTCCTTTTTCGTCCCGACCTTCCTGGTGAAGCAGGACATGATCCCGGGCGTCGACGACCAGTTGGAGGTCCGGCCGACCCACATCGGCCATTTCGGCGGCGTGTGCGCCGAGTTCTGCGGGCTGGACCACGCCCGCATGACGTTCTCGGTCGACGTGGTGAGCCCGTCGGACTTCCAGGCCTTCGCCGCCCGTCAGCAGCCCGCGCCGGGCGGCCCCGGGCCCGATCCCAACGGGCCCGCCGGGGTGGGCCGCCAGGCCAGCGTCGCCCGATGAGCGCCCGATGACCCGGCGTGATCGGCGATGACCGTGGGGGGTCGGCCGCGCCCTAGGGTGTCCAGGTGACGCTGCTCGAGGAGCGGCCGGCGCCGCCGCCTCCCCGACCGGCCCGCCGGGGCACGGCCCAGGGCGGCCTGGTCGGATGGGTGACCACCACCGACCACAAGAAGGTCGGCATCCTCTACATGGTCACCGCCTTCGTGTTCTTCCTGTTCGGAGGCGTGCTGGCCCTGCTCATCCGGGCCCAGCTGGCCACGCCGAACGAGCAGCTGGTGAGCGCGTCGACGTACAACCAGCTCTTCACCATGCACGGCAGCATCATGATGTTCCTGTTCGCGGTGCCGATGGGCTTCGGGTTCGCCAACTACCTCATCCCGCTGCAGCTCGGCGCGCCCGACATGGCCTTCCCCCGGCTGAACGCCCTGTCGTACTGGCTGTACCTGGGCGGCGGCCTCACCATGGTCTCCGGGTTCCTCACCGCCCGGGGGGCGGCCAACTTCGGCTGGACCGCCTACACGCCGTTGTCCGACGCCATCCACTCCCCCGGTGCCGGATCCGACCTGTGGATCATGGGGGTGCTCATCACGGGCGTGGCCACCGTGTTGACCGCCATCAACCTCATCACCACCGTCATCTGCCTGCGGGCCCCCGGCATGACCATGTTCCGCATGCCGATCTTCACCTGGAACATCTTCCTGGTCTCGGCCATGGTCGTGCTGGCCTTTCCCGTGCTGACCGCCGGCCTGGCCCTGCTCTACGCCGACCGCCACCTGGGCGCCCACTTCTTCGACGGGCCCAACGGCGGCGAGCCCATCCTCTGGCAGCACCTGTTCTGGTTCTTCGGGCACCCGGAGGTCTACATCGTCGCCCTGCCCTTCTTCGGGGTGGTCACCGAGGTCATTCCGGTGTTCTCCCGCAAGCCGGTGTTCGGCTACAAGGGCTTCGTCTTCGCCACCCTGGCCATCGCCTCGCTGTCGACCGCGGTCTGGGCCCACCACATGTTCGCCACCGGCGCCATCAACGCCCCGTTCTTCTCGTTCATGACCTTCCTGATCGCAGTGCCGACCGGGGTCAAGATGTTCAACTGGATCGCCACCATGTGGCGGGGCCACATCACGTTCGAGTCGCCCATGCTCTTCGCCGTCGGGTTCCTGCTCGTCTTCCTCATCGGTGGCCTGAGCGGGCCCATGCTGGCCGCCCCCCCGGTCGACTACCACGTGACCGACACGTACTTCGTGGTCGCCCACATGCACTACGTGCTGTTCGGGTCGGCCGCGTTCGGGTTCTTCTCCGGGCTGTACTTCTGGTACCCGAAGGTGACCGGCCGCGTGCTCAACGAGCGCCTGGCCAAGGCCCACTTCTGGTGGACGTTCGTCGGGTTCAACCTGACGTTCTGGCCCCACCACCTGCTCGGCCTGCGGGGCATGCCCCGGCGGGTGGCGACGTACCAGGCCAACGCCGGCTTCAGCTTCCTCAACCTCGTGTCGAGCGTCGGGGCTGGCATCCTCGCCGTCGGAACCCTCTTCCTCTTGTGGAACCTTCTGGTTACCCCTCGCAAGGGCCTCCCCGCCGGGCCGGACCCGTGGGGCGGCTACTCCCTCGAGTGGGCGACGTCGTCACCGCCACCGGAGCACAACTTCCACGAGTTGCCCCTCATCCGCTCGGAGCGGCCGGTGTTCGACGCCCGCCAGCGGGCCGCGGCGGCAGCCGGGGCGGAGAGCTCGACGTGAAGGTCGAGTGGCGCCTGTTCGCGGGAGCGGCCGCCTTCTTCACCGTCACCGCGTCCGCCTACTGGTTCGTGAGCTACGAGGACGCCGGGACGACGATGCTGGGCGTCTCGGTCCCGGCCTTCGCCTTCGTGGCTGCCTGGCTCTGGTTCCAGCACCGCCGGATCGAGCCCCGGCCGGAGGATCGCGGCGACGCCGAGCCGAGCGACGGCGCCGGCGAGGTGGGCTACTTCCCCTCGTCCAGCGCGTGGCCCATCGTCCTCGCCGCCGGTGCGGTAGTGGTCGCCAACGGCCTGGTCTTCGGGCCGCCCATCGCGGTCGTCGGCCTGCTGCTCATGCTGGCCGGCGTCTTCGGCTACGCCCGGGAGGCCGACACCAAGGCTTGAGCCGGCGGAGCCGCGGGACCGCGAAGGTCAGCCGCGGAGGGCCCGAGCAGGTCACGTCGAGGGCGGAGGCCGGTAGTCGGTCGGGTCGTCCGTGTAGGCCAGGTCGGAGCGGATGGCGCCCACGACCGTCGTCGGATCCTCGACCAGCTCGTAGCCACCGCTCGGCGTGCGCACGACCCGCGACCCGAGGGAGCCGCCGAAGGGGTGGACCTTGTCGCGCGCCAGCTCCCGGCAGGCGTTGCGGGTCACGAAGAACACCGCGAGCGGGACGGCGAAGATGAGCACCCGGAACAGGTTGGTGATCGACTCGGGGGCGACGCGGAACACCGACGACAGCACGTCGTTCCCGCCGGCCAGGAACAGGATGGCGTAGAACGACAGCGTCGCCGCGCCGAGGCCGGTCCGCACCGGCGCGTCACGGGGCCGGTCCAGCAGGTTGTGCGGGTCCCGGTCCTTGGTGAACCGCCGCTCCAGGAAGGGCCAGAGGTACAGGATGCCGAAGGTCAGCCCGGGGAGCACCGCGCCGGGGAAGAACGGGTTGGCGATCGTATGGTGGAACACCCGGACCTCCCATCCGGGCATCACCCGCAGGGCGCCGTCGAGCCAGCCCACGTACCAGTCGGGCTGAGAGCCGGCCGTGGCCGCCGCGGCCTGCGTCGGGTCGTACGGGCCGTAGATCCAGATGGCGTTGATCTGGGCCAGGCCGCCGAGCGCGGCCAGTACCCCCGACACGATGAAGAACAGCCCGACCGACTTGGCCGCGTACGACGGCCACAGGTGCGAGCCCTCGATGTTCTGCTCGGTGCGACCCGGCCCCCGGAACTGCGTGTGCTTCTGCCGCCAGAGGATGGCCAGGTGGACACCGAGCAGGCCGGCGATCGCGGCCGGCAGCAGCAGGACGTGGAGGACGAAGAAGCGGGTGATGAACTCGGTGTTGGGGAACTCCCCGCCGAAGAACAGGAACGCCAGCCACTCGCCCGCCACCGGGATGGACAAGGCGATCGAGTAGCCCACCCGCACGCCGGTTCCCGAGAGCAGGTCGTCGAGCAGCGAGTACCCGAAGAAGCCGTTCATGATGGCCAGCACCAGCAACGTCACGCCGACGATCCAGTTGACCTCCCGGGGCCGGCGGAAGGCGCCGGTGAAGAACACCCGGCAGACGTGCACGATGAGGGCGGCCAGGAACACCAGCGCGGCCCAGTGGTGCATCTGGCGCATGACCAGGCCGGCCCGCACCTTGAAGCTGATGTCCAGCGCCGAGCGGTAGGCCGCGGACATGGTTGCCCCGTCGAGGGCCTTGTAGGCGCCGTGGTAGGTCACCTGGTCCGACGACGGGACGAAGAAGAACGTCAGGTACACGCCCGTGACGACGAGGATCACGAAGCAGTACATGGCGATCTCGCCGATCATGAACGACCAGTGATCCGGGAAGATCTTGTCGAGCGCCTTGCGGGTGAAGTGCGACGCCCCCAGCCGCTCGTCGACCCACTGGAACAGACGGCGGGTGACCGGTGCCCCCCGGGCGCTCACCGGCGGTTCCAGAAGCCGGGGCCCACCGGCTCGGTGAAGTCGTGCTGGGCGGTGAGAAAGCCCTGCGCGTCGACTGCGAGGGGCAGCTGGGGCAACGAGCGGGTGGCCGGGCCGAAGCTGGGGCGGGCCCCGTCGAGCACGTCGAAGGTCGACTGGTGGCACGGGCACAGCAGCTCGTGCACGTCGGCCTGGTACAGCCCCACCGGGCACCCGACGTGGGGGCAGATCTTCGAGTAGGCGATGTAGCCCTGCGGCGCCCACGTCTCCCGCCCCGGGCGCAGCTTGAGCTGGTCGGCCTCCACCCGGATCAGCACGACGGAGGAGTCGCCGGCGTTGACCGCGCCTTGCGGGAACACGGTGAGCGTGCCCCCGACCTGCAGCGTGTCGACCCGCACGGCGCGACCGGTGACGTCCACCATGCGCGACCCCGGCTTCCACGCGGTCTGCAGCAGGGCCCGCCCGGGGGCAGGGCCGAGCGACCGGATGGGGAACACCGCGGCCAGGCCCAGGGCGCCCCCCGCGGCCCAGAACAGCTTGAGCACGCTGCGCCGCCCGGGCTCGTCGACAGCGTCGTCGAAGCGGGCCTCGATGGCGGCCTCGTCCTCGACGTCGTCGAGGACGCCGCGGTCGCCGACCACCGTGCCCTCGGTCGACAGTCCCCGGGCCCACAGGATCAGGGCGACACCGATCCCGGTCAGGGCCACGCCGAGCAGCGCCCCCTCGGCCTGGGGCTGGCCCCCGGCGATGTACACCCCGGCCAGGGCGAGCGCGGCCACCGTGCTGGCCAACAGCAGCGCGGCGATCCGTCGCTCGGCCGGCATGGCCTGCTGCGCCTGGCTCACCGCGTCGCCTCCCTCGTCCGTGACCGGGCCACGTCAGTCCTTGGTGCCGATCCAGCGCACCGCCACCAGCATCGCCCCCAGGCCCACGATCCAGGCGACGAAGCCCTCGGGGATGGGGCCGAGGTGGCCGAGGCCGAAGCCGCCGTGGTCGTCGGGCTTGTGCAGGTACCCGACGTAGCGGACGATCGAGGCGAGCTGGGCGTCGTCGAGGGTCTCCGGGCCGAACACCGGCATGGCGCCGGGGCCGATGCGGACCGCCTCGGCGACCTGCAGCGGGGTGGCCCGGTTCAGCGCCGGCGCGTAGACGGCGTGGCCGAGGGCGCCTCCGGCCGCGGCCGAGCTGTGGCAGGGCGCGCAGTTGTTGGCGTAGAGGTGCAGGCCGTCGGGCAGGTCCCCGGTGGCCGGGTCGATCCGGGGCACGGCCGGGCCCGGCGCCAGCGACGACACGTAGGCGACGAGCTGGCCGATCTGGGCCGGCGCGTAGGCCACCCGCTTGCGCTCGGCCTGGGAGCGGGGACGGTCGAGGGGCATGCGGCCGGTCGACAGGTAGAAGTCGACCGAGGCCGCGCCCACGCCGATCAGGGTCGGGCCCCGGTCGGCCACTCCCCGGCCATCGGCGCCGTGGCACGTGGTGCAGGCCACCGCGAACAGCTGGCGGCCCGCCTCGACGTCGGCCGCCGACTGGACCGGCGACGGCGCCGCCGGCTGGCCCACCTGGGCCACGGGCGCGGCGGCTGCGGCGCCGCCGCCCGGGGCGAGCATGCCCACGCCGAGGGACGCGGCCACGAGGGCGAGGGCGACGGCGGCGCCCCGCCCGGGCCTGCGCGGCCGGGTCATTTGAGCAGGAAGAGGGTGGCCCACATCGCCAGCCACACCACGTCGACGAAGTGCCAGTAGTAGCTGACCATCTCCACGGCCGGCAGCTCGGCCGCGCCGAAGCGGCGGTTCCCCGACCGGCCGAGGAGCAGCACCATGGCCAGCATGCCGCCGATCACGTGCATGCCGTGGAAGCCGGTCATCACGTAGAACGCCGAGCCGTAGGGGTGCGACGACACCGAGAAGCCGAGGGTCGACCACTCGTGGGCCTGGTTGGCGATGAAGGCGCCGGCCAGGACCAGGGTGGCCGCGATCCAGGCCCGGAAGGCCCCCATCCGGCCGGCGGCGACGGCCCGCACCGCCAGCTGCATGGTCCCGCTGGAGGCCACCAGCGCCAGCGTGAACAGCCCGCTCAGGGCGACGTCGAGCTCCACGTCGCCCGGCGGCCACGGCCCCTTGGAGGCGGCCCGCAGCGTGAAGTACGCCGCGAACAGGCCGCTGAAGAACATCAGCTCGGAGGCCAGCCACACGACCGTTCCCACGGTCAGCAGCGGCGTCCGGTCGTGGGCCGGGCCGGCGGCGGTGATGTCCACCGCCGCCTTGTCTACATGAACGATCGACCTACTTCGAGACGGTGATGCGGCCGGCCTCGCCCTGGGATTGGTGGTACTTGCAGTAGAACGTGAAGAAGCCGTCGCGCGGCGCCTGGGTGACGGCCGGGATCTTCACGTTGATGACCTGCCCGGGCGCCACGTCCATGTCGATGGCGAAGGCGGGAATGGTGACGTTGTGGACGACAGAGTCCTTGTTCAGGACTGTGAACGACACGTCCTTGTTCAGCGTGATCTGGAGCTTGTCCGGGTCGTAGCGCGTGACGCTGTCCACCCGGGAGACGACCACGTCCGCGTTCTTCGGCGTGGAGCCCAGGACGGTGCCCCCGCTCTTACTGCTGCTGCCGCACCCCGTCAGGGCGACCAGCAGCACCACGCCCAGCAGCCCCCCGATCCCCCGCCGTCCCCGCTTGCCCCGCACAGTCGGCACGTCTCCCCCTTGTCGCTCCAGAAACGCGTCACTGTATGCGAAAGCTCTCCAGCCCGGTAGGACTGACCTCGACGACGTCCACGCCGGCCACCTCGGCGTGCGACGGGCCCTCCCGGCACCACGCCACCAGCCGGCCGACGGCGTCGGCCGGGCCCTCGAACCGGGCGTGGACGGTCCCGTCGGACCGGTTGCGGACGGTCCCGACGACGCCCTCGGCCCGGGCCCGGCGGGCGCACGCGTCGCGGAAGAACACGCCCTGGACCCGGCCGTGGACGACCACCTCGACCGCCCGTGGCCCGGGCGGCGCCTCAGGCGTCGGATCCGTCCCAGACCGGGTCGAGCTGGGCGATGAAGGTCAGGCAGCGGCGGGCTTCGTCGTCCTCGCCGATGACGCCGGCCACCCGGGCCAGGCCGGCCAGCGAGCGCAGGAAGCCCCGGTTGGGCCCGTGGGCCCAGCGGACGTAGCCCTGGCCCCGCCACCCCGACTGGCGGAGCTGGTCGAGGCCGCGGTGGTAGCCCACCCGGTAGCACGCGTACGCCTCGGCCCAGTCACCCGCGCCCCCGCCGTCGCCGCCGGCGGCCTCGGCCCTGGCTGTCGCCAGGGCCCCCAGCCGGGCCCACGCGTCGAGGTACCGCGGCCAGCGGGTGGCGACGGCGGCCACCGCCTCCCGCCGCAGCTCATCGGGCGCGGCGAGGGCGGCCGCGAGCCCCTCCCGCGCCTCGGCGGGCTCGGGGTCGAGCAGGGTCTCCGGCAAGCCGGACGACAGGTGGACGGGGTTCTCGGACACCGGATCTCCTCGGGTTCAGCGAAAGGGACGGTCAGCGGCGGGGCGCCACGGCCGACGTCGGCGCGGCCAGGGGCCAGTTGAACGTCGACAGGGCGCTCCACTGGTCGTCGTCGATGGACTGCCAGACCCAGAACGACGCCCCGATGGCGCCGCCCCGGCGGGCGACGTCGAGGAAGCGCACGGTCTCGGTGGCGCTCGGAGCACCGGTGCGCCCACCCTCGGGCCCGGCGTCGTAGCCCTGCCCGATGATGTGGACCGGCTTGAGCGTCGACAGCCGGTCGACGGCCTGCTGGGCGGCCTGGCCCGGCTCGGTGCAGCCCCAGTAGACCATGGGGGCGAAGGCGTCGACGTAGGGGGCGATGGCCCGGTACGGGTAGGTGCCGTTCCAGAACGTGTCGACCGGGGGGTACACCGTGGCGACGAGCAGGCTGTCCGTCGCGGCCGGGCGCAGCAGGCCCAGGTACACGGTGATGCGCCGCTCGGTGAGGATCACGCCTTCCGACGAAAGCTCGATGTCGGGGCTGAAGCCGTCGAGCCGGGAGCCGTCGGCCGCGTGCCACTTCACCGCGTCGATGCTCCACGCCGCATCCGACATCGGGTCGTGCAGGTAGGGGAAGCCCCACCCGATCACGGCCAGCCCGGCCTTGTGGGCCTTGGGGACGAGGGCGTCGAGCACGCTCGCCCCGTAGAAGCCGTCCTGGGAGTCGCCCACCCGGACCCACAGCTGGCGCAGGCCCGCAGCCTTGGCCCGGGCGACGATGGCGTCGGCGTCGCCTCCCTCGGACTGCTTGAACTTCCAGATCCACATGCCCTTGCCCGCCAGCGGCGTGGTGTCCACCGCGATGGGCGGTGCCGGCTGGGCCACGGGCAACTGGTCCTCGGGCACGAGGTGCGGGGGCACGTAGGGCACGCCCGTCCCGCTGCCCGGCTTGGGCGGGGGCGGCGGGCATCCGGGCAGCGGCAGGGCGATCGGCTGCGTGGGGGCGATGGTGGTGACGGGCGCCGCGGTGGTCGGCGGCGTGGTGGCCGCGGGCGCCGGGGCGGTGGTCACCCCGGGCGCGTCGGCCGAGCCTCGCACGCCGCTGGCCGGCGCGTCGGTGCTGCGAAGCGCGATGGCAGTGAGGGCGGCGGCAGCGAGGATGACGACGGCCAGTGGGGCGGTGCCCAGCCGCGATGCCCCCCGAAGGGGTCCCCGCGGCGGTGACGGAGGCGTCGAGCCGGGTGCGGCCAAAGGAGCGACCGTTAGGTCATCGCACCGACGGGAAGGGGGGTCTCGGGAACCTCAGGTGCGCCGTACCGGGCGAGGAACTCCTGGCGACGTCCGACGACTGCCTCCCAAGCGGCGAGGTCGGCCAGGAAATGAGCCCGGTCCCCGTCCTCGTAGGCGTGCTCGAGCTCGTCGAACGCGGCATCCTCGGCATCGAGCAGGGCCCGGTAACGGCCCAAGAAATGCTCGTTGACCACCTCTTCAAGTGCCATGCAGAACCTCCGGCCTAGAGAGACAGGTCTTCACACTACCGCTCGCCGTTCTTCACAAGCTCCTCACACTCTTCTGTCCATAGTTGGCCGGTGGACCGGGACGACACTCGCAGCCGCATCGCCCACCTCTACCGTCGGGCCGGCTTCGGCGCCCGCCCCGACGAGCTGGATGCCGCGGCGACGGCCGGCTACGAGGCCACCGTCGACCGGCTCCTCGACTTCGCCGCCCCCGACCCGGGCGTCGACGGCATGGCTCCGCCTGCGGTCACCCCCTACGCCGCCCCGGGCGACTCGGTGCCCGCCGACCAGCGGGTCGCGGCCCAGCAGGCGGCCCAGCAGCAGCTGCGCCAGCAGGTGGTCGACGTGTCGACGTGGTGGCTCGACCGCATGGTCGCGGCCCAGAACCCGCTGCGGGAGAAGCTGACCCTGTTCTGGCACGGCCACTTCGCGACGTCGGTGCAGAAGGTCAAGGACGCCGAGCTGATGCTGGCCCAGAACCAGACGTTCCGCACCCTCGGCGCCGGGAACTTCGAGACCCTGGCCAAGGCGGTCGCCGGCGGACCGGCCCTCATGGTCTACCTGGACTCCAACCAGAACCGGAAGGCCAGCCCGAACGAGAACATGTCCCGCGAGCTGCTGGAGCTGTTCACCGTCGGCATCGGCAACTACTCCGAAGACGACGTCAAGAACGGGGCCCGCGGCCTGACCGGGCTGCTGTTCAACCGCCTGACCGGGAACGTCACCCTCAACAAGGCCCAGCACGACGACGGCGTCAAGACCTACCTCGGCAACACCGGCGCCTTCACGCCCGACGACATCGTCCACCTGGCCGTGTCCTCGCCGGCCAGCGCCCCCTACATCACCTCGAAGATCTGGAGCCACTTCGCCCGCCCGGGCAAGCCCGACGACCCGGTCGTCAAGGAGCTCACCCCCGGCTTCGCCCGTGACCTGGACGTCTCCAAGCTGCTCCGAGCCGTGTTCCTGCACCCCGAGTTCGTGACCGCCGCCAGCCGCACCGGCCTCGTCAAGCAGCCCATCGAGTACGTGGCCGGGACGCTGCGGGCCCTCGGCCAGAAGCCCTCCGACGCCAAGGCCGTCCTGGCCGAGCTGGTCGCCCTCGGCCAGGAGCCGTTCACGCCGCCCGACGTCGGGGGCTGGCCCCAGAACACCTACTGGCTCAACACCTCGTTCAGCCTCTCCCGGCTGCGCTTCGCGTCGGCCGTGGCCCAGAAGGCCAACGTTGCCGCGCTGGCCAAGGCGTCGGCCCCGGACCGGCCCGCAGCCGCGGCCGCGCTGCTGGCCGTCGACGGCTGGAGCGCCACCACCGGCGCCGCGCTGGCCAAGGCGGCCAACGATCCCAAGGCGATGCTCACCCTCGCTTTGGTGTCGCCCGAGTACGTCCTCGCCTAGGAGACCGTGATGCCCCTGAATCGTCGCCAGTTCCTGCTGGGAGCCGCAGGAGCGGCCGCTGCCGGGGCGGCCGGCCTCACGGTCGCCAAGCACCCGTGGGCCGCCTCGGCGTCGCATGGCGCCTCCGGGTCGGCCGCGCCCGGGTCCACGGCCGCCGCCGGCGCCAACGCGGCCGCCGGCGCCGCGTCGAGCGACCGCATCCTCGTCGTCACCACCCTCTACGGCG
Organism: Acidimicrobiales bacterium; assembly: GCA_036269435.1. Lineage (GTDB taxonomy): Bacteria > Actinomycetota > Acidimicrobiia > Acidimicrobiales > AC-14 > CADCTB01. The sequence continues at coordinate 823 of DATASA010000175.1, read as the reverse complement.
GCAACGACGGCCTCAACACGCTCATCCCCTACGAGGCGGGCCAGTACCTCGGCGGCCGGGCCGACCTCGGCTACAAGCCCGAAGAGGTACTGGTCCTGGGCGACGGGCTGGGCCTGCACCCGAACCTCAAGGGGCTGAAGGGGCTGTGGGACGCCAAGACGCTGGCCGTCGTCCGGGGGGTCGGGTACCCCAACCCGAACCGCAGCCACTTCCGGTCGATGGACATCTGGCAGACCGCCACCCCCGAGACCGCGGTCGTCACCGGCTGGCTCGGTCGGTGGCTCGACGGCACCGGCGACGACCCCCTCCGGGCCGTCTCGGTCGGCAACACCCTGCCCCGCCTGCTGTCCGGCGAGCGGACCGCAGGGTCGTCGGTGCCCGTCGGCAACATCAGCCTGCCCGGCGGGGCGACGGTGGCCTCGGGCTTCGCCGCCCTGTCGACCCCGACGGCCGACGGCTCGGGGCTGGGCAACCGCATCGCCCAGACCGGGTCGGACCTGCTCCGGGTGAACAAGTCGATCTCCGAGATGCTGGCGTCGCTGCCGCCCGACGCGCCCAGCGCCGGTGCCGGCGGGGACGGCGCCCCGGACGCCTCGGTGGCGGCCGGAAAGCCGGCCGCCGGGTCGCTGGCCGGCCAGCTCGACCTGGTGGCCAAGCTCATCAGGGCCGGTTCGCCCACCAAGGCCTACAGCGTGAGCCTGGGCGGCTTCGACACCCACGCCAACGAGAAGGACACCCACGCCCGGCTCATGGGCGAGCTCGACGCCGCCGTCACCGGTTTCTTCAAGGCGCTCGGCACCGGGCCGCAGGCGTCGAAGGTCGT
>DATASA010000174.1:0-19938 GCA_036269435.1 Acidimicrobiales bacterium | reverse complement strand
CACGAAGACCACGGTCGTCCCGGTCAGGGCCTGGACCTGCTGCAGCTCGTCCTGCAGTGCGCCCTTCGTCATGGCGTCGAGCGCGCCGAACGGCTCGTCCATGAGCAGGACGGAGGGGCGCATGGCCAGGGCCCGGGCCAGCTGCACCCGCTGCTGCATCCCGCCCGAGAGCTGCCACGGGTAGTCCGCGCCCCGTTCGCCCAGGCCGACCATGGCCAGCGCCTCCCGCACCCGCTCCTCGCGCTCCGGCTTGGATGTGTGGCCCTCCAGGCCGAGGGCGACGTTGCGGGCCACGTTCCGCCACGGCAGCAGCGACGCCGCGTAGTTCTGGAAGACGAGGACGACCCCCTCCGGCGGACCCTCCACCCGCCGGCCATGGAAGGTGACGTCCGACGTCGAGGTGGGGTCGAGGAGGCCTCCGAGGACCCGCAGCAGCGTGGTCTTGCCGGTACCCGAGCGACCCATGACCGACACGAACTCCCCGTCGTGGACCGTGAGGTTCACGTCATGGAGGATCACCCTGGGGCCCTCGCTCGAGTCGACCACGACGTCGACCTGGCGGGCGTCGAAGCTCACGGCCGCCTGCACGCCGGTCACCTGGTCCACCGTCGTCGAGGGATGGCCCGGTGAATGGCTGCCGGACCGGCCTCCCGGGCCGGTCATGGGTCGCATCGGACGGGGGATCTACTTACCCGCAGGGGCGAGGACGAGCTTGCGGGTGTCCACCTGTCCGGTGAAGTCGCCGGTGTCCTTCATCACCTTGACCCAGGTGTCCAGGTCGCCGGTGCGGATGTCGAAGTTGTAGGTGGGCAAGGGCACGGTGGAGGCGACGGCGTCGGGGAGGTTGGTGTACTGCTGCAGCGTCCGCCGGGCGTCGACCGGATTGGCGTCGATGAAGCCCTTGGCCTCGTTCAGCGACTGCACGAACTTGGCGACGGCGTCGCGGTTCTTGGTCGCCCATGACCCCTGGGCCAGCCAGAAGTTGGTGGCCAACGTGTCGGAGATGGCGTCGAAGGGCGAACCGAGGGAGACGTCGCCGGCCTTGGTGAGCTGGCTGGCGATCGGCTCGAGGGCCTCGACGGCGTCGATCCGCCCGGCGTTGAGCTGGTCGGGGAGGTTCGGAGTGGGCGCCTCGACCCCGCCGATGTCGGCCGGGTTCACGCCCTTCTGCTTGGCCCAGTACTTCACGGCGACGTGGATGACGCCGCTGAGCGTCGGGCTCCCCACCGTCTTGCCCTTGAGCTGCGAGACGTCGGTGATGCCGGAGTCGGGCTTGACCATGAGCTTGACGAAGGGGTTCTGCTTCGTGCTGATGGTGTTGCCCGCCACCTGGACGACGTCGACGCCAGCCGCCCCGGCCCGGATGAGGTCGGTGGCGGTTCCGAGGGCCAGGTCGAACTGGCGGCCGAGCGTGGCCGGGATGTCGGAGATGTTGGCCGCCTCGGTCAGGGTGACGTTGAGGCCGTTCTTGGCGAACATGCCCTGCGCCTGGGCGACGTGGAGGGGAAGGACGGTCGTGGCCGGGACGTAGGCGATCCGCAGGTTCACGGGGCCGGCGGCGGTCGTGGCCGTGGTGCTCGCGGTCTTGGTGGAGCCGCCGCCGCACGCAGCAGCGAGCAGCCCGAGGGTGACGACGGCGACGACCGGGCCGGCCAGGCGCTGGGGCCTCGTGACACGGGACAGGTGCATGTTGGGCTCCTCGCAACGACGATCTTTTGACCGGTTCCGTTGTACGGGTTGTCGTTGCAGGTGCTTGCGCCAACCGCCCCGCCCGCGCGCAATCCCCCTGCAACGGCCGCTGAGAAGGTGGCGGTGTCCGAACCGAGCGAGGAAGCCCAGCGATTACCCGAACTGCGACCGTGGCAAACTCCCCGGCGCCGCATGCCGCGCCCGGGGGAGGCTGTTCACCAGCTGCTTCACGATGGTCGAGCGCTGCCCCGGCTCCGGCTACCGCTTCGAGTGCGAGGAGGGGGTTCTTCCTGGGCGCCGACGGGATGAACCTGGTCATCGCCGTCGCAGCCGGCGTTGCGTCTGTTGCGGCTGGGCGGGAGACGTCCACGAGCCGTTGTCGACGGTGCTGGCGGTAGCGTCGTCGTATGAAGCTGCCTCTCACCGGCGACGTTGTCGCGGACCAGCTGCTGCAGGACGACCCGCTGGCCCTGCTGATCGGGATGCTGCTCGAGCAGCACATTCGTTAGGTATGGAGCGGCACACCTGCTCCCCCCAGAACGTGAACCTGAGACCGTGGTGGAACGTACCTGGTCTCAGGGATGCTAGGTGTTTCTGGTGGCGCTCCTAGGTCTTGTACCTCCAAGACCATGCGTTTTCCGCATGCACAGTGTCCTAACACATGCTAAGTTCACTTAGCAGCAGACATAGGGGAACCCCCCTCGCTGGCTTGTCTCGGCTGACCAACCATGTCAGCTACCAGGTCACAGGGGGGCTCGTGCACCCGCCAGCCAAAACAGCCGCCCCCACCGGGGCGGCTGTTTGGCGTCCCAGTTTCGGGGATTTGTCGACATCCCCAGCTTGTCCACAGGCCGCACCGCTAGCAAGGGTGTCGAAAAATAGCCAAATAGAAGCTCCCCTTACGAGGCATCGTTTGGGGAGCTCGTTGCATTGTACGTGCTTATGCATCACAATGGAATTACAGCAACGAGGCATCACATGATGGAATAAACAATACGGGCGAAGAAGCAACTAAGACGTTCGCGCAGACGAACCTACAACTATCGGAGAGTCTACGACTGGTGGGTACATCCAGCGGATAACCCGGTAAGACATGGGACGACTTGATTGCTCTATCCCTGAAGATTTTGCACTCCGACCTCACAAAGAAGCACTATCCGCAAGCCTGGCTGCCACAAATTCTTGAATTGAAGCTGAAGCGTTGATATAAGGAAGGGGCCGGCTAGTACAGCGGCCCTTTTCTTGATGCATAAATGGGTTGACCGACGCTGACCGTGATCTACGGCTAACCGCCGTTTACAACCTTGCGTGCAAGCGCAGCCCTCTGCTCGGCGACAACTATGTCGCCCTCTAATTTCAGGCCGACGACTGACTCCAGGGAGTTACTGGAGAGCACTGTGAATACGAATCCGTTCTTGGCGAGAGCTGGGAGGACTCGATCTATCTCAGCCTCGCCTTGGAGTGTAATAACCATCTCGAATAGTGCTCGGCCATCAACCTTATTCACGACTCAGCTCCTCGTCTCCGAACAGACGTTCGGTGCACTGCCAACGTAGCCGTTGGGGATGATGGGTGCAAGCATAGGCATCAAGAGGATATGAAAGTCATAGGGGACTATGACATAGGGCACTAGTAGTCCCGCATGAGGGACATAGGCTGACCTGGTGCCGAAGACGAAGCCGCTAGCCATCGCCGTGACCGGGGACTACGAGGCCGACCTCCTAGTCAGCACTGATCCTCTTGCTCTTACCCTTTCAATGCTCTTAGACCAGCAGGTGCCGATGGAGCGGGCCTTCCACAGCCCCTACGACCTGAAGGAGCGCCTCGGCGGGCGGCTGGACGCGGCCGAGATCGCGGGCATGGACGCCGAGGAGCTGGTCGTCGTCTTTCGGGGGCCACCGGCATTGCACCGGTATCCGGGATCCATGGCCGGTCGGACGCAGGAGCTCTGCCGGGTGCTGGTGGAGCAGTACGACGGAAACGCCGAGGCGGTCTGGAAGGGCGCGGCCACAGGCAAGGAGCTGGTGGCGAACCTCAAGGCGCTGCCCGGCTTCGGAGAGCAGAAGGCCCGCATCTTCACCGCCCTCCTGGCCAAGCGGATGGGCGTGACCCCGCCGGGCTGGGAGGACGTCACTGGTCCCTACGGGCAGGCCGGGCACTTCTCGGTCGCCGACATCGACGGGCCGGAGGCGCTGGCCGCGGTACGGGAGCACAAGAAGGCCATGAAGGCGGCGGCCAAGGCCGGGAAGTGAAGGTCGTCGCCAACGGGGACCCGGTGGAGCTGAGCGACGGGGCCACGGTCGACGATCTGCTCGCCGCCCTTGGTCTCGGCGGCAAGTGGGTGGTCGTCGAGCGCAACCGGGAGCCGGTGGCCCGCGCCGACCTGGCTACGACCGTGCTGGCCGACGGCGACCGCATCGAGCTGGTGCGGGCCGTCGCCGGAGGATGACGGGCGCGCCAGCCGGCATCGGGGACCGTCGCCTGTACCTCTGCACCGCCGACCGGCCTGACCTGGCCCGGTTCCTGGCCGCCTGCGTCGCCGGCGGTGTCGACGTGGTCCAGTTGCGCGACAAGGCCCTCGACGCCCGGCCGCTGCTGGCCCGGGCCCGCGTCGCGGCCGGCGTCTGTCGCGACCTCGGCGTCCCGTTCATCCTGAACGACCGGCCCGACCTGGCCCTCGAGTGCCAGGCGGACGGGGTCCACGTGGGCCAGGACGACGCCCCGCCGGCCCTCGCCCGCCGGATCCTCGGCCCCGATGCCTTGGTCGGCTTCTCGACCCACGCCCCGGCGGAGCTCGACGCCGCGGCGGGCGAGCCGGCCGACTACGTCTCCGTCGGCCCGGTCGTGGCCACGCCGACCAAGCCGGGTCGGCCGGGAACCGGCCTCGAGTACCTCCGGTACGCGGCGGCGACCGCCACCCGGCCGTGGTTCGTCACCGGTGGGGTCACCCCCGACACCGTGGGCGACATGCTCGTCGCCGGCGCCCGTCGCTTCGTCGTCGTCCGCTGGCTCACCGAGTCCGCCGACCCCCGGGCCGCGGCCCGGCGCCTGCGGGACGTGATCGACCGCGTGCCGCTCGCCTGACCGACCGGCGTCGGCCGGCCCGCCCGGCCACGCCGGGGGTCAGTGGCCGGCCTGGCGCTCCATCCAGCCGATGACCAGGGCAACGGCGCGTGGGTCGTGGCGCAGGCGGTGGCCGGCCTCGGCCAGGACCCGCAGCTCGACCGCGTCGACGGCGGCGTCGGCCAGGACCCGGGCATCCTGCAGGGGGACGGTGGTGTCCTCGGCCCCGTGGACCAGCAGGATCGGCCGGGGCGGGATCTTGCCGATGAGCGCAGTCGGGCGGATCTCCGTCAGCTCGCGGCCCCAGGCGTCGGGGTCGGACGGGAAGTTCCGGTCCCGGATGACGCCGATCGCCCGGGCGTGTTCGAGGAACGCCTGGGGGTCGCTGGCCCAGTCGGCGAAGTCGGAGCGGGCCGACAGGGTGGCGACGCCGCGCACACGCTCGTCCTCGCCCGCCTGGCAGATGGCCAGCGCCCCGCCGGTGCTGGAACCGAGGAGCCACACGCCCGACACCCCGTCGACCGCGAGGAGGTGGTCGATGGCCGCCCGGAGGTCGTCGAGCCAGCCGGCGAGGGAGAAGTTGCCATCCGACGCGCCCGTCCCCCGGAAGTTGAAAGCCAGCACGACCCAACCGGTGTCGGCGGCCAGCCGCTCGGCCAGCTCCGGATAGGTCTGGCCCGACGTCGCCGCGCCGCCCGGGCCGGCGGGGAAGCCGTGGCAGAGGATGAGCCCGGGCGCGCCGGCGCTCGACTCGGCGGCGGCGGGCCGGGCCAGGTACCCGGAGAGCCGAAGGCCGCTGGAAAGGATCTCGCACTGCATGCCGCTCACCTCCGGACCCTGGGACGGGTGGCGCGACGAGGGGGCGCTACGCGCCCCCTCGTCTACTACGAATAGTGCTGGAAAGGAACTTGACGGACACGGACTGCACCGGGAGGGACCATTTCCCGGACGTCTCCGACGAGCGGTGGCAGCGAAGATTCGCTTGCCCGGTCCAGCTGCCGACTAGCGGACAGCCACCTCCGAGGTCCCAAAACTACATTCGTTCAGGTGGACCACCTCCTTTCTTCGGTAGCCCAATCAAAGCACAAACGCGACAGCTTGGAAGCGGATTTCGGCGTCGCCGGCTAGGGCAGGTCCTCGTCCTCCTCGGCCACCGGCCCGACGGCGCCGATGTCCTCCAGGTAGCCCATCTGCGCCTCCAGCACCTCGTGGATCTGCGCCGGCGTGTACGGCGACCCCTCGGACTCCGCCCGCATGAGCACGAAGTCGACCGTTTCGGCCCCGCTGACGACCACCGGCCCGTCGCTCTCGGCGGTGTGGCCGTTCGACGAGACACCCTTGATCCGGAAGAACTCGAGGTGCCAGTTGAGGATGCGGCGGACGTCGTCCGGCGACAGGACGGCGGCCACGTCCGGGCCGACGTGGTCGCACACCCAGGTGACGGCGTCTTCGAACTCGAAGACCCGACCGGGTGCCGTCGTCGCCAGCCGCCGGGCTTCCCGGCCGACGACGATCGCCGCGATGGCGAAGACGGCGGCCACGGCGAGCGCGCCCAGGAAGAGGCCCATGGGCGCCGAGGGTAGTGGGGGTTCACACCCCGAGCGCGTGGGCCAGCAGCTCCCGGTGGTGGTTGGCGTCGCCGAACAGCAGGGCGGACGACCGGGCCCGGCGGAAGTACAGGTGGGCGTCGTCGTCCCAGGTGAACCCCACGCCACCGTGCACGTGGAGGCTGTCGGCGGCGATGCGCACGTAGGCGTCCGAGCAACAGGACTTGGCCACGGCCGCGGCCGCGGCGAGCTCGTCGCCGTCGACCCTGTCGGCGACGGACGCGGCGTAGGAGGCGGCCGAGCGGGCCGACTCGAGGTCCAGCAGCATCTCGGCGCACAGGTGCTTCACGGCCTGGAAGCTGCCGATGGGACGTCCGAACTGGACCCGCCGCTTGGCGTAGGCCACCGCCCGGTCGAGGCAGGCCGCGGCGCCACCGACCTGCTCCGCGGCCAGCCCGACCGCGGCGAGCTGCAGCGCCCAGGGGAGCGGACCCCGCACCAGCCGGGCCGGGACCGCGGCCAGCGTCAGCGTGGCCTGCTTGCGGGTCATGTCGACCGTCGCCAGCGGAGACCTCGACAGGCCGGGCGCGCCCCCCTCGACGAGGAACAGGCCGACGCCGGTGTCATGGCGGGCGGCCACCACCACCACGTCGGCCGTGCCGCCGTCGACCACGTAGGACTTCTCACCCTCCAGCCGCCACCGCCCGTCCGGCGACCGGACGGCCCGGGCGGCCACGCCTGACGCGTCCCACCGGCCCGGCGCCTCGGCCACGGCCAGGGTGGCCACGGTGCCCCCCGCTGCGACCGAGGCGAGCGTCTCCGCGACGGCCTCGTCGTCGAACGAGGCCAGCAGGACGGCTGCGGCGAGCGCGGTGGAGAGCAGGGGCGCCCCGAACAGCACCCGGCCGGCCTCCTCCAGCACGACGCCCAGCTCGGCCCACCCCTGGCCGCCGCCGCCGACCGCAGCCGGCAGATGGATGCCCTGCAGGCCGCCTTCGGCCGCGGCCAGCCGTCGCCACGCCGGGCGGTCGAAGCCGGCGTCGGTCTCCATCAGCCGGCGGACCTCCGTCGACGGCGACAGTTCTTCGAACAGCGACCGGACCCGCCCCCGCAGCGCCTCCTGGGCGGAGGTCGGCCCGAAGTGCATCGCGGCATACTCTCGTCCATGCCTGCGCCCGGCCAACCCGAACTGCACTACAGCGACGACCAGGTCGAGATCACCAGCGTGATCGTCGGTCCGCTGGTCAACAACGTCTTCGTGATCCGCTGCAGGCAGACCGGAGAGGCGGTGCTGGTCGACGCGGCCGACGAGCCGGCGATCCTGCTCGACCTCTGCCGGCGGCTGAACGTCGGCGACGTCCTGACCACCCACAGCCACAGCGACCACGTCCAGGCCGTCCCGGACGTGCGCCGGGCGGGTCACCGGGTGGGCGTCGGCCCGGGCGACGCGCAGACGATGCCGGAGTACGACTTCGAGATTCCCGACGACGAGGTGATCGAGGTGGGCCGCCTCCGCCTCCGCGCCCTCCACACTCCCGGCCACACCCCCGGATCCACCTGCTTTGCCATCGAGGGGTCGCCCGTCGTGCTGTCGGGCGACACGCTGTTTCCCGGCGGTCCGGGCAACACCCAACGCAACCGGGTGTACTTCGCGACCATCATCCGCTCGATCCAGCAGCGCCTCTTCACCCTGCCCGACGAGACGATCGTGATGCCGGGCCACGGCGACGACACCACGATCGGCGCCGAGCGCCCCCACCTCCAGGAGTGGATCGACCGGGGCTGGTGACCACGTGGCCGCAGCCGCGGCTACGCGGTCAGCGGCTCGCGCGGTTGGCGCACGTGCTCGATGTCGGGGCCGAAGCCGTCCACGCTGAGCGAGTCGCCGTCGATGTCGACGGTCACCCGGCGGCCACCGAGGGGGATGCGTGCCACCCGCAGGCGCTTCATCCGTTCGGGCAGGACCGGGTCCAGCCAGACCTTGCCGTGGGGGACCCACGGGTCGAGGCGCAGGATCGTGCGCAAGAACAGCAGGGGCGACGCCGCGGCCCACGCCTGTGGCGAGCAGGACGACGGGTAGGCGACGGGGAACGGCACCTCGTCGCGCCCGAGGCCGCCGAACAGCTCGGGCAGTCGCCCGCCGTAGAACCCCGCCGCGTCGAGCAGGGCGACGATGACCCGGTGGGCCTCCTCGACGAACCCGTACCGCATGAGCCCGGCGGCGATGATGGCGTTGTCGTGGGGCCAGACCGACCCGACGTGGTAGCTGACCGGGTTGTATCCGGACATCTCCGACGCCAGGGTGCGGATCCCCCAGCCGCCGAACATCTGCGGTGACAGCAGCCGGGCGGCGACCAGCGGCGCCTTCTCCTCGTCGACGATGCCGGTCCACAGGCAGTGGCCGATGTTGGACCCGAGCGCGTCGATCGGCTTCTTGTCGCAGTCGAGACCCATGGCGAACCAGCCCCGCTCCTCGATCCAGAAGTCGCGGTTGAACGCCGTCTTGAGGTCGGCGGCCTTGGCCCGGTAGCGAGCGGCGGTGGCCGCGTCGCCCAGCTCGTCGGCGAAGTGGGCCCGGGCCAGGAACGCCCCGTAGACATAGCCCTGGACTTCGCACAGCGCGATCGGGGCCCGGGCCAGGCGCCCGTCGGCGAAGCGGATGGCGTCCCACGAGTCCTTCCACCCCTGGTTGGCCAGGCCCCTGTCCGAGGCCCGCCGGTATTCGACGAACCCGTCGCCGTCGCAGTCGCCGAAGTCCTCGATCCACGCCAGGGCTCGGTCGGCGGCGGGGAGCAGCCCGTCGACCACCTCCCGGGCCAGCCCCCAACGCCGGAGCTCGCCGAGGAGCATGACGAAAAGCGGCGTGGCGTCAGCCGTGCCGTAGTACACCGAGCCTCCGCCGAGGGACAGCGACGGGGCGGAGCCGAACCGCATCTCGTGGAGGATCCGTCCGGGCTCCTCGTCGTTGCGGGGGTCGACGTCGGTGCCCTGGAAGCGGGCCAGCGTCTGCAGGACGTCCTGGGCCAGCGTGGGGTCGACGATCAGCGCCATCCACGAGGTGAGCAGCGAGTCGCGGCCGAACAGGGTCATGAACCAGGGAGCGCCGGCCGCAACCACGGCCCGGTCGGGGTAGTCGGGGTCGAAGATGCGCAGGGCGCCGAGGTCCTCGGCGCCCCGGGTCACGGCCTGGTGGAGGTAGAGGTCGTCGGTGTCCAGCTCGGGGACGGCCTGGCGCCACTTGTCCAGGCGCTGCTGCGGCATGGCCGCCTCCACCGATTGCCCGCAGAGGTAGCGCGGCTCGATGTCGTCGCCCTCGATGACGGTCGTGAACTGCAGGCACGTGCTCCAGCTGCCCCGCGGCGGGACGACCACCTCCCACGCCGCCGTGTCCGACACGAACTGGGCCGGCACGCTCGACGTGATGCGCAGCCCTCGCCCGCCCGCCCCCCGATGGTGCCGGAACACGAGCCCGGCCGCGGACGCCGACAGCTCGACCTGGCCCTCGGGCCGGTTGCGGCCCTCCTTCACCGCGAAGAGGTTGGCGAAGTCGGCCGAGAACCGGAGCTGGACTGAGCAGTACGCCGGCTCCTCGCCGTAGTTGCGCACCACCAGGTCCTCGCGCATGCCCCGCCCGACGTGTCGGTAGCGCACGACCATGAGGCTGCTGTCGGCCCGCCCGGGCACGGGCTTGCTGCGCAGGACGAACGTGGCCGAGAACGGCGACGTCCGCTCCGCGGCCAGCGCTTCGCCGCGGGCTCCGTTGATGTGCAGGTCCATGCCCGAGACGAACCGGGTGTCCCGGAAGAACAGGCCATGAGGCGAGCCCTGGGCCACGTCGCCGTCGCGCCCGGAGATGCAGAACGCCGAGCCCTCGACCAGGGTGACCGTCCCCTCAGAGGCGGCGCGCGCGTCGTCGGCGGTGAAGGTCCCGGGGTCGATCATGTGTGGGCCGGAGCGTAGCGGCGGCCACCGAGGCCGCTCCAGAGGGGCTGGCCGGTAGCGTCTGGCCCGGTGCCCCGGCGTTGGAGCTTCCTGGTGCTGGTGGTTGCCCTGGCGACGGGGTGCACCACCACGACCGGACTTCGAGCGTCGTCGCCGCCCGCGTCGACGACGACGACTGCGGAGCCGACCACGACGACGACCACCGCGCCCGTCGCCCCCGACGTCGCCGACCTGATCGCCGGCGCCACGCTGACCGACCAGGCTCGGCGCACGTTCCTCGCCGCCGACCCGGCGGTGGAAGATCTGGCCACGTTCACCCGCAACTGCGGCGTCGACAGCTCCGCCGCCTCCTCCGGCGGAACCCGGACCCATACCCAGGGGTGCTACGTCGCCGGGCGCATCCACCTGCTGGCCCCGGACCGCGCCGACGCCCACGACCTGCTCTACGTGGTGGCCGCCCACGAACTGCTCCACGCCGTCTACGCCGCGCTCGCGCCCGCCGAACGGGCGGCGATCGACGCCCAGATGGAGGCGGCGCGGGCCGGCAACGACCGCCTGGAGGAGCGGCTCAAGCCGTACGGGACCACGCCGGCGCTGGACAACGAGATCCACTCCATCCTGGGCTCGGAGTTCGACGGCCTGTCGCCCGCCCTGGAGGCTCACTACGCCCTGTACTTCACCAACCGGGCCGCCCTGGTCGCCGACCGACAGCGCACGCTCGGCGCCCGCGAGGACGAGATGCACCGGCTGAACGCCGAGATCGACGCCCTCGACGCCCGCATCACGGCCCTCAAGGACGGCCAGGAGGCGCTGCGCAGCGCCGGCGACATCCGGACCTACAACGCCAACGTCGCCGTCATCAACGGTCTGATCTCGCAGTTCAACGGCGACGTCGACACCCTCAACGCCCGCGTCGACGAGTACAACAGCCTGCTCGGCGCGTGACCGTCGGACGGGTTTCCCCTACGGCCGTAGTGCTAATCTGCAACCATGAGCGACGGCCGCGCCACTCCTGTGTTCGAGATCCAGAACCTGCACGTCGAGGTGGCGGGAACGGAGATCCTGAAGGGCGTCGACCTCACCGTCGCCCCCGGCCAGGTGGCCGCCCTGATGGGGCCGAACGGCTCCGGGAAGTCCACGCTGGCCAACACGCTGCTGGCCCACCCGGATTACCGGGTGACCGCCGGGCGCATCCTCTTCAAGGGCGAGGACATCACCGGCTGGCCCACGGACGTGCGGGGCAAGTCGGGGGTGTTCCTCGCCTTCCAGTACCCCGAGGAGATCCCCGGCGTCTCGGTCATCCAGTTCCTCCGCCAGGCCCTGTCAGCCCGCAAGGGGATCGACCTGTCGATCCTGGAGCTCCGCCTGGCCATCATGGGCTGGATGAGCCGCCTCGGGATCGACCCCTCCTTCGGCGACCGGTACCTGAACGAGGGGTTCTCGGGCGGGGAGAAGAAGCGCAACGAGGTCCTGCAGATGGCCATCCTCGAGCCCGAGTTCGCCGTGCTCGACGAGACCGACTCGGGCCTCGACATCGACGCGCTGAAGATCGTCTCCAAGGGCGTGCAGGAGGTGCGGGCCGACCGCCCCGACCTCGGCGTGCTGGTCATCACCCACTACCAGCGCATCCTCCAGTACCTGGAGCCGGACGTGGTCCACGTCCTGGTCGACGGGCGAATCGTGGCCAGCGGGGGCATGGACCTGGCCAACCGCCTCGAGCGCGAGGGCTACGAAGCCTGGCGCACGGCATCGGCGGCGTCGTGACGTTCGACGTCGCCAGGGTCAAGAAGGACTTCCCGATCCTCGACCGGGAGGCCGGCGGCCACCGCCTGGTCTTCCTGGACTCGGCGGCCAGCTCGCAGAAGCCCCGGGCGGTGCTGGACGCCATGGACCACTACTACGCCACCACCCACGCCAACGTGCACCGGGGCGTCTACGCCATCGCCGAGGAGGCCACCGCGGCCTACGAGTCGGTCCGGGGCCGGGTGGCCCGCTTCATCGGGGCGCCGTCGTCGCAGGGCGTGATCTTCACCAAGAACGCCACCGAGGCCATCAACCTCGTCGCCCACTCCTACGGTCGGTCCTGCCTGGCGCCGGGGCAGGCCATCCTGCTGAGCACCATGGAGCATCACGCCAACCTCGTGCCCTGGCTCATGTTGGCCGAGGAGCGGGGGACCGAGCTCCGGTTCCTGCCCATCGACGACGACGGTCGCCTGGTGCTCGACGACCTGGAGCGCCTGCTGGACGGGGTCGGACTGGTGGCCGTCACCGCCATGTCGAACGTGCTCGGCACCCTCAACCCCATCCCCCGGATCGCCGACGCGGCCCACGCCGCCGGGGCGGTGGTCCTGGTCGACGGGGCCCAGTCCGTGCCCCACTCCATCACCGACGTGGCCGCCCTGGGCTGCGACTTCCTGGCCTTCTCCGCCCACAAGATGTGCGGGCCGACCGGCGTCGGCGTGCTGTGGGGGCGAGAGGACCTGCTCTCGGCGATGCCCGCGTTCCTGGGAGGCGGCGAGATGATCCGGGACGTGCGCCTCGACGGCTGGACGCCCAACGAGCTCCCCTGGAAGTTCGAGGCCGGCACGCCTCCGATCGCCGAGGTCGTCGGCCTGGGCGCGGCCATCGGCTACCTCGAGGACCTCGGGATGGAGGCCGTCCGGGCCCACGAGCACGCCCTGACCGCCCACGCCCTGTCCGTGCTCACCGAACGTCACGGGGACGACCTGCACATCTTCGGCCCCGCCGACCCGGCGGCTCGCGGCGGGGTGCTGTCGTTCACCTATCGCGACATCCATCCCCACGACCTGGCCCAGGTGCTCGACAGCGCCGGCGTCTGCGTGCGGGCGGGCCACCACTGCGCCAAGCCCCTGATGCGTCGCCTCGGCGTGGGGAGCACGGCCCGGGCGTCGTTCTACGTCTACAACGACGAGGCGGACGTCGCCGCGCTGTCCGACGGCCTCGTCGCCGCGGCCGAGATGTTCGGAGTCTGACATGGCCGGCTTGGAGGACCTGTACCGCGAGATCATCCTGGACCACTACCGCAGTCCCCGGAACCGCGGGGACCTGCCCACGCCGCCGGCCCGCCGGGTGGAGGGGTTCAACCCGCTGTGCGGCGACGAGGTCGTCCTCTACGTCGACCTGGACGACACCGGGCGGGTGACCGACATCAAGGTCGACGGCCAGGGCTGCTCGATCAGCCAGTCGTCGGCGTCGATGATGACCACCGCGGTCAAGGGCCACACCGAGGCGGAGACCCGGGACCTCATCCGGGCCTTCAAGGCCATGATGTCCATCCACGAACGGGGCCTGGACGGCAACGGCGTCGACGACGGCGGCGGGGACGGGAGCCTCGACCCCGGCCTGGACATGGGCGAGCTGGAAGCCCTGCGCGGCGTGGTCAAGTTCCCGGTTCGGATCAAGTGCGCGACGTTGTCGTGGAACACACTGGCCCAGGCGTTCGACGAGGCCGGCGCCGAGCGGGCACGCGGCTAAATTCGTCTCCATGCGACGACTGGTGATGAGCGTTGGCCTGGCGGCCGTCCTGAGCCTGACCGCGTGTGGCGGTGGGTCGAGCGACAAGAAGACGGCGGCCACGACGACGCCGACCACGGCCGCGGTCACCGTACCGCCGACCACCATCCCCCACGGCAACGACCAGGCGGCCACGCCGTTCTGCAAGACGATCACCCCGTACATCCAGAACTCGGACAACCTGATCGCCGCCGCGGGAGATCCGGTGAAGCTGAAGTCGCTCAGCACCGACGCCTCCACCGCCATCACCCAAGCCAAGGACAGCGCGCCGGCCGCCATCAAGTCGGACGTCACCACCGTCGCCACCACGTTCAGCCAGGTGTTGGCCGGACTGCAGAAGAGCAACTTCGTCATCGGCAACACGCCGGAGATCTCCAAACTGCAGGATCCCGGCTTCCAGGCCTCCTTCACCAAGGTCAGCGACTACGCCACGGCGCACTGCGGCCTGAGCTAGCGCTTTTCGACCCGGGCCGGCTCTACGCTGGCCCGCCATGGACGGCAACCACCTCCGTGACCTGCTCCGTGGGGGTGACACGGTGCTCATGCCGGGCGTCTGGGACGCCCTGTCCGCCCGCCTGGCCAGCGACGCCGGCTTCCGGGTCTGCTTCCTCTCGGGCTACGCCACCTCGGCCAGCCTCCTGGGCCTGCCCGACTTCGGCTACCTGACCCAGGCCGAGATGGCCGATGTGGCTCGGCGGGTGTGCCGGACCGTGCCCGACTGCGCGGTGGTCGTCGACGGGGACACCGGCGGGGGCAACGCCCTCAACACCATCCGCACCGTCGAGCTGTACGAGGCCGCCGACGCCGCCGGGATCTTCCTGGAGGACCAGGTGTGGCCCAAGAAGTGCGGGCACATGGCCGGCAAGAGGGTCGTGCCGCGGGAGGAGTGGCTTGGCAAGCTCCAGGCCGCCCTCGACCATCGGTGGCGGCTGTTCGTGGTCGCCCGCACCGACGCCCGGGCCGCGGTGGGGATCGAGGAGGCCATCCTCCGGGCCCGGATGGCGGCCGAGCTCGGCGTGGACGCCGTCTTCGTGGAGGCGCCCGAGACGCTCGAGGAGATGCAGGCCATCGCCGAGGCCCTGCCCGGCGTCGTCCTGGTGGCGAACATGATCGAGTCGGGCAAGACGCCGCTGCTGGCCCCGACGGAGCTGCACGAGCTCGGGTTCGACCTGGTGGTCTCGCCGCTGTCCGGCCTGTTCGCCATGGCCCGGGCGGTGGCCAACGCCTACCACGTGCTCGCCGACCAGGGAACGCTGCGCGAGCACATGGACCTGGTCACCGGGTTCGACGAGTTCAACCGCATCGTCGACCTCGACCGCCACTACCGCCTGGAGGCCAGGTACCAGGAAGGGACGTGAGCCCGCCGGTTGCCGGCGGCCGGTGGGGGAGAGCCAGCCTGCTGTCGATGGCGTCGCTGCGGCCGCTGCGGCAGCGGGATTTCGCCATGGTCTGGAGCGCGGCGCTGGTCTCCAACGCCGGGTCGTGGGTCCAGACGGTGGCCGTGGGCGTCCTGGTGACGGCCCTCACCGGCCAGGCCCGCTGGACCGGGTTGGTGGCCGCGGCCGCTTTCGTGCCGGTCGGCGTCCTGTCGCCCGTCGGCGGGGCCATCGCCGACCGGGTGGACCGGCGGCGGCTGATGCTCGGCACCACCATCGGCGAGACCCTCTTCGCCTGCCTGCTGGCCGCGTTGGTGGGGACGGGCCGGGCGTCGCCCGCAGGGGTGACGCTGCTCGTCTTCGGCGGTGGCTGCATGACCGCGCTGGGCGTCCCGGCCTACCAGGCCATCCTGCCGGACCTGGTCGAGCGCGACGACCTGCTGGCGGCCAGCTCGTTGTCCATGGCCCAGTTCAACCTGGGCCGCGTCGTCGGCCCCGCGCTGGCCGGCCTGGTCCTGATCCTCGGCTCCTATACCTGGGCCTTCGCCCTCAACGCCGCGTCCTACGGGGCGGTGATGGTGGCCCTGCTCCTCGTCCGCCTGCCGCCGGTCGCGCCCACCGACGAGCCGGCGGGCCTGCGGGCGCGAATCGTGGCCGGAGCGCGGGCGGCTCGGGCCGAGCCGGGGTGCCGGACCGCCATCGTGTCCATCGCCGTCGTGGCCCTCCTGCTGTCGCCCTTCATCGCCCTCATCCCCGCGGTCGCGCTGAAGCTCTTCGGCGAGAAGGAGACCGGGACGTCGGTGTTGATCACCGCCCAGGGGATCGGCGCGGTCGCCGGGGCGCTGAGCCTGGCGTCGCTGGCCCGGCGCTACGGCCGCCGCCGCGTCCTCGTCGCCACCCTGGTCGTGGTCCCGGTCCTGCTCCTCGCCTACGCCGCCGCTCCGAACCTGCCGCTGGCCGCCGTCGCCCTCACCGCAGTCGGAGCCGGGTACGTCGGCCTTCTGTCCGGGCTGGGCACGGTCGTGCAGCTCCGGGCGCCGGCCGCCATGCGGGCCCGGGTGCTGAGCCTGTACATGGTCGCCCTGGGGACGATCTACCCGCTCGGCGCCGTCCTCCAGGGATCGATCGCCGACCGGCTCGGCCTGCGGACGGTCACCGCAGGCTGCGCCCTGGTCTTTCTCGCCGTGGTGGTGCTCACCGGGGTCCTTCGCCCGGGGGTGGCCGCCGCCTTCGACGACCCCGTTGCCACCGCGGCGCCGTCCGCAGAGGAGCTGGCCGTCATGGAGGTCCTCGAACGCCCTCCGGCGGGACTTTCCTAGCCGACCCGCACGGGGTCAGTCGGTGTTGCGGCTCGTTCAGCCGGGGCGGAAGGGCCGCAGGCCGTCGTCCGGCGCAGAGACCGGCGGCGCGCCGACCGACTCGGCCAGGGCGTTCCAGGTGTCGCGGCTCCAGCCGCCGATGGCGTTCTCGATGGCGCCGTCCGGGCCCACCAGGAAGACGCTGGGCACCGATTCGAGGCCGAAGGCCTCGGAGACGGCGTAGGGCGCGGGCTCGGTGAGGGTGGCGGACACCCGCTGGCCCTGCTCGTCCGCGTACTGGGTGAGGTCCTCCGGCGGGTCCTCGCCGACGGCGACGACGCGCACGCCGGCCTCGGAGAGCTTGGTCAGCATGGGCGCCACCATCTTGCAGACCGGGCAACTGGTCTTGAAGAAGGCCAGGAGCACCTGGCCTTCCGACCACGGGTCGGTGACCTCTTGGCCGCTGGTGATGTCGACGAGACGGAAGGAGGGGGCCTTGTCCCCGGTGGTGAGCACGACTGCGATGGTACGGGACCTCAGCGGTACGCTCGCCCAATGGCCCAGAAGAAGAAGCCGAACCGGCCGCGCCCGCCCGCCGGTCCCCGGGCCGGCGGTTCCCGTCCGGCGCCGAAGCCGGCGGCCAAGCCCGCACCGAACGCCAGCGCCAAGGGCGCGCCGAAGCCGGCGTCGAACGCCGCCGCGGCCAAGCCGGCGGCGAAGGTGCGTGAGCGGACCGGCCCCACGCGCTCCGAGCGGCTGGCCGCGGCCGAGGCCGCCCGCCGGCGCAAGGCGACCCGCACCCGCGCCATCGTCTGGGGCGCGGCCGCCGCCATCATGGTGCTGCTCGTCGTGACCATCGTGGCCAGCCGGCGCTCCAACGACGCCGCCGTCGCCAAGCTCGAAGCAAGCGGCTCGTGCAAGTACGACACCAAGACCGACAGCGACGGCGGGACCGGGAACAACCACGTCGAAGGCGACGTGACCTACAAGACCAACCCGCCCTCCGGTGGGAACCACAACCCCACGCCCGCCCCCGCGGGGGTCTTCACCGCCACCAACACCCCGCCGGACGCCCAGCTCGTGCACTCCCTCGAGCACGGTTACATCATCATCTGGTACAAGCCGGACATCCCCTCCACCCAGCTCGACGACCTCAAGTCGCTCACCGGGCGCTACAGCAAGGACGTCCTGCTGGTGCCTCGGGCATCCCTCGGCGAGCCGGTGGCGGCGACCGCCTGGCACCGGCGGCTGCTCTGCTCGCAGAACGACCTGACGGCGCTGGAGTCCTTCGTGACCTCGTACCGGAACAAGGGCCCGGAGAAGATCCCGCACTGAGCGAGGCGTGCGACACTGAAGGGGTGAAGGGCGCGAGGCGGGTCTGGCTGGGTGCCGTGGCCGTGCTCGGCCTGGTACTCGTCGCCTGCACGGGCGGTGGCCAGCCCACCGCCGCCACCCGGGCCGCTGCGCCCATCGCCGCGCAGACGGGCGCGCCCGCGTCCATCTCGCCGTCGGCGTCCGGGCCCTCCACCTCGACCTCGTCAAGCTCGACGACCACCACCGTCGCCAAGACGACGGTGCCCACCACCGTCCCGCCGGGCCTGCGGGTGGGCGCCCGGGGGCCGGACGTGGCCGCCCTGGAGCAGCGCCTGAACACGCTGCACTACGACGTGGGGACGGTCGACGACGTCTTCGACCAGAACACCGCCTACGCGGTGACGGCTTTCCAGAAGGTGACCGGGATGGACCGCACCGGCCGGGCCACCGACGATGTGATCGCGGCCCTGGCCACCGCCACTCCGCCGCCCGCGCTCGTCCCCGGGGGCAACGCCGACCGCGTCGAGATCGACATCCCCCGCCAGGTCCTGTTCCTGTACAAGGGCGGGAGCCTGCAGAAGATCCTGACCATCTCCAGCGGGTCCAACGAGCGCTTCTGCTCCGAGGGCTACTGCCGCAACGCGGTGACCCCTGGCGGGTCGTTCGGCATCTATCGCCAGGCCAAGGGCTGGGAGTACGGCCCCCTCGGCGGCCTCTACAACCCGCAGTACTTCAACGGTGGCATCGCCATCCACGGGGCGACATCGGTGCCGGCGTACCCGGCGTCGCACGGGTGCATCCGCATCCCGATGAGCGCAGCCGAGTGGTTCCCCGGCCAGGTCTCCATGGGCATGGCCGTCCACGTGGTCGGCGTGCCCGGCGAGCCGCTGGCGCCGGACATCGCCCAGCCCACGACGGCGACCACCGCCGCCCCCGCAGTCACGCCGCCCACCGTGCCGACGACGACGGCGGCGCCGACCACCACGGTGCCCGACCTGCTGGGGAACCTGCTCAAGCCCCGCACCTGAGCTCGGCCCACCGGCGCCCCGTCAGGTGCCGGCGGAGCCCTCCTCGTCGGCGTAGCCGGCGTAGCCGGTCGACTCGAGCTCCTCGGCCAGGTCAGGGCCGCCGGTGGCCACCACCCGGCCCTTGCGCAGGACCGACACCACGTCGGGCCGCAGTTCGCGCAGGAGGCGGCTGTAGTGGGTGATGACGAGCACGCCGAGGCCGACCTCGTTGGTGATGAGCTCGACCCGCCGGGCCACGGCGGTCAGGGCGTCGACGTCGAGCCCCGAGTCGATCTCGTCCAGGACGGCGATCTTGGGGGCGAGCACCGCCAGCTGCAGCGTCTCGTTGCGCTTCTTCTCGCCGCCCGACAGGTCCACGTTGAGGGGCCGGGCCAGCAGGGCCGGGCTCATCCCGACCCGCACCGCCTCGGCGGCCACCAGCTCGGTCACGTCGGCGGTGGCCCGGCCCTGGGGGGCGAGGGCGGCGGCCATGGCGTCGACCAGCGACACGCCCGGTACCTCGGTCGGGTACTGCATGGCCAGGAAGAGTCCGGCCTGGGCCCGCTGCCAGGTCGGCAGGGCGAGCAGGTCGACGCCGTCGAGCGTCACGCTGCCGCTGGAGACGTGGTAGCCGGGGGCGCCCATGATGACGTGGGCGAGGGTCGACTTGCCCGACCCGTTCGGGCCCATGACCGCGTGGACCTGGCCGCTCGAGACCTCGAGGTCGACGCCGCGCAGGATTTCCTTGCCGTCGACCCCCGCCCGCAGGCCCGAGACAACGAGAGAGCTCATCGCGTCGCCGTCTCGGGCCGCGGCCGCGCCGAACGGAGCACGGTGCCGGTGACGGCCGTCGTGTGTCGCGCGATCACGACTGGCTCACGGTCACGTAGACGTCGCCGCCCTCGACCCGCACGTCGTAGACCGGGACCGGAAGGGTGGCCGGCAGGGTCTGGGGCTCGCCGGTCGTGAGCGAGAAGGTGCTGCCGTGCTTCCAGCACTCGATCTCCCGCTCGTCCTGCCAGACCTCGCCCTCGGCGAGGGAGAAGTCGGCGTGGCTGCAGCGATCGCCGATGGCGTAGAAGTCGTCGGCGATGCGGACCACGCAGATCCGGTGACGGCCGACGTCGAACCGCTGGGCGGTCCCCGGGGCGATGTCGTCGACGCGGCA
>DATASA010000173.1:0-8632 GCA_036269435.1 Acidimicrobiales bacterium | reverse complement strand
GCCCGGTAGTCCAGGGTGAACTCGGTCGCCGGCCCGTTGCCGGCGGGATCGCGCAGGTTGCGGGTCGAATGCTGGGTGGTGCCGGACGGCGGGTCGACCACCAGGGTGGTGACGGCAGGAAAGGGCTGGGCTGCGGCCAGGCTGAAGGTCGTCGTCCCTGACGTGTCATAGCGGTACGTCCCGGCAGCGGCGGGCGTGAGCGCCTTGGCCCCCGGGGCGACGGTGGAGGCGGGCGCCGCTGCCGGCTTGGTCGTCGACGTGGCGCGAGACGTGGTCGTCGTCGCCCCCGGCTTGGCCGTCGTCGTGGAACTGGACGGGAGGGGCGCGGCGGTGCTCGTCGTGGTCGACTCTGCGGCGGCCGAGCCGGCCGACTCGCGCACGGCCTGCGTCGTCCCGCCACCACCGGTCCCACAGGCGGCCAGCGCGGTCAGGGCCACGGCGACCAGCACGCCGGCGGCCCGGGGCGGGCGCCCGGGCATCAGTTGCGGTCGGGGACGGTCTCGGCCGCTTCGAGCGCGCCGATGACCGACGCGGCGATGCCCGGGCCGTCCAGGCCGATGGCTGCGAGGATCGAGGTGGGCGACGCCTGGGCGATGTAGCGGTCGGGCACGCCGAGAACGACAACCGGCGGCGCCGGGCGGCCCTCGACCAACCCGGCGACTGCGTCGACGATGGCGGTCCCTGCGCCGCCCTGGCGTACGCCGTCCTCCACCGTCACGACGAGCGGGTGGCGGGCGGCGTCGGCGATCATCACGGGGTCGAGGGGCTTGACCACCCGCACGTCCCACACGGTGGCCGAGACCCCTTGCTGGTGAAGCAGGCGGGCGGCCTCCTCGGCCGCCTCGACCATCTTTCCGACGCCGAGCAGGCAGACGTCCTCGCCCCGGCAGACCAGGCGGGCCGACAGGCCGGAGCCGACCTCGTCGGGCGGCGCCTGGCGGGCCGGTCCCTTCGGGTACCGGATGACCGAGGGGCCGTCGGTGATCGAGAGGGCCTCGGCCAGCATGACCTCGACCTCCTGGGCCGACGACGGTGCGAACACGGTCATGCCCGGCACCCGGCTGAGCAGGGCCATGTCGAGGATGCCGTGGTGCGAGGGGCCGTCGTCGCCGGTGATCCCGGCCCGGTCGACGGCGAAGACCACCGGCAGCCGGTGCAGGCCGACGTCCAGGTTGACCTGGTCGAACGCCCGGTTGAGGAAGGTCGAGTAGATGGCGACGACCGGTCGCAGGCCGGCCAGGGCCATGCCGGCGGCGGCGGTCACCGCGTGCTGCTCGGCGATGCCCACGTCGAGGAAGCGGTCCGCGTGGCGGGCCTCGAAGGGCAGCAGCCCGGTCGGCCCCGCCATGGCCGCGGTGATGGCGACGATGCGCTGGTCCTTGCCGGCGGCGGCGACGATGGCGTCGGCGAAGGCCTGGGTGTACCCGGCCGGCACCGACGGCGGCGGGCCCGTGACCGGGTCGAAGACCGGCGTGTCGTGGAGGCACTTCTCGTCGTCGTCCTCGGCCGGCTTGTACCCCCGGCCCTTCTGGGTCAGGACGTGGACGAGGATGGGCCCATCCAGCTCGGCCGCCCGGCGCAGCGTCGACTCGAGCCCGGCGATGTCGTGGCCCTCGACCGGGCCGATGTAGCGCACGCCGAGGGCCTCGAAGAACCCACCGGAGCCCAGCACCTCGCGGGAGGCGGCCCGGACACCCTCCATGCCCAGCTCCAGGTGCTCGCCGATGCCGGGAACGCCCCGAAGCATCTTCTGGATCCGGTCGCGGCTCTTCACGTACGACGGGTTCAGCCGCAGCCGGGTCAGGCCGTTGGACAGCCGGGAGACGGTGGGGGCGTAGGACCGCCCGTTGTCGTTGAGGATGATCAGGACGCGCCGCCCGCTGTGGCCCAGGTTGTTCAGGGCCTCGTAGGCCATGCCGCCCGTCATGGAGCCGTCGCCGATCACGGCGACCACCCGGCGGTCCGAGTCGCCCTGGAGGTCGAGCGCCATGGCCAGCCCGTGGGCGTATCCCAGGATGGTCGACGCGTGGCTGTTCTCGACCCAGTCGTGGGCCGACTCGGCGCGCGACGGGTACCCCGACAGCCCGTTGGCCTGGCGCAGCGTGGGGAAGCGGTCCCGGCGGCCGGTCAGGATCTTGTGGACGTACGCCTGGTGGCCCGTGTCCCACAGAAGCAGGTCCTTGGGCGACTCGAAGACCCGGTGCAGGGCCAGCGTCAGCTCGACGACTCCCAGGTTGGACCCGAGGTGGCCCCCGGTGACCGACACCGACTGGACGATGAAGGCACGGATCTCGCCGGCCAGCTGGTCGAGCTGGTCTTCACTCAGCTCCCGGAGGTCGCCCGGCCCGGTGATCGTCTCCAGAAGCATTCCGATGCTCAACGCTACCCCTCTGATGCCCTTTTCAGTAATCAGGGCACCACTACGGTGGGCCCGATGGGCGTCGACCGGTTCCAGTACCTGATCCTCATGGGGCTGTGCCTGCTGGCCACGCTGCCGCTCGAATTCGTCTTCGGGGCCAGGGTGTGGCGCCGGCCCGCCCGGCTCGTGCGGGCGCTGGCCCTCCCGGTGGTCCTGTTCGTGGTCTGGGACGTGATCGCCATCGCCCGGGACCACTGGGGCTACAACCCGAAGTACGTGACCGGTTGGAAGCTGCCGTTCGACCTGCCGGTCGAGGAGCTCGTGTTCTTCCTCGTCATCCCCATCTGCAGCCTGCTCACCCTGGAAGCCGTCCGCCGGGTGCTGGGCCGGGACTGACGGTGGAGTACACGTGGGCGTCGATCGTCGCCGTGGTGGCCGTCGTCGCCGTCGAGCTCTTCTGGCTCAAGACGGGCATCTTCGCCAAGGCCACCTTCTGGATCTCCTACGCCATCATCCTGTTCTTCCAGGTCCTGGTCGACGGGTGGCTGACCAAGCTGTCGGCTCCGATCGTGACCTACAACCCCGACCGGTTCAGCGGGATCCGCGTCCCCTTCGACATCCCGGTCGAGGACTACCTGTTCGGCTTCGCCCTCATCGTGCTCACCATCCTGCTGTGGGAGCGGGCGGGCCAGCGCCGTCCTGAGCCCGGAGACGGCGGATCGACCACCCGAACAGGAACAGCCCAGAAGCTCCCACGATGACGACCGACCCCCACAAGGCGGCGGTGGCCAGGAACGGCAGCCCGAGCCCGACGGCGGTCAGGATGATCCGGGTGGGCCGCTCCCCCGGCGTGATCACCGGCCGGGCGTGGGCGTCGGTACCGGCCAGCGACCCTCGGGCCCGGACATACTCCAGCCACCAGCAGGCGGCGACGGCGGCGACGGCCAGCCGGGTGACGGTCGCTCCCCCACCGGCGGCCACGGCCAGGGCGACGGGGAACGCCACGTCGGCCAGCCGGTCGAGCACCGAGTCCAGCAGGAAGCCGACCTTGGTCGTCCGCCCGGACTGCACGGCCACCGCGCCGTCGAGCGAGTCCAGCAGGCCGGATACGGTGACGGCCACGCACGCCGCGGCCGGGCCGATCCACCCGTCGACCGCAGCAAGGGGGACGGCCACGATCGCGGCCAGCAGGGCGGCCACCGTCACCATGTTGGGCGACACCCCGGCCCGGGCCAGCGGCCGGGCCACCGCAGCCGCCGCTTTCAGCCAGCCGCCGACGAACCCGCCGGGCGCCTCCGTCCGATGCAGGGCGGCCCAGTCGCGCACGTGCTCGTCGCCATCCATGCCGGCCAAGTACACCTCATAGGTGGTCGCCCTGCGCCGCCCGGGCGTGGCGACAGTTGCGTCGACCGTCGGCCTGGCCCGGATGGGGTGGGCGGCCCGGCGTTTCCTGGCACCCGACCCGGCCGCGCGTCGGATCGACGTCCGGGTGGTGATCCCCGCTCGCGACGAGGCGGCGGGGATCGCCGCCTGCGTCGCCTCCGTGCTCGGCCAGGCCACCGAGGTGGTCGTGGTCGACGACGGGTCGGCGGACGCCACCGGCGACCTGGCCGCCGCCGCCGGCGCCACCGTCGTCCGCCTGGGCGCCGATCCGCTGCCCGACGGCTGGCTGGGCAAACCCCGGGCCTGCCTGGCCGGGGCCCGGGGAGCGACCACCGCCTGGGTCGCCTTCGTCGACGCCGACGTCGTCCTGCGGCCGGCTGCGCTGGCCACCATGGCCGCGGCCACACGGGCCACGTCGACCAGCATCGTCGGCGGCCTCGATTGCCGGTCCTTCTGGGAGCGGCTGCTCCTGCCGGAGCTCGGTCTGGCTCTGACGCAAGAGGGGTTCCCGCCGGGCTTCGCCAGCGGGCAGTGCTTCCTCGTCCGCCGCGACCGCTACGAGGCCGTCGGCGGCCACGGCCACCCGGCGGTACGGGGCAGCGTCGTCGACGACCGCGACCTGGCCCTCGCCCTCGGCGGCCACGACGCCCGCCTGGCGCCGAGCCTGATGACCGCCCGCATGTACTCCGGCTGGTCGGAGATCCGTGCCGGATTGGTGAAGAACGCGGCGTCCCTGCATCCCCGCCCGCTCCCCCACCTCGGCGCCTTGCTCCTACCCCTCGCCAGCCGCCGCCCGTGGGCCGCGGTCGTGGTCAGCGCCGGCGGGCGGGCTGTCGCCCGCCAGAACCCGGCCTACGGCCTTCTCGCCCCGCTGGCCCGGGTGGTGCTGGCCTGCTTCTACCTGGAGAGCCGAGCGCGGGCCCGCGGCGGCCGAACCGTGCTGTGGAAGGGGCGGCCGGTCACGCCGTGACGTCGGTCCTGCCTGAACGCACAAAGCGGCGGGCCGGCTTCAGTCCGGCGCCGGGAATGCCGATCATGGTCGTACGAACCCCAACGGCGAGAGGACACCGGCCATGACCGCAGAGAAGCGTCGAGAGTTGCACAGGCTCGAAGGTCTGCCGGTCCACCTCTCCCTCGCCGACGGGTCCCGGCTCGACGACGTCGCCCTGGTGTCGGCCCGCAGCCTCACGCTGTGGATCTTCGACAACGGCCAGGACGTGTTCGTCCCCGTGGCCGACGTGGTCGACGTCTGGCCCTCCCGCTCCGCGGCCTGACCGACCGCTCAGCGCGAGGGCGTCACCGACAGCAGGACGTACTCCGACACGTCGGTGTAGCTGAGCCGGCCGACGAACTGCGACCCGACCCGCAGGGCGATGTTGCGCTTCTCCCGCAACAGCAGGCCCGTGCCGGGGTCGAACCAGTCGTCCACGACGGCGGCCCCCACCGTCGCCCCCGAGAAGTCCGTGATCCAGCGGACATGGCGGGCGGGAAGGGGGACGCCCTCCACCGTCACCGTCTCGTCGGCGACATGGGTGGTGGTCTGGTGGGCGTGGGTGTCCTCGTCGGCGCAGTCCCACTCGACCCGCGCCCCCGGGCCGGTGCCGGTCATGTCGAACGAGCCGCCCCGGCAGGCGAAATCCTGGGTGCCGTGGGTCCACCAGTAGGCGATGTCGGTCCCGTAGGCGACGAGCCTGTCGCCGCAGCGGTCGTAGTACTCGAGGTGCTGGGTGACGAAGTACTGCTCTTCCCGCACGCCGCACCCCTTGCGGGTGACGATCCGCATGGTGGTCGGGCTGTAGCGCCGGCGGTTGTCGAGCAGCGACACGTACTCGCCGCCGGTCGTGCGGTACTGGTAGACGCCCGGCGCGGGCAGCCCGGGCAGGGCGCCGGCGGTGGTGGCCGCCACGCCCTGGGCCCGGAAGCGGGCCAGGGCTGCGGCGAGGTCCACGTCGCCCCGCCAGTAGCGCCCGCCGACCAGGAACAGCCCGCCCGACAGGACGAGCAGGTCGATCACGAGGAGGACGACGACGAGGCGCCGCCTCCTCACGGGCTCTGCATCTTCAGGGGCTCTGCATCTTCAGGGGCTCTGCAGCGTCACGGGCGGAGCATCCGGAAGGCGACCGCCAGCTTCTTCCACGTGGGGACCCGGACCCGGCGGGTGAACACGTCGTAGCCCGCCTTCTCGATCTCGTCGAGGATGCCCGAGTACAGGCGCCGCGCCCCGCGGATGCAGCGGGCCGACGTGGCGGGCAGCATCGGGATCCCGAGGTCGGCCGACTCGTAGTAGCGGCGGGTGCGGGCGATCTGGAAGGCCATGAGCTCCCGCCACTCCGGGGTGACCTCCCGTCGCCAGGGGTCGGCGCCGAACTTCCGCAGATCCTCCTGGGGCAGGTAGACGCGACCCCGGTCGAGGTCCTCGGCCACGTCGCGCCAGAAGTTCGAGAGCTGGAAGGCGATGCCGAGGTCCCGCGCGTGCACGTCGGCGTCGGGCGACGTCGGCTCGAGGATCGGGATCATCATCTCGCCGATGACCGCGGCCGACCCGTCCATGTAGTCGAGCAGATCCTCGAACGTCTCGTACGTCTCACACGTGAAGTCCATGGCCATCGACCGCAGGAACCGCCGGAAGCAGTCCGGTTCGATGTCGAACGCCTTGACGGTGTGGACCACCGCTTTGAGCACGTCGTCGTCGGACGTGCCGTTCGCGAGATCGACGAAGAACCGGTCGCCGAAGTCGGTGAGGGCGGCTTGGCGCTCGGTCGGCGTGGCCGAGGAACCGAGGTCGTCGACGATGTCGTCGGCGTAGCGGCAGAACCCGTACAGGGCGTGGACGTGATGGCGTTTGACGACCGGGAGCAAGTGGGTGGACCAGTAGTACGTCGTGCCATACCGGCGGTTGAGCTGGCGGCACCGGGCGTAGGACTGCTCCAGGGTGACCACGGTCGTCACGCCAGCTCGTCGACCCGTTCGGCCGCCAGCCGCCCGGACAGCAGGACCATGGGCACGCCGACGCCGGGCACGGTGCCGGAGCCGACGAACACCACGCCGGGTGCGTGCCGGGTGCGGTTGTTGGGCCGGAACGGGCCGGTCTGGAAGAAGTTGTGGGCCAGTGCGAACGGCGTGCCCCGCTCCATGCCCTGGCGCTCCCAGTCGGTGGGGTCGACGAAGCGCTCGACCTCGACGTCGCCCGTGGGGTACCCGAACGACGACACCCGGGCGATCAGGCGCTCGCGCAGGCGGTCGCGCTCGACGCTCCAGTCGACGTTGCCGTCGAGGTTCGGCGTGGGTTCGAGCACGTACAGCGAGACCCGGCCGTCGGGCGCCAGCGACGGGTCGGAGGCGGTCGGGCTGGTCACCAGCATGGAGGGGTCGGGCATGACGACACCCTGCTTCAGCAATGCGTCGAACGAGCCTTCCCACTCGTCGCCGAAGTGGATGTTGTGGTGCGCCGCGCCCGGGGGCAGCGCGCCCTTCACCCCCGCCAGCCAGACCGCGCACGACGGGGAGTAGTTGCCCTTGCGGGCCACGCGAGGCATCGGTACGCCGGGCAGGAGCTCCCGGTAGGCCACCGGCAGGTCGGGGTTGAGGACGACCGCGTCGGCGGCCACCACCTCGCCGCCGGCCAGGCGGACGCCGCTGACCCTGCCGTCGGTGGTGTGGACGACGCCGTCGACCGTGGTGCCGTACCGGAACGAGGCGCCCGCCTTCTCCGCGGCCGCGGCCAGCGCCCGGGGGATGGCGTGCATCCCGCCCTCGGGGAAGTACACGCCCTCCACCGTGTCCATGTACGTGATGACGCAGTACAGGGCCAGGGCCTCGAACGGCGACAGCCCGGCGTACATGGCCTGGAAGGAGAACAGCTTCTGCAGGCGGAGGTCGGAGAAGAACGTGGCGACGACGTTGGACAGCTTGCGCAACCCGCCCAGGCGGACCAGGGTGAACAGTGGCCACGGCGGCTTGGCGATGTCGAGGACGTTGTCGAAGTTGCGGTCGATGAAGTTGGGCAGCTCCAGCGTGTACAGCTCGGTGAGGTAGTCGCAGAAGCGCACGAACCCGTCCGCCTCCTTGGGCCCCGCCGTCTCCCGGATCTCCTCGACCATGGCCTCGCGGCCGTGGCGCACGTGGATCGCCGACCCGTCGGCGAAGCAGGCCCGGTACATCGGGTCGACCGGCTTCAGGGTGAGGAGGCTGTCCATGTCGGCGCCCGCGGCGGTGAACGCGTCGCGCAGGATGCCGGTCATGGTCAGCACGCTCGGCCCCGTGTCGAACCGGTAGCCGCCCGTCTCCCACAGCCCGGCCCGACCGCCGGGGACGTCGGCCCGCTCGAGCACCTCGACGTCGTGGCCACGGCCGACGATGTGGCAGGCGGCCGACAACCCGCCCAACCCCGCTCCGACCACGACGACCTTCATCGTCGCCTCCGACCCGTGCCTGCGGCGACGGCGGGCGTCACCGGTCCCGGCCGGCGACGAAGTAGGCCAGCTCGACCAGGGCCTGGCGGGCCGGCTCGGTCAGCGGCGGGCAGTCGAGGGCCTCGACCGCCTCAGCGACGAGGCGGTCGATCGACTGCTCGACCGCGTCCACCGCACCGGTCTCCACCAGCACGTCCTGGAGGGCGACGACGCCCGCCTCGTCCAGTTCCGCGTTGCCGTACTGGGCCAGGGCGGCGGCGTCGGCGCCGGCCGCCCGCTGGGCCGCGACCGCGTAGAGCAGTGTGGGCTTGCCCTCCCGCAGGTCCTCGCCGACGGGCTTGCCGGTGACGTCGGCGTCGCCGAAGACCCCGAGCAGGTCGTCCTTGAGCTGGAACGCCTCGCCCAGAGGAAGGCCGTACGCCGACAGCGGGCCGGCCAGGTCGTCGAGGCGGCCGGCCAGGGCGGCGCCGAGGTGGAG
>DATASA010000172.1:0-10560 GCA_036269435.1 Acidimicrobiales bacterium | reverse complement strand
CTCACCGTCGTCGCCATCCCCTTCCAGGTCTTCCTGATCACCCGTTCGTCCCTGGCCGTGGGGATGGTCGGGCTGGCCGCCGTCGTCCCCCTGGTCACGCTGTCGCTGGCCGGCGGCGCCATCGCCGACGCGGTGGACCGGCGCAAGCTCCTCCTCGTCACCCAGATCCTGTCCGCAGCCACCAGCGCCGGGCTGGCCCTCAACGCCGGATCGAGCTCGCCCCGGCTGTGGCCGATCTACGTGCTGGCCGCCCTGTCCGCCGGGCTGGCCGGAGTCGACCTGCCGGCGCGCAACGCCATCATTCCGCGCCTGGTGGGACGCGACTTGTTCCCGTCCGCCGCCGCCCTCAGCCAGATCCAGTTCCAGGTCGGCCAGGTCGCAGGACCGGCGCTGGCGGGCCTGATCATCGGCCGGGTCAGCCTGGCCGCGGCCTACTGGATCGACGTGGCCAGCTTCGGGGCCGCGGTCATCGCCCTGCTCCTCATCGCCCCCCAGCCTCCGGAGGGAGGGGGCACCCGGGCGAGCCTGTCCTCGGTGGGCGAGGGACTGCGGTACCTGAGAGGTCGGCGGCTGCTGGTCAGCACGTTCCTCATCGACATCGACGCCATGGTCTTCGGCATGCCCCGGGCCCTCTTTCCCGCCCTGGCCACCGGCTTCTTCGGCGGTGGAGCGGCCACCGTCGGGCTGCTCTACGCCGCGCCGGGCGCAGGCGCGCTCGTCGGCGCGCTCCTGACCGGCTGGGTCGGCCGGGTGCGCCGCCAGGGCCGGGCCGTGATCGTCTCCGTCGCGGTGTGGGGATTGGCCATCGCCGCCTTCGGTCTGGTGCCCTCGCTTCCCGTCGGCCTGGCCCTGCTGGCCCTGGCCGGGGCGGCCGACGTGATCTCGGCCGTGTTCAGGAACACCATCCTCCAGCTCGCCGTGCCCGACGCGCTGCGGGGCCGGCTTTCCTCGGTCCACATCGCGGTGGTGACGGGCGGTCCGCAGCTCGGCGACGCCGAGGCCGGGGCGGTCGCCGCCCTCACGTCGGCCCGAACGTCGGTCGTGTCCGGCGGCCTCGCCTGCGTCGTCGGCGTGCTGGTCCTGCTTCGGCTCGTGCCGGAACTGGCCCGGTACGATGCCCTCGCTGAGACGAGGAGGTCGGATGGCTGACGGAGCGAAGATACGGACGGTCGCCGATGTCATGACCCTCGACGTCCTGACTGTGTCGCCGTCAGAGCCGCTGGCCAAGGCGTCCGGCCGGATGATCGAGCGCAAGGTCGGCTCGGTGATCGTGGTCGACGAGGACCGGCCGGTCGGCATACTGACCGAGCGCGACCTGGTCCGGGCCACGGCCGCCGGCGCCGACCTCGACACGGCCGTCGTGTCGGAGTGGATGACGGCCGAGGCCGACACCGTCGCCCCGACCGTCGACATCAAGAGCGCCTTCGACAGCCTGTCGACGCACGGGTACCGCCACTTCCCCGTCGTCGACGACGGCCGCCTGGTGGGCGTCGTCTCCCTGCGGGACATGCTGGAGCTGGCCCAGGTGCTCCGGATCGAGCACCCGGGGGCCATCGAAGCCCGCCGCGGGCTCGAGGGCGTGGTCGTGGCCGAGACCGAGGTGGGCGACGTCCGGGGCCAGGAGGGCTTCTACCACTACCGCCAGTACAACGCGGTCGAGCTGGCCGAGAAGCGCAGCCTGGAGGACGTCTGGCACCTGCTCTACGAGGGCCACCTGCCGACGCCGGAGGAGCGCGAGGCGTTCGCCGAGGAGATCCGCTCGCTGCGGGACATCCCGCCCGAGGTCAAGGACCTCCTGCCGGCCATCGCCACCGCCGGGAAGCACGTCGTCCCCCTCGACGCCCTGCGCAGCGCCTACTCCCTGTTGGCCTACGCCCTCGACTTCAAGTCGTGGCTCGACATCGACAAGGCCGAGCTGCGCGCCAACGCCATGCGGACCAGCGCGGTGATGCCCACGCTGATCATGGCCCTGTACCGGCTCAACCAGGGCCAGGACCCGATCGACCCCAACCCTGACCTGCCCTACGCGGCCAACTACCTGTACATGCTCACCGGCGAGGTTCCCGACCCCGGCTCCGCCCGGGCCATCGAGCAGTACCTGATCTCCACCACCGACCACGGCTTCAACTCCTCGACGTTCACCGCCCGGGTCATCACGTCCACCGGTGCGGACCTCGGATCAGCCGTCGTCGGCGCCATCGGGGCGCTGTCCGGCCCCCTCCACGGCGGCGCGCCCAGCCGGGCCCTGGACATGCTCGACGCCATCGGCACGCCCGACAAGGCCGAGGCGTGGATCCGGGCCTCGGTGGAAAAGGGCGAGCGGATCATGGGCTTCGGCCACCGCATCTACAAGACCGACGATCCCCGCTCCGTCATGCTGCGGGGCGTGGCCGAGCGGCTCGGCGGCGACATGGTCGACTTCGCCAAGAAGGTGGAGCAGACCGTCGTCGACGTGCTGGCCGAGCTCAAGCCGGGCCGCAACCTCTACGCCAACGTCGAGTTCTACGCCGGCGTGGTCATGGACAAGGTCGGGCTGCCCCGGACCCTGTTCACGCCCACCTTCACGTCCAGCCGGGTGATCGGGTGGACGTCGCACATCCTCGAGCAGGCCGCCGACAACCGGCTCATCCGGCCGAGCGCCCACTATGCCGGGCCCCCGCCGCCCGAGCCCGTGCCCGAGGCCTGACCGGCTGCGTGGCGAACGCCGTGACCCTCCACGTCGAGGAGGCGACCTCGGTCACGCCCGAGCTGGTCGCCGCCTTCCGCCGGCTGACGCCGCAGCTGTCCTCGTCGGCGCCTGCCCCCGGCGGGTCGGAGCTGGCGGAGATGGTCCGGTCGCCGGCCACTGTCCTGCTGGTGGCCCGCGACGCCGAGAAGGGCATCGTCGGCAGCCTGACCCTCGTGCTGTTCCGCATTCCCACCGGGGTCCGGGCGTGGATCGAGGACGTGGTGGTCGACGCGGAATCGCGCGGCCGGGGGGTGGCGGAGATCCTGTGCCGGGACGCCCTCAACCGGGCCTGCGCCGGCGGCGCCCGCACCGTCGACCTGACCTCGCGCCCGTCGCGGGAGGCAGCCAACCGGCTCTATGCCCGGCTGGGCTTCGTTCCCCGTGACACCAACGTCTACCGCTGGTCCGGCTAGGCGGACCACCGCCCGTCGTCAGGCTCGCTCGCGGGTGTTGGCGGCCATGGCCCGCCGGGCCCGCAGCAGCGAAGGCACCGACGCCGACGCGGCGAGGACCGAGCCGAGGATGACCATCAGGTCGATGGCCGTGCCGGCCCCCGACTCACCACCGGCGACCGACGTCACCCGCAGGCAGACCACCACGACCCAGACCACGACGAACAGAACCGTCACCGTCTGCTTGCGCCGAGCCTGCTGCACGACGGCCCGGGCCAGCTCGGGCCGCTCGGCGCGGCCGCCGGTGCTGACCGCGTGCGAGACGAGCTGGCGGCTGTCGGGGTCGAGCCCCTGCATGGACGGCGGGACGAGCAGTCCCGGCCGCCGCCGGGCCCGCAGCGAGACGGCCACGATGGCCAACAGCACCACGCCCATGAAACCCAGGTCGACGAGCAGGCCGGTCCTGCTCAGGCTGGCGAGGGCGACCAGCGCGCCGGCGAAGCCGAGCATGACGGAGACGACGATGAACCCGACCCACAGCTGCCAACGGTCCTTCTCGGTCACGGTTCGCCTCGCTTGTTCTTCAAGATCCGCCTTCGGCCTCCCGACAGCGACCCGATCTGTTCGAGCGCGCCAGGGTCGGCGGGTCGGACCGCAGACTCCGAAGCGTAGGACCGGACGGCGACGGTGGTCGCCCAGACCGACGGACCGCCTGCCCCGAGACCCGGACGCCGACCACAGTCACCTCGTCGGGTCGCCGGCCGGGGCCGGTCTCCGAGCCGATCCGGGCCGCCGTCGCGTCCGGCCGGCAGCCGGAGAACCTCAGCCGGTGCGCACCGCCGGTCGTAGCAGCGGGACCAGCGGCCCGCCGCCCTGCACGGCGCTGGTGGCGAGCACGACGGCCGCCGCGCTGTACGTCGACCGTTCCCCGGCCGGGAAGTGGTCGCGCTGGGGATGGACCATGCCGGTGAACCAGCTCCCGTCGGGGTGGCGCAGGTGGGCGACCCACTCCAGCAGCCGGGCCGCGGCGTCGACCTCCCCGGCGGCCAGGTAGGCGAGGGCGCACTCGGCCGTCTCGGCCGCGGTGACCCAGTCCTTGTCGGCCACGCAGCGGACGCCGAGGCCCTCCATCACGAAGCGGGACCGCCCTTCGGCCAGCCGGGCGACGGCGGCGTGGCCGGTCACGACTCCGGACAGGACCGGGTAGTACCAATCCATGGCCCACCGGTCCTTGGGCAGGAAGGCGCCCGGCTCGTCGGCGATGACCCGGCCGAGTGCGACGGCGGCCCGCTCCCAGCCCGGACGCTCGTGGCCCAGCCGGGCGGCGACCGCCGACGCGCACCGCAGGCTGGCGAACGTGCTGGACGAGGCCGTCAGCAGGGCGAACGACCACGCCGTGCCGTCGCCGTGGCGGGCCCAGAGCACCTCGCCCCGGCGGGTCTGCAGGCCGAGGACGAAGCCCATCGCGGCGTCGACCACCGGCCACATGGCCTCCAGGAACCCGACGTCGTCGGTGGTCAGGAAGTGGTGCCAGACGCCGGTGGCGACGTAGGCGGTGACGTTGGCGTCGAGCGTCGCCTCGGTCACGCGCCCGGCCCGGTAGTACTGGTGCCAGGCCCCGTCGGGCCGTTGGGTGGCCGCCAGCCAGCCGTACGCGGCCTCGGCCTGCCGCCGGCGGCCGCCGGTGTCGAGCGCCATGGTCGCCTCCACGTGGTTCCAGGGGTCGCCATGACCACCCTCGAACCAGGGGATCATGCCGTCCGGCTGCTGGACGGCGGCGATCATGTCGACGGTGGCGCCGAGGTCGGTCATCGGCCGGCCGCCGGGGCCGCCGCGCCTGTACGGCCGAACCGGTGACACCCAGTGTCGGATGTCGCACTGGATGTCACCGGTTCGGGCTTGGTCCCGTACAGGACCAGGCTCTTGCCGAGCACTGGGTTGAGGGCGCGGTCGAGGGCCCGGATGAGCGGCGGCCGGGAGGTGATGTCCCAGACCAGGAACCGGTGGTACGTCCTGACCGGCCAGCGGTCGGCCCGGTCGAGGCCGACGGCGCACCGCAGCCACCAGTACGGGCTGTGCAGGGCGTGGGCGTGGTGGGAGCCGGTCGTGGCCACACCGGCACCCCTGAGGCGACCGGCGAGCTGGCCTCGCCGGTAGATGCGCACGTGGCCGTCGGGGACGGCGGGCGCGTGGTACTCGTCGGCCAGCGCCCAGCAGACGCGTTCGGGGAACCACCGGGGGACGGTCACGGCCAGCGTGCCGCCGGGGCGCAGGACCCGGGCCAGCTCGGCCAGGGCGGCGGCGTCGTCCGGGATGTGTTCGAGGACCTCGGCGGCGATGACGCGGTCGAAGGCGGCGTCGGCGAAGGGCAGGGCGAGGGCGTCGCCGTTGACCGCGGTCCCGAGGGCGTCGGCGGGCGCCTCGCCGGCGTCGCGCATGGCCGCGAGCATGGCGGCGGCGTCCTTCGTCTCACCGCCGTTGCGGTCGAAGGCGACGACCGACGCGCCTCGGCGGTGGGCTTCGAAGGCGTGGCGACCTCCGCCGCAGCCCAGGTCCAGCACACGGTCGCCGGGGCGCAGTCCGAGCCGGACGAAGTCGACCGTCAGCACGAAGCGAGAACGGCGCGGTACACGTCGACCGTGGCCTCGGCGGTGGACCGCCAGGTGAACCGTTCGAGCACCCGGGCCCGGCCGGCGGCGCCCATGCGGGCCCGGGCGTCGGCGTCGTCCAGGGCGCGCACGAGAGCGTCGGC
This sequence comes from Acidimicrobiales bacterium, assembly GCA_036269435.1. Lineage (GTDB taxonomy): Bacteria > Actinomycetota > Acidimicrobiia > Acidimicrobiales > AC-14 > CADCTB01. Next base: position 4,688 of record DATASA010000172.1, on the reverse strand, counting down.
CAGGGCGCCCGGGTCGTTGGGCGGGACGAGCAGGGCGCACTCGCCGTCGGCCCCGACGACCTCGGGGAGGGCACCGCCGGTCGTGGTCACCAGGGGCAGGCCGCAGGCCATGGCCTCGACCGCAGGGAGGGAGAAACCCTCGTAGAGCGACGGGACGACGGCCACCTCGGCCTCGGCGTACAGCTCGATCATGCGGAGGTTGTCGACCACGCCGGCGATGGTGACCGCGCCCTCCAGGCCGAGGCGTTCGATGGTGGCCGGGACCACGCTGCCGTCGCGGGGCTGGCCGACGATCACCAGCTCGGCGCGGCGCTCGGTGCGGACCTTGGCCAACGCCTCCAGCAGCGGGACCAGACCCTTCAGCGGCACGTCGGCGCTGGCCGTCGTCATCAGCCGGCCGGGTACCCGGGCCACGTGGGGCAGGGGCCGGAACAGGGCGGCGTCCACCCCGACCGGGACCACCGAGAGGCGGTCCCGGCGGACGCCCATCTGAGCCGCGATGTCGCCGGCCGACGACTCGGACACGGTCACGATCCTGGGCAGGCGCCGGGCCACCCGCTTCTGCATGCGCACGAACCCGTACCACCGGCGCAGGCTCATGCGCCGCCGCCAGTCCTCGGCCTGGGCGAGCTCCACGGCCCGGTCGACGGTGATCGGGTGGTGGACGGTGCCGACCACCGGCAGCCCGTCCCGGGCGATGCCGAGCACGCCGTAGCCGAGGCACTGGTTGTCGTGGACGATGTCGAAGTCGCCGGCGCGGCGGCGCAGTGCCCGGCGGGCCCGCAGGCTGAAGGTCAGCGGTTCGGGGAATCCGGCACCGCACATGATGGCGAACTCGGCGACGTCGATCAGGTCGCCGAACTCGGCCAGCGTCGGCGTGCGGAACGGGTCCGCCGGCCGGTAGAGGTCGAGGCTCGGCACCTCGACGACGGGCACGCCCGGCGCGAGCCGCGGATAGGGCGGACCGCTGAAGACCTCGACGTGGTGGCCGAGGGCGACCAGCTCGCGGGTCAGGTAGTGGACGTAGACGCCCTGGCCGCCCGAGTGGGGGTTCCCCCGGTAGGCCAGCAGGGCGATCCGGAGTCGGTCCGGCCCCACTGCCTCTGGCCACACTGCGTCTCGATGGCCGGCCTCCGGATGGCCGGCCTCCGGATGGCCGGCGTCCGGATGGCCGGCCTCGGAACGGTGGCGAGGCTCGGGCACGGTGCAGGAGCCTGACCGCGCCCGGGCCGGGAATCAAACGGCTCCGGCCGCCGCCGGAGCGGCGGGGTGCTACTTGGCTTCGGAGTGGGCCCGGATGGCCGTCGAGCCGCCGTTGCCGTTCGAGCTGATCTCCACCTTGCGGGGCTTGGCCGCCTCGGCGACCGGGATGCGCAGGGTGAGCACGCCGTTGCTGCAGTCGGCCTCGATGTGCTCGGCGTCCAGGGTCTCGCCCAGGAAAAGCTGGCGGCTGAAGCTGCCGACCGGGCGCTCGCTGACCACGACCTCGTCGACATCGTCACCCCACTGGCGGGTCCGCTCGGCGTTGACGGTCAGCACGTTCTTCTCGACGGTGAGCTCGATGCTGTCCGGGTCGACCCCCGGTACGTCGAAATGGACCAGGAACTGGCCACCCTTGCGGTACGCGTCCATGGGGACACCGTTCAACCGCCGGACATCACCGTTCCACAGGTTCTGGGTCAGCCGGTCGAGGTCGCGGAACGGGTCGAAACGCATCAACACGGTTGGTACCTCCTTCAGGGACTCCTTCGCTTGTGGTTTCAGGATACCGCTTCCCCCGGGTTTTCGTCAACAAACCTTCGTGCAAGCCACTCAGGTTTTCTCATGCTAATGAGCAGCAAAGCCACGGCGAGAAGGACGACGGGCGACGGCCCCGTCGCGACGAACACCGTCGACCCGGTGCGCAGGCCCACCTCCGAGCGCAGGACGGCGGGACCGCCCAAGCCGCTGCGGCCGTGGACCCGCCCGCGCTGGTCGACGATGGCGCTGTAGCCGGTCGGGGCGGCCTGGACCAGCCACCGGCCCGTCTCCAGCGCCCGCAGCCGGGCCGCGGCGACCTCCTGTGCCGGCACCTGGGCGTCGCGGTACGAGGATGCATTGGTCGGCACCAGCAGCAGCCGACCGCCGTGGCGCACCGCGTCGCGGGTGCGGTCGCCGAAGAACACCTCGTAGGAGATGACGACGCCGAGCCGGCCGGCGGGCGTGTCGAGGGTCGGCGGCCCGTGGCCGGCGATGGCGTCGCGGGGGATCTCGGACAGGTCGAACACCGTTCCCAGGAGGCGCCGCCCGGGCGCGTACTCCCCGAAGGGCACCCGGTGGACCTTCTCGTAGCGATCGAGCAGCGTGCCGTCGGGGCCCCAGGCGACGGCGGCGTTGTGGAAGCGGACACCGCCGACGTCCTCCACCACGCCGGCCACCAGGGTGGTCCCGAGCGACCGGGCAAGCGTGGCCAGCTCCGTCGCCTCCGGCGTGGTCGCCACCGGGGCCTCGACGTCGACCACGTCCTCCGGCCACAGGACCAGGTCGATCGGGGCGTTCACGCCGGCCGTGGCCTGAATCTGGCGGTCGAACACCGGCCCGGGGTCACGGAGGATGGCGCGGACGCCCCGCGGCCCGCCGCCCTGGACGGTGGCCACCGAAAGGCGGCCGTCGGGCCGGCCGTCGGGAGCGACCGCGCCGGCCGCCCCGACGAGGACGACCACCCCGATCGCCACCGACGCGGCCTGCCACCGGCGACGGGCGGCCTCGGCCAGAGCCACGCCGCCGGCGCCGACCAGGGCGACCAGGAGAAGCCGCCCGCCCAGGCGGGCGGCGCCGGCCAGTGGCCCGCCGACCTGGCCGAGGTCGATGCCGGAGATGGGCAGGCCTCCGAAGGGCCACGCCCCCCGCACCGCCTCGACCAGGACCAGCGCGGCCGGGAAGGCGAGCGCCCGCCGCCAGCCGGCTCGGCCCGGCACGAGCGCGGCGCCGGCGGCCAGGAACCCGGCTTCCACCACCGTCGCCACCAGGTAGCCCGGGAGGCTGAAGTCCCGCATCCACCACAGGCCCGGCACGTACAGCCCGAGCCCGGCGGCCAGCCCGCACGCCAGGCGGGCGCGCCCCGCGGCGCCCTCGGTCGCCGCATAGAGGACGGCGGCACCGATCAGCCCGAGTGGCCACGCCCCGGTGGCGACCGGCCACGGCGGCAGGCTGGCCGCCAGCAGCATGCCGGCGACCACGGCGGCGGCCAGGCGCGCCCCGACCCAGGGGGTCGCCGACCGGCCCGGCGGGGCGGTCGTCACATCCCTTCGCGGCCCGATTGGCTTCCTCCCTGTGGTTACCTGGGTCCATGGCCGTTCCGGATCTGGCTGGCGCCCTGGCCGAGGCCAACCTCAGCAGCCCCATGCTGCCCGAGAACCGGGCCGACCCGTACCCCATCTACGCGTTCATCCGCGAGCGGGAGCCGGTCCACCACGCGCCGGACGGCAGCTGGGTGCTGACCCGCTACGACCATTCGGCCGCGCTGCTCCGGGATCCCCGTTTCAGCACCAACCCGGCGAAACTCACCGCCGGGCCCGATCCAGCGGCCATGGGGCCGATCCGCCAGGTCGGCTCGAGCCTGATGATGTTCCTCGACCCGCCCGATCACACCCGGCTGCGGTCCCTCGTCAGCCAGGCGTTCACGCCGCGGATGGTGGAGTCGCTGCGGCCCCGCATCCAGCTCTTGGTCGACGAGCTGCTCGACGCGGTGGTGCACACGGGAGAGATGGACGTTCTGGGCGACCTGGCCTACCCCCTGCCCACCGTGGTCATCTGCGAGCTGCTCGGCGTGCCGGCGGCGGATCGGGAGAAGTTCAAGGCCTGGTCCGCCGACGCGTCCCGCATGCTCGACGGCTACCTCGACCAGGCGGCGATGGACCGGGGCATGGTCGCCGGGATGTACCTGTTCCAGTACTTCACCGACCTGGTCGACGAGCGGCGCCGCCAGCCCCGTGAGGATCTGCTCTCGGCCCTGCTCGCGGCCGAATCGGCGGGGGACAAGCTCACCCACGCCGAGCTGCTCAGCACGGCGACGCTGCTGTTCGTCGCCGGGTTCGAGACCACCATGAACCTGATCGGCAACGGCACGCTCGCCCTGCTCCGGCACCCGGACCAGCTGGCCCGCCTGCGCGCGCAGCCGTCGCTGGTGCGGACCGGCGTCGAGGAGCTGCTGCGCTACGACGGCCCCGTCCACGTGACCGCCCGCATCGCCACCACCGACGTCGAGATCGGAGGCGAGACCATCCGGGCGGGTGAGCAGGCCGTCGCCATCCTGGGGGCGGCCAATCGCGACCACGAGCAGTTCCCCGATCCCGATCGGCTCGACGTCGCCCGCACGCCCAACCGCCACCTGGGCTTCGGCGGCGGCCCCCACTTCTGCCTGGGGGCGGCGCTGGCCCGGCTGGAAGGCCAGATCGCCTTCGAGACCCTGCTGCGGCGACTTCCCGGGCTGGAGCTGGCCACCGCCGAGCCGGCCTACCGCGACCACTACGTGATCCGGGGCGTCACCGAGCTGCGGGTGCGGTTCACGCCGAGCCGACCGATGGCGGGGCCGGGTCAGGCGGGCAGCGCCACCGGATTGTTGAAGTAGATCGCCCACGGGTCGAGCGGTTCGCCGGTGGGCGGCAGCCAGTGACCCGGCGGTGGCTTTTCATCCCCCGGCGGTATCG
>DATASA010000171.1:0-40001 GCA_036269435.1 Acidimicrobiales bacterium | reverse complement strand
TCGGCAACCTGGTCCTGGCCGGCCTGGCCGCGTCGACGGGTGACTTCGAGCAGGCGCTGGCCGAGGCGGGCCGGCTGCTCGGCGCCGTCGGCCGGGTGGTGCCCGCCACGACCGAGCCGGTCGTGCTCAAGGCGGTCATCCGGGGCGAGGGCGACCACGGGGCCGACTCCATCATCGGGCAGGTGGCCGTCGGCAGCTCGGAGGGGATCGCCGGCGTGTCGCTGGTCCCGGCCGACGCCCAGTCGCCCGCCGCGGCCCTCGATGCGCTGGCCCGGGCCGACCAGGTCGTCATCGGACCGGGGTCGCTGTTCACCAGCGTCCTGGCCGTCGTCGTGGTCGGCGACGTGCGCGACGCGCTCGCCTCGACCCCCGGGCGCAAGGTCTACGTCTGCAACCTCCGACCCCAGCTGCCGGAAACCGCCGGGTACGACGTGGCCGCCCACGTCGACGCGCTGCGGGCCCACGGATTGGACATCGACGTCGTGCTGTGTCACCCAGGCTCGCTCCCCGAGGGCCGGCTCGACGTAGAGTGCGTCCAGCGACCGGTGGCCCGCCCCGATGGGGCGGCTCACGACCCAGCTCTGCTGGCGGCCGCGCTCGAGGATTTGCTCGCGTAGGGAAGATCAAATCAGCCAAGGGGGACCCGTATGGCAGTGCGTGTCGGCATCAACGGCTTCGGTCGTATCGGTCGGATTTTCTTTCGGGCTGCGCACCAGCGAGGTGACGTCGAGGTCGTAGCCATCAACGACCTCACGTCTCCGTCGATCAACGCGCACCTTCTCAAGTACGACTCGACCCACGGCCGCTTCGGCGACTCGGTCGAGGTGGCCGACGACGGATTCCACGTCGGGGGCAGGATCGTCAAGGTCTTCAGCGAGTCCGACCCCAAGGCGCTCCCCTGGGGTGACGTGGGGGTCGACGTCGTCGTCGAGTCCACCGGCTTCTTCACCGACGGCCAGAAGGCCGGCGCCCACATCGAGGCCGGGGCGCCCCGCGTCATCATCTCCGCCCCGGCCACCAACGTCGACGCCACCTTCGTCGTGGGCGTGAACGACGACACGTTCGACCCGGGGACCCACAAGGTGATGTCGAACGCCTCGTGCACCACGAACTGCTTCGTACCGATGGTCAAGGTGCTCGACGACGCCTTCGGCGTCGAGAAGGGCCTCATGACGACGGTCCACGCCTACACCAACGACCAGGCGCTCCTCGACGTGGTCAACAAGAGCGGTGACCTGCGCCGCATGCGGGCCGCAGCCCAGAACATCGTCCCCAACTCCACCGGGGCGGCCCGGGCCACGTCCCTCGTGCTCGAGGCCATGAAGGGCAAGCTGGACGGCACCGCCCTGCGCGTGCCCGTACAGGACGTCTCCATCACCGACTTCACCGCCATCCTCGGCCGTGAGACCACCGTTGAGGAGGTCAACCAGGCCTTCAAGTCGGCGTCGGAGAGCGGCCCCCTGGCCAACGTGCTCGTCTACACCGAGGACCAGATCGTGTCGTCCGACATCGTCGGCTCGCCGGCCTCGTGCACGTTCAGCCCCGGCTCGACCATGGCCATGGGCAGCCTGGTGAAGGTGTTCGGCTGGTACGACAACGAGTGGGGGTACTCGAACCGCCTGGTCGACCTCGCCCGTATCGTCGGCGCCGCCAACCAGGCGTGAGCGGGCCTCAGAGCGCCGCGCAGGAGCGCGGGCCGGTCGGGCCTCCGTCGGCGCGCCGTCGCCCGACGACGGATCGATGACCCTCCCGGTCCTCGAGGATCTGCCCGATCCGTCGGGCAAGAAGGTGTTGCTGCGGGCCGACTTCAACGTCCCGATCACCGACGGCCGCATCGACGACGACCTGCGCATCACGGCCGCCCTCCCGACGATCCAGTGGCTGCAGGAGCACGGCGCGTCCGTCACCGCCTGCAGCCACCTGGGCCGGCCGGAGGGCAAGCCCGACCAGAAGTTCTCCATGGACCCGGTCCGCGAGCGCCTGAACTCGCTCGCGCCGGGCGTGGAACTGATGGAGAATTTGCGCTTCGACCCGGGCGAGGAGGCCAACGACCCGGCCTTCGTCGACCAGCTGGTCGACGGCTTCGACCTGTACGTCAACGACGCCTTCGGGGCGTCGCACCGGGCCCATGCGTCGGTCGTGGGGCCACCGGCCCGGCTGCCCAGCGCGGCCGGACGGCTCCTGGCCAAGGAGGTCGAGGTCCTCGGCGGGCTGCTCGACCGGCCCATGCACCCTTTCGTCGCCATCCTGGGCGGGTCGAAGGTCAGCTCGAAGATGGGGGTCATCGAGGCTCTGATCGACAAGGTCGACCACCTGGCCATCGGCGGGGCCATGTGCTTCACGTTCATGCGGGCCCAGGGGCTGACCATCGGCGACTCGCTGGTCGAGCCCGACTGGGTCGACGCCTGCAAGCGCTTCCTCGAGGGACCCGGCGGCCACAAGCTGATGATCCCCACCGATGTGGTGGCCCTCGGGCCCGGCGACGAGGTCGAGGTCTTCCGCGGCGACATCCCGGACGGTTGGAAGGGCCTCGACATCGGCCCGGAGACCACGCTGGCGTTCATCACCCCGCTGGAGACGGCCGGGACGATCTTGTGGAACGGCCCCATGGGCATGTTCGAGGATCCACGGTTCCAGGAGGGGACCGTCATGGTGGCCGAGGCCGTCGCCGACTCCCACGGCTTCACCGTGGTCGGTGGGGGCGACAGCGCCGCGGCCGTCGCAAAGTTCGGACTCGACCTGCGGATCGACCACGTGTCGACGGGAGGTGGAGCGTCGCTGGAGCTGATCGAGAAGGGCGACCTCCCCGGCCTGGCCGCCTTGCGGAAGGCACCGAATGCCCACTGAGCGCCGCCCGCTCATCAGTGGCAACTGGAAGATGCACCACAACCACCTGGAGGCCATCCAGGTGGTGCAGAAGCTCTCGTACCGCCTGACGTCGGAGGACTACGCCGGGGTGGACGTGTCGGTCCACCCCCCCTTCACCGCCCTGCGGTCCATCCAGCTCCTGCTCGACGACCAGCGCATTCCCATCGCCCTGGGCGCCCAGAACTGCCACTGGGACCCCAAGGGGGCCATGACCGGCGAGATCAGCGTCCCCATGCTGGCCAAGCTCGACGTCGGCTACGTCATCGTCGGCCACTCCGAGCGCCGCGAGCTGTTCGGGGAGACCGACGTGGAGGTTCGGCGCAAGCTGGAGGCGGTGTTCGGCGGCGGCATGACGCCCATCCTGTGCGTGGGCGAGACCTTGGAGGAGCGGGAGTCCGCCGCGACCGAGGCCAAGGTCAGCGGGCAGGTCGAGGCGGGTATCCGCGGCCTCCCGGCCGAGCAGGTGTCCAGCCTGGTCATCGCCTACGAGCCGATCTGGGCCATCGGCACCGGCCGGACGGCCACGCCCGACGACGCCCAGGCCACCATCGGCCTCATCCGGCGGGTCGCGGCCGGCCTGTTCGGCGACGAGGTGGCCGGCCACATCCGGATCCAGTACGGGGGCTCGGTCAAGGCGACCAACATCGCCGAGCTCATGGCCCAGCCCGACATCGACGGCGCGCTCGTCGGCGGCGCCAGCCTGGACCCGGACGAATTCGCCCGAATCGTGCAGTACCGACTCGCCGGGTAACCTTGCCGACATGCTGACGGCAGTCGTCATGGTCATCCACGTCGCGGTGTCCCTCCTCCTCGTCGTACTGGTCCTGCTCCACAGCGGCCGGGGCGGCGGGCTGTCCGACATGTTCGGTGGGGGCATGGGCGCGGCGTCGGCCGGGTCCACCGTGGTCGAGAAGAACCTCGACCGCATCACGGTGTCGATCGCCGTCATCTTCGCCTTCACGACGACGATCCTCGCCATCCGGCTCCAGGCGGCATAGCGCCCCACTTCATGCGGCTGCGGGCGTCGGCTGCGGCGCTGTTGCTGCTCGCGGCCGCCTGCTCGTCGTCCCACTCGGCCGCCGCCGTCCGCCGGGGCGCCGATGAGCCGCCTCCGGGCGTCCTGCGAGTGGGCATCGAGCGCCCCGAATCGCTCGATCCGGCCCAGGCCCGTACGCCCGGGGAGCTGTTGGTCGCCGACCAGCTCTTCGACGGCCTCACCGCCTACGACCCGGACACCCTCACGGTCCTGCCCGCCCTGGCGGCCAAGTGGACGTCCAGCGCCGACCAGCGCAAGTGGGACTTCACCATCCGCCCGGGAGCCACGTTCGCCAACGGCAGGGCCGTCACCCCTGCCGACGTGAAGTTCACCCTCGACCGCATCGCCAAGAAGGGCTCGTCGTCGCCGGCCGCGGCCCAGCTGGAGACGGTGACCGGCTTCAAGGCCGTCAACGTCGACGGCAAGACCGACAGCCTCGCCGGCGTCACCACCCCTGCGTCCGACGTCGTCCACATCGAGCTCGACCAGCCCATGTCCTCGCTGCCGGCCGTCCTCGGGCATCCCACGTTCGGCGTGGTGCCCAAGGAGGCGGTGAACGCCGAGTCGCCCAGCTTCGCCACCCAGCCGGTGGGAAGCGGGCCGTTCATGCTCCAGAGCCGCCGGGACGACCTGCTGCACCTCGTCCCCGTCCCCAGCCCGGTGGCCGTGCCCTTGCGGGCGGTCGACGTCTACCTGGAGCAGGACGCGGAGACCGCCTACAACGCGTTCGTCGCCGGCCAACTGGACTGGACGTCGGTTCCGCCCGATCAGGTGGAGCAGGTGGCCGAGCGCCAAGGCCCGGCCGGCGCCAAGCCCTATCTCGGCGAGCTGTTCTACGGGTTCAACCTGAAGAACCCCAAGTTCGCCGACGTCCGGTTCCGCCAGGCCATCATGGCCGCCATCGACCGCGACGCCATCGTCCGGGTGGTCTACGGCCCGTCGGCGGACGTGCTCAACGGGCTCATCCCCCAGGGGGTGCCCGGCGCCCAGCCCAACGCCTGCGGTGACCGGTGTGCCCACGATCCGGCGAAGGCCCGGGCTCTCGTCGCCGCCGCCTTCCCGGCCGGCAAGCCCGTGCCCGAGATCATGATCGACTTCGACGACGACGGGACCCAGCGGGCCGTCGCCCAGGCCATGCAGTCCAACCTCCAGGACGTCGGGATCCCGTCCCAGCTCCGCCCGCACACGTACGCCGACTACCTGCGCTTCGCCATCAGCGGCCAGCAGGAACTGTTCCGGCTGGGCTGGATCGGCGCCTACCCGACGGCCGATGCCTTCCTCACCCCGCTGTTCGAGACCGGCCTCCGGGACAACATCACCGGCTTCTCGTCCACGCCCGTCGACAACACCCTGAAGAACGGCCGGGCCGAGCCCGACGACGCCAAGCGGATCAGCGCCTACCAGGCCGCCGAGAACCTGGTCCTCGACCAGATGCCGATCATCCCGGTCGCCCAGTTCCAGTTCCAGTCCGTCTCGTCGGCCCGCGTGAGCGGCCTGGTGGTCAACGGACTCGGCACGTTCGACGCCACCAAGGTGCGGGTCGGCTCGGGCCGGTAGAGTGGTCCCGCCAGTCGGAGTGGCGGAATAGGCAGACGCGCCAGGTTGAGGGCCTGGTGCCCGAATAGGGCGTAGGGGTTCAAGTCCCCTCTCCGACACAAGGCTCTGCGGCGAGGTGTGCATGCCGGCGTGAGCCGCGATCCGTCCGGCGCGGCCGCGTCATTGCCAGTTGGCGCCCAGCCGGCGACCCGCTCGCTCGCGCAGGAGCCCCGATGCCGGCGCTAGGGCGAAGACGGGCAGGCAAGCGGCCGTCCCGCAGGGATGAGAGGAGAGCACGTCGACGTGCCTGTGTCCGTCACCACCGTCGTGGTCGTCGCCGGGTCGGTGCTCGGTGTCGTCGGTCGCGGGCGGGCAACGGACGCGGGCGGATCGGTGGGCGGGGGATCGGTCGGCGCGGGAGCCGTCGCCGGAGGGGCCGTCGCCGCAGGAGCCGTTGCCGGAGGATCTGCGGCGGGCGGTGACGGCGCCGGCCGGTTCGTCGTGGCCGGCGATCTTGCCGCTGTCGTCGCCGGGGACGGCGAGGACGCGGACCTCGGACTCGGCGCCGCCGGGGCGCCCGCGTCCGGGGCGGGCGGGGCCGGGGTTGCATCCGTCGTCGGCGGGTCCGTCGGGTCCGGAGCGGGGGCCGGCGGATCGGTCGGGGGGACCGACGAGACCGAGGGGGTCGAGGTGCTCGGCCCATCGGTGACGACAGTGGTTGTGATCGCGGTGACGCCCACCCGGGGGGCCGAGGTCTTGACCTGTCGCGACGATCCGTGTCCCAAGGTTCGGATCCCGAATGCGGCAACGACGACGACAACGAGTGCGACCACGAGGCCGCGGCCTCCCCGGAACTGATGCGCCAGCTCGAGATGCCAGTGCTTCGCCGACGCGCCGACGGCCGGGTCGACCAGCCTGGGCGGGGGCTTTGCCGCTCCCTGCTCGTCGTGTGGGACGACGGCGCCGCCCACGTCGTCGGGCATCGCAGCACCTGAGTCCGCCTCGAGCGCTATGGCCTGCGACGGTCCGGGTGCGTCCCAGGCGAAGTCGAGGAGCGCCGGTTCGGCTTCCTGGCCGGGCCCGGGGTCGGTGGCGTCCCAGTCGAAGCTCTCGGCGCCGATCGGTTCGATGACCGCCGTTCCGTCCAGGGGATCGGAGGAGACTCCGGGTCCCCACAGGTCGTCGGGCAGCGAGAGCACGAGATCGTCGACCTCGGGCGGCGGTGGGAACGGGTCGGAAAGCGCCTCCTCGCCCCCGTCCGGCTGGCTCTCCGACGACTCCCACAGCCGATGTGCGGTCAGGTCGTTGTCAAACGCCCCAGAGACGTCATCGCCCTCGGTCTCCGACTCGCCCAATTCGTCTCGCCCTCTTCGGCGGCACGCGGTGGTTCGGCACCGCCCAAGGAGCCTACGCCCGGCCGGCGACTGCCCGAGCGCGGTCGGCGACCGTCGCACTCGGTCGGCAGGCGTCCGCTCGCGTCGTAGCTGCACCGGGGCGAGGAAGGTCCATGGGCGACGGGTGGTACCCGGGGACGGGTACGACGTTGTCGTCAGCGGAGGTTAGGGGTACCTTACGAAGGGTGATCGGTACTCCTTCGACACTGCGGGCGGCGGTTCGGGAGACGGGGATGCGGCGGGTCAGCTGGGTGCGGATCGTGGTCACCGACGAGGGCGCCGACTGCACCGTCGTCGGGGTCGGCCACCGGCTGCCGAACGTCTGCCGGGTGACGCTCGAGACGGCGCTGGCCCTCGCCGAGAGCGGGGTACCGGCGATCGTGCAGTCGGGCCACGAACCCTCCTCCGCCGCCGAGGGCTGACCCGGCGGACCAACAGGCTTCAGGAGTCTTTCGGCGTTGCTCAGGGTAGGACGGCGGCAACCATCCGAAGCGAGGAGAAGGACCACCAACATGGCAACGACGAACCGACGGGCGACGACGCTGGGGGCGCTGCTGGCCGGCATGGCCGGAGCCCTCCTCCTACTGGCCGGCCCGGCCGGCGCCCAGACGACCAGCCAGACCAGCGGAGGTGCCCTCGCCACCGGCGGCTCGGTCGCATCCGGGACCTGCGTGGCGACCAACGACTCCGTCTGCTCGGGTAGCGGGACGGCCGTCACCGGCTCGACCAGCTCCGGCGGCGCGGCCGCGGCCAACGGCTCGACCGCATCGGGCTGCTCCACCGCGGTGAACCTTTCGACCGCCTCCGGGGGCCCGTGCCCGACGACGGCCACGCAGACCACCACCGTCGCCCGTATCGCCACCCCGACGGTGAGCGGTGGCGCGACGAGCAGCACCCCGACCGCGGCGGTGGCCCGTCCGACGACCTCGAGTCTGGCCCTCACCGGCTCGGACAGTGTTCCGCTCGCCGCAGCGGGCGCGCTGGCCCTGGTCACGGGTGCCCTGCTGCTGCAGGCGGCCCGGCGACCGTCGGAGCGCGCCGACGCCGGCGTCGCCTGATCGGGCCTGAGCCGGCAGGTGCCGGCGGCGTTACGCTGCCGGCATCGGACATCGAGCGAACAGGCGGAGCGTCTTTGCCGGCATGGCCGTCGTCGGCGCCCTCCTGGTCGCCTGCGGCGACTCGCCGACAGTGACCGGTCCGAGCCAGGCCGCGGGCACGAGCACCACGACGACGGCTGCTCTGCCCGCGCCGACGACCACGGTCACCGTCGCCGGTCACAGCTACTCCGGCGAGCTGACGACGACCGACGGCCGGTACAAGGTGACCCTGGCCCTCGGCGTCCGCTCCGCCACCGGCGGCCAGGACTGCCCCGGGACCGCGGCCGCCGGACGCAGCTTCGTGCCGGTGACGCTGATCGTCGCCAACGAGGCCAACGACAAGTCGGCCCCCTTCCCGCCGCTGCGGATCGAGATGACCACCACCGCCGCGGGAGCGAAACCGGCCCAGGTGCTCGTCCGGGACCCGTCCGGCGCGTGCACGTTCACCCCGAAGGTGGCGGCCATCGCCCCGGGCGGGTCGGTGGTGTTCAACGGGACGAGCCCGTCGGTCGACACCGCGGCCGCCCCCGGTTCGGCCGGGCACATTCAGGTCAGCGTCTCCGAGAACCAGTTCACCCTCGTCGCGCCCCTGCCGTGACCGCCGGCACCGCCTCTTATACTGACCGCTCGTGGTAGCGCTGGCGGGCCCCTTCATCGTGATCGCCGCGCTCGTGGGGGTCGGCGGGGCCCTGAAGGTCGGCCGCCCGGCGACCACGGCCAGGGCCTTGGCCGAGATGGGCCTGCCCTCGTCGCCCGCCCTCGTGAGAGCCGGCGCCGCCCTCGAGGTCTTCGTCGCCGCCGGCGCGCTGGCGTGGGCCAGCCGCCCGTTCGCCGTGGCCGTGGCCGCCTCCTACCTCGCCTTTGCCGGCTTCGTGCTCGCCGCCCTCCGGCGCAACGTCGCCCTGTCGTCGTGCGGGTGCTTCGGCGTCGAGGACACCCCGCCGACCTACGGGCACCTCGCCCTCAACCTGGCCGCGGTCGCCGTCGCCGCCGCCGTCGCGGTCGCCGCGCCCCACGGCGCCGCCCTGGCCGACCTCGGGCGGCTCGACGCTTCGCTGCTGCTCCGGGGCGTGTTCCTCGTCCTGGCCGCGGCGACGACGTGGTTCGCGTACGTCGCCCTCACCCTCGTGCCCCAGTTGCTCGGCAGCGACGCCCGTGCAACGACGGTGGCCCCATGAGCCAGTGGCTGGCCGAGAAGAGCTCCGCCGTCCTGCAGTCCAGGACGTCACGGCGCGGCTTTCTCGTGCGGGGGGCGCTGGCCGGCACCGCCCTCGCCGTCGCCCCGATGCGGTACCTGCTCCGACCGGGCACCGCCTACGCCGCCATCTGCGGGTGCGCCGGCTCGGACTGCAACTGCGGGTCGGCCTGCTGCGACGGGTACACCGAGTTCTGCTGCGCGGTGAACGACGGCAAGAACGCCTGCCCGCCCGGCACGTTCGAGGCCGGGTGGTGGCGGGCCGACGGGTCCGACTTCTGCGACGGGCCCCGCTACTACACCGACTGCAACGCCCGGTGCGGGTCGGGCGCCTGCTCGTGCGGCTGCGCCGGCGACGACTGCGGCAACCGGCGGGCGTGCTGCAACGTGTTCCGCTACGGCCAGTGCAACCAGCAGATCGACTGCTACGGCGCCATCGCCTGCCGGGTCGTCACCTGCACGCCCCCGTACGAGTTGTTCAACTGCGACAGCACCACGTTGTGGGACGACTCCACCGCCAACCACACGTCCACCTGTAACCCGAACGCGCCCGCGCCCGCGCCGCCGCCGGTCGGCCCTCCCGCCACAGCCCCGCCCCCCCAAGCCCCGCCGGTGCTCGGGGACCGGATCACCGTTAGCCACGACGGCAAGGCCCTCGACGTCGCCGGCGTCTCCAGGGCCGACGGCGCGGGCGTGATCGTCTGGCCTCCGAACGGCGGGACCAACCAGCGGTGGTCGGTCGAGGCGCTGGGCGACGGCAACGTCCGCCTCGTCGCCGGTCACAGCGGCAAGGTGCTCGACGTGGCCGGTGCGTCCACCGCCGACGGCGCCGGCGTGGTCCAGTGGCCGTGGAACGGCGGGCCGAACCAGCGCTGGAACATGGAAAGCCTCGACGACGGAACGTTCCGGTTCACCGCCGGCCATAGCGGCAAGGTCCTCGACGTGGCCGGCCTGTCCACCGCCGACGGCGCGGGCGTGATCCAGTGGCCCTGGAACGGCGGGCCGAACCAGCGCTGGCGGCGCCAGACCGTCTGACATGGCTGCGGTCGTCACCATCGAGGCGGTGGCCATCGTGCTGCTCGGCCTCCTCGTCGTCGGGCTCCTGCGCAGCCACGCCGAAATCCTCCGCGTCCTGCACCAGATGGGCGCCGGTCTCGATCCCGACGTGGCCGCCGCCGCCGGCGTGACCAGCCCCGTACCCACGCCGGTCCGCCGCTCGTCGGCCACCGCCTTCGACGTCTCCGGCACCACGCCGACCGACGAGGCGGCGCGCATCGGCGTCGTCGGCGCCCGCCAGAGCACCGTGCTGGCCTTCCTCTCCAGCGGCTGCCTGACCTGCGGCAGTTTCTGGGAGACGTTCGGCGGCACGGACCGCCTGGCCGTCCCCGGTGGCGCGCGGCTGGTCGTGGTCACCAAGTCGCCCGACTCGGAGAGCCAGTCGCGAATCCGCGAGCTGGCGCCGACCGCCCTCCCCGTCGTGATGTCGACCGAGGCGTGGGTCGACTACAAGGTCCCGCACACGCCGTACTTCGTCTACGTCGACGGCCCGTCCGGGCGCATCGTGGGCGAGGGCTCGGCCCAGACGTGGGCCCAAGTCGTCTCGCTGTGGTCGCAGGCGCTGGCCGACGACGCCGTCGCCCGGGGCGGTGGCGAGGCCCGGGCCGACCGTGAGCTGCTGCAGGCCGGCATCCACCCCGGGCACGAGAGCCTGTACCCCACTCCGGCCGCGACGGAGAAGTAGCCGCCGTGCCGTCCTGGCTGGTCGTGGCGACCGGCATGTGCGTGGCCCTCGCCGCCGCCGTCCGCTCCACCTGGTCCCCCTGAGGGGAGTCGATGCTGGCCAGCATCCATCCGCTCGGGGAGCGGGCGAGAAAGCGACGGTGGGGCGTGACCGTGTCGGCCTACGTCCTCGGGTCGACGGTGGCCGCCACGTTGCTCGGCGGTGCCCTCGGCGGCCTGGGCGGCATGCTGGGCCTGCCGGCACTGTGGACTGCCGCCGCAGTCGTGCTGCTGTGCGCCGTCGGCCTGGCCTTCGACCTCCACCTGGGCGGCCTGCAGCTGCCGACCGTCCACCGCCAGGTCGACAAGGACTGGCTCGACCGCTATCGGGGCTGGGTCGTCGGCGTGGGCTTCGGCTTCCAGCTCGGCCTGGGCGTGGTCACCATCGTCGACACGGCGGCCGTCTACCTCGCCCTGGGCCTGGCGCTCCTCGCGAGCTCCGCGGGCGGAGGCGCCGTCGTCGGCGCCACGTTCGGCCTGGCTCGGGCGCTGGTCATCCTCGGGGTGGCCCGCGTCCGGCGGCCGGAGCAGCTCCGATCCGCCCTCCGGCGCATGCAGGGCTGGCGGCCGGCGTCGCAGCGGGCCGGCCTCGCCGTCCAAGCCCTGGTCCTCGTCACCGCCAGCGCCGCCGCCATCGCACACTAGGAGTCGTCGTGGACACACTTTCGCGTGCCGGACTGCAGATCGACCTCCCGGACGGATGGGACGGTCGCATCTACCAACGCCAGGCCGAGCCGGGCGTCGTCACCCGCCGGGGCATGCACGCCGCCAGCTTCGCCCTGCCACCGAACATCGGCGACTACGCCACCGCCGCCGTGGAGCAGATGCAGCCCACCGACATGCTGGTCACCCTGATCGAGTTCGACCCGGCCAGCGCCGGCGCCGGCCTGTTCGCCAACGACGGCATGCCGACGGCGGTGACCGCCGACGCGTTCAGCCCGACGGCGATGCCGCGTGCCATCCCGGGTCGGACAGCGGCCCAGTACTTCTTCTCCTCCGGGGGACGGGCGTTCTGCCTCTACGTCGTCCTGGGCAGCCACACCGGCCGGGCCGCGCTGCTTCCGGTGGTCAACGCCGTGCTGGGCACCGTCAAGATCGACGGCTGATGCCGGTCTGAGGTAGGTCGCCGGGCTGAGCAGGCGCCGGCGCGGTCGGAATGGACGCGGCGAGGGCCTCGCAGGTCCGTATCAGCACCCGCGCCGCGTCGACCGCCTCGCCGGTGGCGATCGGGTTCTCGGCCAGGCGTTGCCAGCGGGCGAGGACGTCTGCGAAGGCGGCGGTCACATCGGCGTCGGGTGCGGCCGGCGAGAGGCCGAGGCGGGCACGCGGGTCGGTCCCGTCGGCGCCGAGGAGGCGGACGGCCTCGGCCTCCTGCTCGGCTCTGAGCGTGACCTCCCCGGTTCGCAGCGCGTTGAGCAGCCGGATCTCGACCAGCTCGTGGGCGCTGGATTGGATTCGCTCGACGTCGGCCGCGACACCGGCGCTGCCGGCGACGGGAAAGCGACGGACGAGGGCGCCGAGCGCCAGCAGCGCAGCGCGCCCCTTGAGCAGGTCGCGGCGACCGGCGAACTGCACTCGCAGCAGCTCCCGCAGGTCGTCCAGGCGGCTGACGGCCAGCAGGGCGGTCGCCAGCGCCGGTGCGGTGGCGCCCTGGCCCTCCCGGAGCAGCTGCACCGCGGTCCGGGTGCCGAAGATTCCGAACCGGCGGAGAAGCGCGAGCCGCTCGGCCGGAGGGGCCGGTCCCGGGCGCACGGAGAACCGGTCGACCGACAGCAGCAGCTCCTCGAGCTCGGCCGGCGGCAGGTCGACCAGCTGGCGCAGGAGCCGGAACTCGTCCTCTCGCAGGGTCGCCGCGGCCTGGGCCAGCAGGCCGGCCACCGGCACGACGGTCTGGCACAGGCGGCGCAGCCGACCGTCGCCGCGGTAGCGGTCGGCGACCCGGACCGCCGACTCCATCGCATCCAGGCGGCCGACGCCGATCTCGTCGGCGCGCGACAACACGGCGATGGTGTTGACCGGGGTGGCGTCGGCGTAGCCGTCGTCCTGGAACGACTCCAGGAAGGCGATGTCGGCCGCGTGCAGATGGCGCATCAGGTACAGCACCGCGTCCGCCGGCCCGGCCCGCCCACCGCCGTCGCCCTCCCCGCCGGCGCCGTCACCGTCGCCGTCCGCGCCGTCGCCGTCAGCGCCGTCGCCGGCGAAGAACCGCAGGGCGGCCGCGCTGAGGGCCCGGGTCGCCGACGCGATGCCGGGCGTGTCGATCAGGGTCATCGTCCGCAAGGCGCGGCTCGGCCATTCGACGTCGATCCGGGCGAGGTCGGCGGCGGCCAGATCGTCGAGGTCCAGAACCAGGGCGCCGTCGACGCGGACGAACCGCGCCGGGCGTGCCGGGCCGGCGCGCGGGTGCAGCGTCGCCCGGTAGGTCAGCCCGTCGTGGAACCACCACGGCACCTGCGTGCACTCGCCGGCGTCGGTCGGTGCGAGCTCCTCGCCGACGAGGGCGTTCAGCAGCGTGGACTTTCCCGCCTTGACCTTTCCGGCGATGGCGACCCGCAGTGGCCCGTGGAGCCGGGCCCGAATCTCGGCCACACCGGCCTCGCCGGGCGTCCCGGCGTAGACGGAGGCCGCGGTGTCGAGTGCGGCGCCGACGCGCCCGACGAAGCCGCTGTCCCCGGTCATCGGCCGCCCGCCGTCAGCGCCGCGGCGCGGCGGTCGAGCGCGTCGAGACGACCAAGCTGGGCCTCCAACTGCCGACTGCGGGCCTGGCGCCCGGCCGGGTCGGCGCCGAGACTCTTCTCTGCCGCGGCCAGCGACTCACGGGCCGAGCGGTAGAGGGCGTCGGCCCGGCGCTGGTACGTGGTCCGCAGCTCGCGGCGCAATCGCCTGGTCGTCGACTTCAGCTCCCGGTCGGCCGCCCGGGTCGCCTCCTGGACGTACCGGTTGACCGCCTCCACCGCCTGCTCGCGGCGGCGCTCCAGCTCCCGGCGGCGGGAGTCGCGCAAGGTCTTGCCGCCGATGAACGCGCCGATCACCAGGGAGAACGGGTTGAAGAGGCTGATGGACGTGAACGTGAGGATGCTGCCGAGGACGCCCAGCGCCTCCAGGCCGCCCCACCCCGCGTCGACGAGCACCCCCCGCCACGGGGTGGCGCCGGCGCCGAGCACCAGCGGCCCGTCGGCGGCGAACGCCAGCTCTCCGACCGGCGTGACCGGCGCGGCCACCGCCGTCTCGTGCCCGGCGAAGTCCTGGGCCAGCCGGGTGGCCAGCGCGTTGGCCGACTCGGTGAGCCGGGCCGACACCGCGGCGATCTCCCCGCTGACCTGACGGGTCAGCGCCGCCTCGAACCCGTCCCAGTCCGCGGCCGGGTCGATGGCCCGGACCGTCCGCTCGGTATCGGCCAGGACCGTCTTCAAGCGCCGGCCCAGCTCTTCGTCGAGCTCCGCCTCGAGGTCGACCATCCCGTCCTCCAGCGCGCCCAGCCACTCGGCGCCGTCGCCGGTCAGCCCGCGGGCGTGCTCCTGGACCTGCTCCAGGGGCCCGATCACCGCCGCCGGGTCGGCCAAGGCGTCGTGCTCGGCCCGCAGGGGCGACGCCAGCTGGGCCACGACCGCATGGGCGTCGGCGACGGCCGCCGCAGCCATGACTCGGCGCACCGCGTCGGCGACACCGTCGAGTCGGGTGACGACCTCGGCGATCCCCGACTCGTCGCGCAGGTCCGACCGGCTGTGGCGACAACCCAGCAGCTCCAGCTGAGCCGAGGTGGGGACGACGCCTCCCGCCACGCCCGCTCGCTCCAGCCACTCGTCGTCGAGGTCGCGGATGCGCTTCCAGTCGGGGACGATGTCGATCTTGTTCAGGACGGCGACCACCTCGGGGCAGGCGGCCCGCACCGCGCCGAGGAAGTCCAGTTCCGGCGCGGTGTACTCCTGGGAGGCGTCGGACACGAACAGCACGGCATGGGCCACGGCCACCGCGGCCATCGTCGCCGACGTGTACGCCGAACCCAGGCCGCCGACGCCCGGCGTGTCGACCAGCACCAGGCCGCCGGCCAGCACGGCCGCAGGCAGGCCGACTTCGACGGCCCGCACGCCCTCGCGGTTGGCGGGGTTGCCCGACTCGGTGGCGTAGGCGCCCAGCCGGTCGACGGGCTCACCGGCGATGGCGCCCTGCTCGTCGCCCGGGTCGACGGAGTCCTGGTCGTCGTCGTCGAGGCTGCGGCGGGCGCGCAGGGTCGGTGCAGGCGCGTACCGGACGACGATCGGGACCGACGTGGCCACGTCGTCGTCGACCGGGCAGACGTCGACGCCGAGGAGCGCGTTCACGAGCGAGCTCTTGCCGGCCTTGAACTCGCCGGCCACCACGACCGAGAAGCCGGGGTTGGCAAACAGACCTCGTCGGGCCCGGATCCGCAGGCCGAGGTCGTCGCGACCGGCGGCGGCGCACGAGTCGCCCAGCTCGTCGAGCAGGGCGACCAGGTCATCGGCGGCGGTCACGCCCACCAGAGTGGCGTGCGACGGCCCTCGATACAATCGCCGCGCCGTGGGATACGCACTGGGCCTCGACCTCGGCACGACGTTCTCCGGCGCGGCGATCGCCCGCGACGGACGGGCCGAGATGGTGGCGCTCTCGCACAACGCCTCGGTGATCCCGTCGGTGCTGTTCCTGCGCGAGGACGGCACCTTCCTGTTCGGCGAAGCCGCGGCCCGGCGCGGGCTGCAGGATCCCGGACGGGTGGCTCGCGAGTTCAAGCGGCGCTTCGGGGACACGACACCCCTCCTGCTCGGCGGGTCGCCCTGGTCGGCGGACGGGCTGAGCGTCCAGCTGTTGCGCCACCTCACCGAACTGGTGACCGCCCAGGAAGGCGGCCCGCCGGATGCGGTGACGGTCACCCATCCCGCCAACTGGGGACCGTACAAGACCGACCTGCTGGACCAGGCCGTGCGCGCCGCCGGGCTCGTCGGCGCCCGCCTGCTGAGCGAGCCGGAGGCGGCGGCCGTCCACTACGCGTCGGCCGAGCGCATGGCCGCGGGCGAAGTGGTCGCCATCTACGACCTGGGCGGCGGGACGTTCGACGCCGCCGCGCTGCGGCGCACGGGCAGCGGGTTCGAGCTGCTCGGCCTGGCCGAGGGGATCGAGCGGCTGGGCGGGATCGACTTCGACGAGGCCGTGCTGGCCCACGTCGTGTCGTTCGTGGGCCCTGCGCTGGCCGACCTGGATGCGTCCGACCCGGCGGTGCTCGGGGCGCTGGCCCGGCTGCGGGCCGAGTGCGTTGCGGCCAAGGAGGGCCTGTCCGACGACACCGAGGTGTCGGTGGCCGTCGTGCTGCCGTCGCTGCAGACCCAGATCCGCCTGACCCGGTCCGAGTTCGAGGACATGATCCGCCCGACGCTGGCGGAGACCACGTCGGTGCTCAGCCGGACGCTGCGCTCGGGCGGCGTCGAGCCCGAACAGGTGAAGGCGGTCCTGCTGGTCGGCGGATCGTCGCGGATCCCGCTCGTCGGCCAACTGGTGGCGGCCGAGATGGGCCGACCGGTGGCGGTCGACGTTCATCCCAAGCACGCGGTCGCCCTGGGCGCCGCCCTCCAC
The DNA here is from genome assembly GCA_036269435.1 of Acidimicrobiales bacterium. GTDB lineage: Bacteria > Actinomycetota > Acidimicrobiia > Acidimicrobiales > AC-14 > CADCTB01. The sequence continues at coordinate 23,510 of DATASA010000171.1, read as the reverse complement.
GCCGCCGGGGTACCCGAAGCCGCCGCCCCTCCGGAGGTGCCCGCAGCACCGACCGGCGCCCGTCCGCCACGCCCCGCGACCGTGCCGCCGGCGGCGGCCGCAGCCCCGGTCGTGGCACCGCCCGCCGCCGCCGCCGTCGCACCGGCGCCGGCGCCGCCCGCCGCCCCGGTCGCCGCGAGCCCAGCCGTGCCGGCGCCGGCCGACGTTGGCGGCGCGGGCCGGAAGCGGCGGTTGGTGGCAGCCGGTGCGGCCGTGGCGGTGGTCGTGGTGGCCGCGGTCGCCTTCGTCAGCCTGAAGGGCGACGGCAAGCCGTCGCGGCCGACGGCCAAGCCCGAGGTGCCGACGTTCGCCGTCGAGGACTCGGTGGTGAGCATGGCCAGCGGGGCCGGCTCGCTGTGGCTGGCCGGCCCGAGCGGGGTGACCCGCTTCGACCCGTCGACCAACCAGGTGAAGCAGGCGGTCCGGGTGGGCGACGTCGGCGACAGCCGGCGGGTGGCGTTCGGCGCCGGCGCGGTCTGGGTGACCGACCAGGAGGCGAGCCAGCTGGCGCGGATCGACCCGGCGACGAACGCGGTCACCGACACCATCCCCCTCGGCGGCAAGCCGCAGGACGTGCTGGTGACCGCCGGCGCGGTGTGGGTGTCGCTGCCCGACGACGGCGTCGTCGTGCGGGTCGACCCGACCACCGACGAGCTGACCCAGGTCCACGTCCGGGGCAAGCCGGGGTACCTGGCCTACGGCGGCGGAGTGCTGTGGGTGAGCGACGCGGCCAACAGCACCCTGGCGCGCATCGACCCCGTGAAGCTCGTCGTTTCCGGCGACGCCGCGTCCGGCGGGTGCCCGAACTTCGTGGCTGCGGACGACGCGTCGGTCTGGGTCCAGGACGAGTGCATGACCACCATGGTCTTCCGGGTCGACCCGGCGAGCGGCAAGGTGGCGGGGACGGCGACGGTCGGGAACAACGCCAAGGCGGTGGTGCTCGCCGGGGCGACGCTGTGGGTCGCCGACGCCAACGACAACACGGTGTCCAAGGTCGACGTGGCGACGATGGCGACGACCCGGACGGTGCGCGTCGGGCTCACGCCGGCCGCCTTCGCCGTGGAGGGGAGCAACGTCTGGGTGGCGAACGCGGGGGACAACACCATCTCCCGCATCGACGGCTGACCGCCGACCGGCCTACGCCCGGGCCGACGTGCCGCCGGTGAACTGGCCCGGCAGCGGTGGCAGGACCTCCGCCGTCCGCCGCTCCTTCTCGTCTTGGCGGCTCCCGCCCCGGATGCCGAACAGCCGCTTGGCCCACAGGAGGTAGGCGAGCACGGCCAGGTTGACGATGAGGGCGAGAACCCGGCCGACGGTCACCCTGCTGGCCAGCTCGTGCAGCTCCAGGGGAAGGAACCCGGCGGTGGCGATGGCCGTGAGGTACTCCGCCCACCGGCGCTGACGCCACAGGCCGACCGCCTCGGCGCCTTCGAGCACGGCGTAGATCGACGCGGTGACGAGCAGCACGATGAGGGTGTGGCGGTGGACGTCGGCGATGTGCTGGAGCTGACGGACGAAGAACGAGCGGCTGGCGCCCTGGCCGGTCCCGGCCACCCCGGCCTGGGTGTCGTCCAGGAATCGGCGCACCTGACCCTGGACCGGTGCCAGATGCACCTCGAGGACCAGCACGATCGTCGCGAGGAGGGCGAAGACCACCGCGTGGATGCCGCGGTCGACCGCGATCAGCTTGAGGACGAGGGCGTCCTTGAGGGCCTTGCCCCGTGGCGGGATGACGACCTGCGCCAGCGGCGGCAGCCGGTCGCCGCCGCGGCCGAAGTCGGCCGGGTCGGCCACGACCCAGGCGTCGCAGCGCAGGCACCGCGCGACGCGCACGCCGTCGTCGGTCACCATGGCGAGGAGGCGGTCGTCGGGCCCGACCTCGCGGACCAGCGCGCCGGGCGCGTCGTGTCCCTCGAACGCGCAGGTGAACGTCTCCGGGTGCCAGCGCCCGGCGCGCTCCTTGATCGGCGCGCCCGGCTGCTCGCTAGGTGGCGTCCCCGCCGGTGTCGGTGGCGTCGGCCCAGGCCTCCTCGTCACCACCGTCGGTATCCGTCGGCTCTTCCTGCATCTTGCCGTCGTCGCGCTGGCTGCCGTGGACGCCGTGCGCCTCGGGGGCCGGCTCGCTGCTGTCGCTCATCCTGCTCTCCTGCCACGATCGTCACGTTCTCACACCGGCCGGCTACAGCTTGGGGAGTTGCTGATGGCGACCGACGAGCGGGGCCAAGGGGTCGCCCGCCGCTTCGAGCCGCTGGTGGACCGTCCGGAGCGTCCAGCGGTCCGGACGCAGGTCGGTGTCGTCGAGGTCGTCCCATCGGATCGGCACCGAGACCGGCGCCCCGGCTGCGGGCCGGGTGCTGAACGGCGCGACGAGCGTCTTGTTGATGGCGTTCTGCGTGTAGTCCAGCCGGGCGAGGCCCTGGCGCCGGTCCTTCTGCCACTCCCAGCTGATCAGCTCGGGAACGGTGTGGCCCACGGCGCGCGACACCTTCTCGACCCACGTCCGGGTCTGCTCGAACGAGTACTCGGGCGTGATGGGCACCCAGATCTGGATGCCGCGCTGGCCGGTCACCTTCGGCATGCCGACGACACCGAGGTGCGCGAGCGCGGTGCGGTAGAGGCGGCTCAGGACGAGCACGTCGTGGAACGTGCTCGAGGTGCCCGGGTCGACGTCGATCAGCGCCCAGGTCGGACGGTGGACGTCGGGGATCCGCGATGTCCACGCGTGGAGCTCCAGCGACCCGAAGTTGGCCATCCACACCAGCGCGGGGACGCTGTCGACCACCGCATAACAGGTGGTTTCGCCCCGGTCGGCGTCGGGATTGCGCCACTGCTGCAACCACTTGGGCGCGTGGGTCGGCACCTCCTTGTGCCAGAAGCCGGGCCGGTCCACCCCGTTGGGGAACCGGTGGGAGTTGATGGGCCGGTCGTACAGGTAGGGGAGCATGCGGGGGGCGATGACGGCGTAGTAGCGCACCACCTCCCGCTTGGTGACGGGCGGTCCGCCGTCGCGCCCCGGGAACAGGACCTTGTCGAGGTTCGTGAGCTTCAGCTCCCGGCCCTGGACGGCCCAGACGCCTTCGGTGCCCAGGGCGTCGAGCGCGGCCAGCTCCTCGTCGCCGGGCCCGTCCCACACCGGGCGGGCCGTGTCCCCGAGAGCGACGGACGCCTCGGCCGCCGGCAGGTCGCTTCGCCACAGCGCCTCCGGCGCGGCGGCGACCTCGTCGTTGGTCAGCCCCGATTTCACCGAGCGGGGGTGCTCCTCTGGGTCCCAGCCCGGGACGGCGAAGTCGTCGTGCTTGTGGAGCAGCAGCCACTGCTCCTTGCCGGACCGGTCCCGGTCGCGGCGCACCAGCACGAACCGCCCGGCCAGCTTCTCGCCGTGAAGGTCGAAGTGCAGGTCGCCGTGCTCGATCGACGCCAGCGGGTCCTCGTCCTTGCCCGGCGACCACGTTCCCCAGTCCCAGACGACCACGTCGCCCCCGCCGTACTCGCCCTTGGGGATGATCCCCTCGAAGTCGAAGTACTCGACGGGGTGGTCCTCGACGTGGACGGCGAGCTGGCGGGCCTTGGGGTCGAGGGTCGGGCCCCGGGGCACGGCCCAGCTGACGAGCACGCCGGCCATCTCCAGGCGCAGGTCGTAGTGCAGGTGGCGGGCCCGGTGGCGCTGCACGACGAAGCGGTTCCCCGATGGAGCCGGGGCGGGCGTGGCCGAGCCGGCCGGCTCGGCCGTCACCGAGAAGTCCCGCTTGGCCCGGTACGTCGCCAGCCGCTCCTGCGGCCCCGATGGGGTCAGCGCCCGGCCTCCGCTCCGATGCTCACCCGATCTCCAACCCGCCCAGATCCTCGGCCGGAGGGTACTGGGGATCCATGTCGGCCAGCGTCTCGATCAGGATTCGGCTGACGGCCCAGTTCCGGTACCACTTGCGATCGGCCGGGACGACGAACCAGGGGGCGTACTCGGTGGAGGTACGGCTGATCGCCTCCTCGAACGCAGCTCTGTAGTCGTCCCAGCGGGCCCGTTCCTCGAGGTCCGCCTTGTGGAACTTCCAGCGCTTCGAGGGGTCGTCGAGCCGGGCCCGGAAGCGCTCGGCCTGCTCCTCCTTGGAGATGTGCAGGTACAGCTTGACGATGCGCGTCCCGGCGTCGGCCAGCGTCTTCTCGAAGGCGTTGATGGCGTCGAAGCGCGGGCGCCAGACGGCCTCGGGCACGATGTCGTGGACCCGCACGACGAGCACGTCCTCGTAGTGGGAGCGGTTGAAGACCACCACCTCCCCTTTCGCCGGCGTCTTGGCGTGAACCCGCCAGAGGAAATCGTGGCTGCGCTCCTCCTCCGACGGCACCTTGAACGACGCCACCCGGCACCCCGCCGGGTTCAGCCCTCCGAAGACGTGGGTGATCGTCCCGTCCTTGCCGCCGGCGTCGATGGCCTGGAGGACCACCAGCAGCGACCGTTGGCCCTCGGCGTACAGCCGCTCCTGCAGCTCGGCCAGCTGCCCGTGGAGGTCGTCGAAGACGGCCTCGGTGTCCTTCTTGTGGCCGGGCGCGCCGTCGGTGCTGTCGGTATCGATCTTGGCGAGATGGGCGTCGGTCCCCGGCTTGACCCGCCACCTGTCCGCATCCGGTTTGCTCACCGGAACAGGCTACGCAGCGCCGGGCCGGGTGGGACCGTCGCCGGCCCCCGTCTCGTCCAGCAGCGCGGCGATCTCGTCCAGGTGGGCGTCGTCGAGCTCGATGGCGGGGGCGTCGACCCAATCGTCCAGCTGGTCGGCGCGGCGAGCGCCGACGATGGCCCCGCCCACCGCGGGCCACGCCAGGGTCCAGGCCACGGCCAGCTCGGGGAGGGTGCAGCCGAGCTCGTCGGCGATGGCGCGGAGGCGGTCGACGACGGCCAGGTTGGTCGACAACCCGGGCTCCTGGAAGTCGGGGTGGCCGGACCGCCAGTCGTCGTCCGGCAGCGACCCGGCCCGCTCCCGGGTGTAGCGCCCGGTCAGCAGCCCCGACCGCATCGGGCTGTAGACGATGACGCCGGTGCCGTGCGCCTCGCACCACGGCAGGGTGGTGGCGGCCGCGTCGCGGACGAACAGGTTGAGCTCGGGCTGGAAGGTGTCGACGTGACGCACGCGCTCGCACGCGTCGAGCAGGTCGACGTCGAAGTTGCTGGCCCCGATGTAGCGCACCTTGCCCTCGTCGACGAGGGCGGCCATGGTCGACCAGGACTCCTCGATCGGAGTGCCGTCGGTCGCCGGCCAGTGGATCTGGAGCAGGTCGATGACCTCCACCCCGAGCCGGCGGAGGGAGTCGTCGCACTCCCTGCGGATGGACTCCGGCGAGAGCACGTTGGACACGGTCGTCCCCCCGGGTTCCCACACCAGCCCGCACTTGGTGAACACCAGCGGCCGCTCGTCCCCGGGCATGTCGGCGACGGCTCGGCCGACGACGACCTCGGCGTGGCCGAGACCGTATGCCGCCGCGGTGTCGATCCAGTTGATGCCGAGGTCGACGGCCCGCCGGATCGTCTCGATCGACTCCCGGTCGTCCTGGGGGCCCCAGCCGCCCTGCCAACCCCCACCACCGATGGCCCACGCGCCCAGGCCGACGCGGGTGATCTCGAGATCGGTGGTGCCGAGCGTGTCGGTGGCGGTCGAGGTGTCGATGTCGGTCATGGCGTTCCTCCTGGGGAGGCGACGGCGGCCCGCAGGCGCGCGGCCGTCTCCTCCGGCGCGGTGTCGTTGATGAAGGCGCCCATACCCAATTCCGAGCCCGCGAGGTACTTCAGCTTCTCGGCGGTCCGGTGCAGGGGCGTGAACTCGATGTGGAAGTGGCTGACGTGCTGGTGCTCGCCGTCGTCGGTGGGCGCCTGGTGCATGGACATGACGTAGGGCAGCGGGAAGCCGAACAGGCGGTCGTAGCCGGTCAGCACGTCGTGCAGCAGCTCGGCGAGGGCCAGCCGCTCCGGGTCGGTGAGGTCCAGGAGGCTGGCCGCGTGGCGAAGGGACGCCACGTGGATCTCGTAGGGAAACCGGGCCGCGAACGGGACGAAGGCGAGAAAGCTGCGGTTGCGGGCCACGACCCGCACCCCGTCGGCCCGCTCGCGGGCCACGACGTCGCAGAAGACGCAGGTCCCGCGCTCGGCGATGTGGGCGAGGGCGACGTCGAGCTCGCGCCGGGCCCGGGGCGGGATCTCCGGGTAGGCGTAGATCTGGCCGTGGGGATGGTGCAGGGTCACGCCCACGGCCACGCCCCGGTTCTCGAAGATGAAGACGTAGGCGACGTCGGGCCGGGCGCCCAGCTCCGCATACCGGTCGGCCCAGACCTCGACGACGCGGGCGATGCGGGGCGCCCCCATCTGGGTCAGCCCGCAGTGGTGGTCGTCGGAGTAGACGACCACCTCGTTGGCGCCGAAGGACGGCGCCACGGGGTACAGGTCCGACCCGGCCACCTCCGGGTCCGGAGGATGGGCGACCAGCGACGGGAACCGGTTCTCGAAGACCACGACGTCGAAGGCGGGCAGGGGCACGTCGGTCGGTGGGTGCCCGGGTCGGGTCGGGCACAGCGGGCAGAACTCGTCCGGCGGCAGGAACGTGCGGTCCTGGCGCCGGCTCGCGAACATGCGCCACTCGCCGGTGACCGGGTCGTAGCGGCGCTCGGTCATGTTCAGCGGGCGACCTGGAACCGCCACGAGTAGGACACGACCGCTCGCCCGTCGTCCATGACCGTGGATGCCTTGGCCATCACCGGCCGAGGCTCGATGGCCCATCGCAGCACGTCGCCCAGCAGGGCACGGGCCGCGGGGTCGCCGGCGGCTGCGCCCGCGGCCAGGCGGTACTGGCAGAAGACCAGCCGGCCCGGCCCTACCGCGTGGGCGCCCAGAACGGTGCCGGTCAGCGCGCCCGGGACCGGCTTGTAGGCGATGACCACCGGCGTGTCCGGGAAGGGTCCCCCGCCGATGCTCGCGACCACGTCGGCGGCCTGGACCGTCGAGTCCTCGGCGACCAGGACGGCCCGCCGGGGAAGGGCGGGGATGGCGCCGTGGTCGGTCGTGAAGCGGAAGGCGGTGGATCCCCAGACCGACGTCAGCGCCTCGAGGGCCACCTCGACCGGGTAGAAGAGGGCCGCGGAGGCGTCCTGGGCCAGGACGACGACCACGCCGCCCGCGGCCAGCCGCTCGGCGACCACCGCCGCCGCGCCGGCGTCGAGGGCGTCCTCGCCGACGAGAGTCGTGCCGTCCGGGTCGATCGTCGCACCTACCGCGGCCAGCGCCGCCTCCGTCTGCCCCCCGCCGAGCAGGCGCACCGCAACGGCGGCCTGGCGGTCGACGACGACATGGATCGGGTAGCGGTTCTCGGCGATCTGGCGTGTCCCCGAGAACAGTCGCAGGAGCAGGTCATGGGTCCCGGCCACCTCGGGCGCGGCTACCTCGACCCGGCCGCGGGCCGAGGCCGACCAGCCCCCGACGTCGCCCAGGTTGAGGTGGGACACCGTCTCCCGGAAGCGCTCCTCGATGGTCGCCGCCGGCAGGGCGCTGGTGTCGATGCGCAGCAGCTGCTCCACGCTCACCGTCGGCTCCGACTCGCCGAAGCGGGCCTCGACCCGCACGTCGGCCAGCGGGGGGCCGTCGTTGGCCAGGTGCAGCGGCGCCTGCACCGTGCCGCCCGGAGCGACGACCAGGCTGTCGAGCTGGAGCATGGGCAGGACCACCTGGTTGGCCCGCGCCGTCTCGCCGACCGCGATGCGCTTGGCCCGGCGGTGCAGGTCCAGCACGCCGTTGAGCTCCTGGGGGACGTCGGTGAGCTCGGTGAGGCAGTAGCCGCCGATGTGGTCGTGGCGGCGGAAGACCTCGGCCTGCAGGCGGTCGGAGATCCCCTGGTACCGCTGGGTCTCCACGACGAACCGGGCGACCGTTCCCGGCCACAGCGTGCCGGTCAACGCCGCGGCGTAGACCTCCCTGGAATCCCAGAAGGGAGGATCGACGATCTCGGGCATGTCGGGCAGGCCCCAGTCGCCGTACTCGGTGACGTAGAGGGCCCGGTCCTCGTCGCGGAACCGGGCCGACGAAGCCTCGATCTTGTCCAGGTAGTCCCGGTGCAGGCGGCCGTACCAGTGGGCGGTGAGGAAGGGCGAGACGAAGACCCGGGCCGGGTCCGGCTCGATCCAGTCGTTCTCGATGACCGGACGGGTCGGGTCCTCCTCCGTCACCGCCCCGTACAGCGCCCGGGCGAACTCCTCGTAGCGAGGCCAGCCCCGGGCCTCCCACAGGCCGTCGCAGATCTCGTTCATGGCCGACCAGAGGACGATGCTGGGGTGGTTGCGGTCGCGGCGCACCTGCTCGCGCGCCGCAGCCAGGCACCGGCGGCTGAGGAGGCTGTCGCCTCCCATCTCCTCGTGGACGATCGGCTCGGCCACCGGGATGTCGCAGTGCAGCAGCATGCCGAGCTCGTCGCATACGTCGAGGTAGGTCGGGTCGAAGGCCTTGATGTGCAGGCGCAGGGTGTTGAAGCCCATGGCCTTGGCCGCGGTGACCTCCTGGACGATCTGGGCCCGGCTGCCCTCGGCGTAGAGGCCCTCGGCGCTGAACCCCTGGACCAGCGCGCTCTTCATCCGGTAGGGCTCGCCGTTGAGGAGGATGCGCTTGCCGTGGACGCGCACGGTCCGCAGGCCGAACCGGACGCGGGTCGAGTCGCTGAGGTGGCCGCCGGTGTGAAGGTCGACGACGGCGTCGTGGAGGGTCGGCCGTTGGGGTGACCACCCCGCGGCCGACGTCGGCCCCAGGCGCACCTCCACCCGGGCGACGGCGCCGGCGCCGGCGGCGACGTCGACATCGACCTCGCCCACCAGGCCGAGCGTGCGCACGGCCAGCCGCACCGCAATCGGCTCGGGCCCGACGTTCTCGAGCTCGACGCTGACGACGAGGTCGGCCGGGTCGGCGTTCACGAAGACGTGGCGCAGGACCGCGGGGCCGTGACGGCGCAGCGTCACCCCTTGCCAGATGCCGCCGTAGGTCATGTAGAGGCTCGGACGGCTCGGGAAGACGTGGTTGGCCCACCCCTGCTTGCCGTGGGCCATCCGGCGGTGGTCCGGGTCGGCGAGGCAGGGGTCGACCACCCGGACGGCCAGCGCGTTGTCGCCCCGTCGCAGGGCGTTCGTGACCTCGAGCTCGAAGGGTGTGAACGCCTGATCGTGGCCGCCCAGGCGGGTGCCGTTGACGAACACTTCGGCGCAGTCCATCACCGCCCCGAATCGCAGGGTCCAGAAGCCGGTGGCGTCGCCGAGACTGAAGCGCCGGCGGTACCAGGCCGGGCCGTCGAGGTCGAGCCAGCCCTCGGCCTCCCAGAGGCCCGGCACCCGGATCGGCGCCGGGGACAGCCCGTCGAGGTCGCCGACGCCGTGGTCCCCGGGAAAGAAGTCCCAGACCCCGTCCAGCGACGCGACACCGCTGCTGTCGAACTCCATTCGCGATTATCGACCGATCTCGATGGCGACCTTGCCACCCGTGCCCTGATCGGCGAGGGCGTAGGCGGCGGCGGCGTCGTCGAGCCCGAACCGATCGGTGACGGTCCGGTCGGGGTGCAGATCCCAGCGGGCGAGGAGCTCGACCAGCTCCTCCATGTGCCCGATGCTGGTGACCCAGGACCCGTGAACGCTGAGCTGGCGGTGGATCAGGGCCGGGCTGGCGTCGACCTCCAGCCGGTTGCCCTCGCCGACCAGGGCGCACCGCCCCCAGCGCCGGGTCCCGGCCAGGGCCAGCGCCCGGCCCGGCGTGGAGCCGGAGCAGTCGACCGACACCTCGCACAGGTATCCGCCGGTGGCCCGATGGACAGCCTCGACCGCCCCGTCGCCGGAGTCGACCGCGGTGTCGACGGCGCCGAGCGACACGGCCAGATCCCGGCGAGTGCCCACCGGGTCGGCCCCGATCACCTGGGTGGCGCCGAGGGCCCGGGCCAGCTGCGCCGCCGCCAAGCCGACCGGTCCGAGCCCCACCACCAGCACACGGTCCCGACCCGAAACCCCGACCCGGCGGACGGCCTGGTACGCGGTGGCGAACCCGCACGCCACGCACGCGCCGTCGAGCCAGGACAGGCCATCGGGGAGGGCCACGCAGGTCGACTCCTCGGCCAGCAGGTAGTCGGCGTGGCCGCCGTCGCGCTGCCAGCCGTAGGCGGCCCGCAGGGGAGACGTGCAGCTGATCATGTAGCCGGCGCGGCAGTCGCGGCAGAGGCCGCAGCCGGCGATGTGGTAGAGCACGACTCGGTCTCCGACGCCGAACCGTCGGCAGCCCGGTCCCACAGCGACGATCTCCCCGCACGGCTCGTGGCCGGCGATCACGTCCTGGTACGCCTCCGGGCCGGTCCCGAGATGCTCGCGGTAGATGGCCCGCAGGTCGCTGCCGCAGATCGAGGAGGCCCGCACCGCGACGACCACCTGGCCGGGGCCCGGCGTCGGGTCGTCGACCTGGCGGACGTCGACCTGCCGCTGGCCGGGCAGGTAGACGCCCCTCATTCGCCCCGTGGGATCCAGACGGTCTCCGGGTCGCCGTGGAGGACGTGGTCGACGAACTCCACGCCCTGCATGGCCGAGTGGTCCATGTTCCCGATCTCGTACAGCCAGGCCCCGAACCGGCCGCGCGACCAGATGTCCTGTGAGCGCAGCCACGGCTGGATCGTGCCCAGGGAGGCGTCCCGCCGGACCGACGGCACCGGATAGGTCATGTCCGGCGAGCACCGCCAGGTGGTGACGATCAGATCCCGGTCCGACTCCCGCATGAGGCCGGTGCCGATGAGCCCGTCCACCACCCGGTCGACGATGGTGTCCTCGTCCTCGGGCTTGTACGGCGACCTCGACGTCTCGGTCAACAACAGGGTCTGGTCGGGCTCGGCGGTCATGTATCGCGAGTAGTTGGAGAGGTAGGTGACCCGGTAGAAGGGGACGTCGGGCTCGGGGAAGTAGATCCAGTTCTTGGTGCTCTCCGCCGGCCGGTCGATCCCGACGCCGACGATGTGGCTGCCGCTCCAGACCAGCCCGTCGACCGCCTCGCGGACCGCGTCCGGCACCGATTCGGTGCACCCGACCAGCTTGTTGAGGGGCATGGTGTTGAGCAGCGCGTCGTACGGCCACGTGCGCCCGTCGGTGGTGGTGACGACCTTGGCGACCGGGTCCACCGAGGCCACCGGCGTCTGCAGGTGCAGGTTCGGCTCGACGAACCGGCGCATGCCCTCGTACAGGAAGCCGGTGCCGCCCTTCAGCGGGTACTTGAACGTGTTGTTCGGCCCCCAGGAGTTCTGATCCTCGCCCAGGATGACGTTACGGAGGATGGCTTCGACGTCGACCACCGACACCCGCTCGCCGATCCAGATGTAGTTCATCAGCTCGGCGGGGGTGGCCCAGACCTTGAAGTTGTACGGCAGCATGAAGTGCTCGGCGATGCCGGTGCCGAACACGGCCTGGACCCATTCGCCGAAGTTCTCGGGCGACTGCTCCGCCTTCTGGGCCTCGATCAACCCCAGCACGCACTCCAGGACGGTCTCGGGCTCCAAGCTGCGGATGTTGTTCTGGAAGGGGTAGGCGATGAAGCGGTCCTCCATCCAGACCCACGCCGCGCGCCGCAGCTCGGTGAACTCCCCGCCCATGAGCTTCTCGACCAGCTCGTCGTAGTAGCCGTAGTGGCTGAACATCACGTGGCCGCCGATGTCGTAGGTGAACCCGGCCTCGTCGCTGAACGACGTGGCCAGGCCGCCCACGTAGTCGTTGGCCTCCAGGATCACCCAGTCCTGGTAGCCCAGCTCCTGCAGCCGGTAGCCGGCGCCGAGGCCGGTCGGGCCCGCTCCGATGATGACGATCCGGGGATCGGGCCTCACGCCGTCTCCACGGTGGCCGCGGCGACCGTGGTCAGGCCGGGCGTCGCCGTCCGCTCGATGATCTCCGACATGCGGGTGGCGATCGAGTCCCACGTCTGGCGGCGCAGCACCGCGTCGACCTCCGCCGTTCGGGCCCGCCGATCCCGGCGCTTCGCGGCACGGCAGGCCCGGGCGAAGCCGGCGCCGTCGTCCTCCAGGTCGACCACCGCCCGGTGGTCGGCCACCACGTCCGGGACCCGGGTCGACACCACGGGCAGGCCGGCGGCGAAGTACTCGAGCGTCTTGGTGGGGCTGATGGAGCGGGTCGCCTCGTTGAGGGCGAACGGCATGAGGGCGACGTCGAAGCCGGCCATCACGTCGGGGAGCAGCTCGTACGCCTGCGGCCCGGGATACACGAGGTTCGGCGCCTGGGGCAGCGAGTCGGGGTCGATCTTGACGACCGGGCCGACCATGCGGATCTCCCAGTCGGGCAGTGCGGCGGCGAGGTCCGCGACGAGGCCGAGGTCGAGCCGCTCGTCGATCACGCCGACGTAGCCGGCGACGGGCGTGGCGCGGTTCGCCGGCCGCCGGGCCCGGGCCGGCGCGAAGTGCTCCGGCTCGACGCCGCTCGGGAAGAGGTGGGTCCGGTGGGGGCGGTGGGCGACGACGCCCCGGTGCAGCGACCGCCCCCCGGTGAAGACGACGTCGGCCTGGCGCAGGGCCTGGAGGTGGCGGAGGCGCAGCTCGGCCGGCGCGCCCCGGAACGACGCCAGGTCGTCCATGACGTCGTAGACAAGGGTTGCCGGCCGCAGGGCGGCGGCGATCTCCAGGGCCATGGGCGTGTACAGCCAGGTCGCGTCCGGGGAGCGCCCGCCCAGCAGCTCGATGACGCCGTCGGCGTACGTCGCGCTGCATGGGTGGTCGAAGCCGACGTGGACGTGGCCGTCGGCCGGAACCTCCAGCCAGACCCGCGTCACCGCGCCGTGGTTCTCGGTCCGCAGGCGGGGCGACGCGACGTCGCTCGCGACCGGCTCCTCGACGAACCAGGTGCGGCGCTCCTTGGCCAGGCGGGAGACCAGGTGCTGAGGTCGCTGCCAGACGAAGGTCCAACGCAGATGGGACAGGACGACCAGGTCGGAAGAAGGACGAACAGCCAAGGGTGCTCCGCGAAACCAGGTGCCGCCGGGAAACGGCAAGGGTGCCACTGGGCTGCTGCCTCAACCCGCCGTCGGTCGAGTACCCGGCTCGTGGTGCGATGAAACGCCGCCGGGTGCCGTCAGGGTCCTTGCTCGGCGATGCGCCGGCGGACGGTGCCGTCCGCGCGTGCCTGCATGGAAACCTCCTGTTCAGGGGGGTCCTGCCAGTCCCAATGAGCCATCTGCGGGAGCCATCCGGCGAGCCAACCGGCTACGGGCGGCTGGAACCGGTAGGCGGGGAGGGCGGCGGCGGGCGCGCCTCCGGCTGCGGCGGCATAGGCGGCCGACATCGACGACGGGCGCCGGTCCAGCCCGTCGTCGAGCCAGTAGACCCCCACCGGGTCGACGTGGCCGTCGCTGCGGGCCAGCAGCGAGCTCCAGTCGCACGAGTCGACGAACGGGAACCAGCAGTAGCCGTCGAGCGCCACGCCCCGGCTCACGGCCGCCTCGCACTGTTCCAGCGTGTACTTGAGCCAGCTGGCCCGGTCAGGGGCGAAGCCGCGGATGTTCGTCTCGCCGATGGCGCACGGGAGCGCATAGCGGTCCCAGTACTCGACGATGAGGTCGGCGAGCGAGCCCGGATCCGAGGACGTCGGCATGCCGCGACCCGACCCGTCGACGTAGCGCCACTGGTTGTGGGCGTAGTAGTCGAGGCCGAGCACGTCGACGTGGCCGGGTTGCAGACCGAGCAGCCGCTCGCCGCCCGCGGCGAGGACCTCGGCGACGAACGGGCGGGCCGGGTCGAGGTGGCGGCCGAGGAAGAGGTCGAGGACGAAGAACCGGCGGTCGTTGGCCCGGTCGGCCACGGCCTGCGCCGCCGGCGTCGCCGCCGAGGCCCGCTCGCAGGTGTCGACGTAGAAGTGCCGCGCCTGCGGGAGCAGGTCACGCAAGGCCCCGCTCGCCTCGGTCAGCGCGGGCATGACGTTGGCGGCGAGGGTCAGGAACCCCTTCAGCCCGTGGGAGTACGGCGGCCACACCCCCATCTCGCCGCACAGTAGGAAGGTCGTGAACGGCTCGTTGCAGAGGGTGTACGCCTCGACCCAGGGGTAGCGGCGGGCGAAGGCCTCGACATAGCGCAGGTAGGCGCCCGCGAACCTCCGATCCGCGAAGCCCCGCTTCAGCCAGCGGGGGTGGCTGGTGTGATGGAGCAGGTCGGGGATGGGCCGCATGCCATGGTCGGCCATCCACCCGAGCACCTCGTCGGTGGCGGCCCAGTCGTAGGTCCCCCGACGGGTCTCGATGCGGTGCCAGCGCACCGGGTACCGCGCCCGCGTCACACCGCAGGCCAGGAGCAGCTCCAGGTCGGCCCGCCAGCGGGCGGCGTGACCGTTGATCTCGGTCCCGTCCACGTCGAAGGCGGGCTGGTAGGTGGACTCGAAGCCCCCGATGAACTCGATCGTGGGGCGACCGTACCGCCGTACCATCGGCCGTCGTGGCGACCGTGCGTGCCTTCGCCCCCGGGCGGGTCAATCTGATCGGCGACCACACCGACTACACCGGCGGGCTCGCCCTGCCCATGGCCGTGGAGTGGGGGACGACGGTCGAGGTCAGCCGGGGCGGCGACCGGGTGGAACTGACGTCCGACCAGCAAGCCGTCCCGGCGACGGTCCCCATCGACGTGGCCGATCCGGCTTCGGTCACGCCGGCGTGGGCCCGGTACGTCGCCGGCGTCGTGGCCGTGCTGCGCCCGGACTCGGGGGCGGTGGGCACCGTCCGGACCACGCTCCCGGTCGGGGCGGGCCTGTCGTCGAGCGCCGCGCTCGAGGTCGCAGTCGCGCTGGCCCTGGGTTTCGACGGCCCGCCGCTGGAGCTGGCACTCGCCTGCCAGCGGGCGGAGCACGTGGCGTCGGGGGTGCCCAGTGGGGTCATGGACCAGCTCGCGTCCGCGGGTGGCGTCGACGGCCACGCCCTGCTGGTCGACTTCACGTCGCTCGCCGTCACCGCCGTTCCCATGCCCCAGGGCGTCGACGTGGTCGTCGTCCACTCCGGCCAGACCCGGGCGCTGGTGGGGTCGGCCTACGCCGAACGTCGGGCCCAGTGCGAGGCGGCCGCGGCCGTCGTCGGGCCGTTGCGGGACGCGTCGGAGGCCGACCTCGCCCGCATCGACGACCCCATCCTCCGGCGCCGGGCCCGCCACGTCGTCACCGAGAACGCCAGGGTCCCGGCGTTCGCCGCCTGCCTGCGCGAGGGCGACCTGAGCGGCGCCGGCCGGCTCATGGCGGCCAGCCACGCCAGCCTGGCCACCGACTTCGAGGTGTCGACGGACGTCCTCGACGCCCTGGTGGCCGAGCTCTCGGCGGTCGACGGCGTCTACGGCGCCCGGCTCACCGGTGCGGGCTTCGGCGGGTGCGTCGTCGCCCTCGCCGACGCAGCCAGCCCGGTTCGGGGATGGCGCCTCCACGCCTCGTCGGGGGCGACCCGAGTCGAGCTGGCGTGACTCCGCCCGCTGGGTCGGGGCGCCGGAACGGTAGAATGGACACAGTTCCCACAGGATCGAGGAAGTGCTGCTCGACGGACCCGAATCAGCCGCAGGACGTGCCGCGGGGCGGCGCAAGGATCGAAGGGCCGGGCCGGCCCGGTTCGAGCGCGCCGCGGCGGTGCCGTCTGGCCGCGGCGCGGCGGTGCCGTTTGGCCGCGGCGCGGCAGGGCCGCCTGGCCGCAGCGCGGCGGTGCCGCCTGGCCGCGCCGCGGCGGTGCCGGAGGGCGCGGTGAGGACGCCGTGACCCCCTACGAGATCCTGGGCATCGGCCCCAAATCCAAGCCGGCCGAGATCACCGCCGCCTACCGCGTCCTGGCACAGATCTTCCACCCGGACCGCTTCGCCGGTGCGCCGGCCGCGGTCCAGAAGGAAGCCGAGCGACGCATGAGCGAGGTGAACGACGCCTACGCGTTCTTCCGCGGGAGCAACAACAGCTCCGGCGAGAACTCGGTGGCTCGTGCCCGCGCCGCCCAGGCCGCGGCGGCCACCCCGTGGCACGAGGTCGTCCGGGCCCGCGCCCAGGCCGAGGCCCGGGCCAAGGAGGTCCGCCGGGCCAAGGAGGAAAACACCCGCCAGGGCAAGGCCATCGGCCGGCCGAAGTCGGGGGGCGCCAAGCTGGCCCTGGCCGGCATGGGTGAGGCGCTGCACACGAACAAGATCACGTGCCGGGAGTGCAAGAGCATCCAGTGGCTCCCGGACGGGTGGCGGGACGGTCTCGACGTGACCGACTACTACTGCTCGATCTGCTCCCGGCTGATCCTCGCTCGCTGAGCGTCCGACTCGGTGCGTGACGCGGCGACCGCGCCGCGTCATTTTCTCTTTCCTGCCCCCGGCGCGGAAACCTATTGGTCGATGCGTACACGCTCTATGTTCGGAACACTGGCGGGCTCCGCTCTATGTTCCGGACACTCTTTCGCCTCCTTCCGCGCCCGGCATACAATCCCGTCGCTGTCGGCTATCGAGCGCACATGGAGGTTTCCCGGGTGCTTTTGTGGTGGATCGGAAACATCGTCCTCATCGCCGTCGTCGCACCCGTGTGCCTGCTGTTCCTGAACCGGGTGCTACGGCCGATCTTCGAGATCCGTCGCTACGTCGACGACATCCTCGACCACGGCGTGAAGCTCAGCGGCACGCTCGACTGCGTCCCGAACCTCATCCGGAGCTGCGAGCTGACCGGCTCGGCCCGGTTGAACGTCACCCGGTACGGCCTGGCCCTCGCCCGGCTCCTGCCCCAGTAACCCGAACCCCCCAACACCACACTCTCCTCCGAGCAGAAAGGAAACGATGGGCGCAGCCACGATCGTGACGCTTATCGGGGTGGCCATCATTGTGGCCGCCATCGCCCTCTACCTCATCGTCATCGCCGCGACGCTGAACCACGTGAGCTACACGCTCGGGACGGTCATCGTCGGGGTCAAGGCGATCGGGTACCAGGTCGAGCCCGTACCGAAGTACGTCGGCATCATCCTGAACGACGTCACCGCCATCGACCAGGCCGCCAAGCAGCTCCTGGCCTGGGGCGAGCGCTCCGGCGCCGACTTCGCCACCGCGTACGGCACGACCAGCCGCGTCGCCGCCACCTGAGCACGATGGCCACACTCATCAAGAAGGGCAGGAAGAAGCCGGCCGCCGAGGCGGCCGCTCCGGAGACCGCAGCCGAGGCCCCGGCGTCGACCGACGTCGTCGCCGTCGGCGGGACGGAGGCCCAGTCCACGTCCGAGCCGGCGCCCCAGCGGGGCACCGTCCGGTACGCCAAGCCGACGTACGACGCCGCGGCCACCTACACGCCTCCCGAGGGGGCGGGCGACTTCCAGCTCCCACAGCGGTACCTGCCCGCCGAGCCCGCGCCCCTGCCCCCGCCGGACACCGGCAGCGGCTCCCTGCTGCAGCGGGCCCTGATGTTCACCGGCGAGCAGACCGCGGCCGAGCGGGACCGCCAGGCCGCCCTCGACTGGGAGCAGGCCATGGCCCCGGTCATGGATCTCATGCGCGGCGCCATCCCGGAGGCCTCGACGCCCGAGGAGGCGGCCCGCATCCTGGCCGAGAACCAGGGTGAGATCACCCCGGACCCCGCGGGGGGTGCCTATGTCAATGGCGACGGGTTCGACCGGGACGCCCGGGTCTATTACCGCCTCCTGCGCCGGGACTACGAGAAGTACCCCCGTCCTTCGGAGCGGAACAAGCGCCCGGTGTCGCACCACCTCCACCAGGTGTACGGAAAGCTCGTCGGTACCAAGGGCTGGTAGCGGGAACGCGGAAGGCCCGGCTGGCTTCGGCCAGCCGGGCCTTTTCTGCGTCCACGGTTCCGCCGGTCGGCTCGGCTCAGGCCGAGGGAAGGTCGACCGTGAGCTCGAAGTCGACGTCGTCACGCAGCTTGATGGCGCCGAGCATGGCCGAGAACGGCTTGATGCCGAAGTCCTTCTGCGAGATGGACGTCTTGGCCGACACCTGGGTGCCGTTGACGTTCAAGGCGACGTTCACCGGGCGGGTCGTGCCGACGATCGTCATGTTGCCGGCCACGTTGAAGTCGGGCGCCGAGCCGCTGACCGACGTCGACTCGAACGTCAGCTCCGGGTACTTGCTCGTCTGCAGGACCTTGTCGTTGATGTTCTTGCCGATGTCCTTGCGGTCCTTGTCGCTCAGGCCCTTCATCCCACCGACGGCCTCGACGATCTCGATCGAACGGGCGTCGATGCTCAGCGTGGCGCTCGACGCGGCCGGGTTGTCGGCGTCGACATTGAGCGTGCCGCTCCACTGCGTCGGCGTCAGGATGAGGTCGTGGGCCAGCTTGGCCCCCATGCCGTCCTTGTAGCTCTTGATGAGCAGCTTGCCGTTGCTCGGACCGATCGCGTGTGAACCACTCTTGATGTTGATGTGTGCTCCTCTCAGGCCGGCACGCTGGAAGCAAATGCGCGCGCCGTGATGGACGAAGAAGGAGCGTAACCGGTCGGGTCCGGCCGCTTCTAGCCGGCGGGGCTGCGGCGGGCGGCGATCGCGGCCTGGCCGACGCTCACGCCGCCGTCGTTCGGCGGCACCCGCCGGTGGACGAGCACGGCCAGGCCGGCCGCCTCCAGGGCGCCCACGACCACGGCGGTGAGCCGTGCGTTCTGGAAGACGCCCCCGCTGAGGGCGACGGTGTCCACCCCCTCGTCGGCGGCGGCGCGGGCGGCGGCGGCGGCCACCCCCCGGCCCAGTCCGGCGTGGAACCCGGCCGAGATCTCCCCGACGGTCGCCCCCCGGTCGCGCTCGGCGACGACCGCCCGCAGCAGCGGCGTGGGGTCGAGGAGCAAGCCCTCGCCGCCTTGTGAAACCGCGATCTCGTACCCCTGCGGGCCGGCGAGGGGCTGGCCGGCCGCCGCCGCCTCCAGCTCGATGGCGGCCTGGGCCTCGTAGGTGATCCGGGTCCGTAGCCCGACCAGCGCGGCGACGGCGTCGAAGAGTCGGCCCGCGCTCGACGTGCGTAGGACGTCCGGGCGCTGGGCCAGGTCGAGGACGGCCGGCCACCGCTCGTCGACGGTCCGGCCGTAGCGCTCGGCCTCCTCGGGCCCCAGGGTGGCGGCCAGCCAGGCCACGGCCATGCGCCAGGGCTCCCGGGCCGCCCGGTCGCCGCCGGGGAGGGCCACCTGGAGCAGATGGCCGACCCGGCGGAAGCCGTCGAGGTCGGCGACGAGCAGCTCGCCGCCCCAGGCCGTGCCGTCGGTGCCCAGGCCGAGCCCGTCGAAGGCCACGCCGAGGACCGGCTCGGTCCGGCCGTGCTCGACGAGGCAGGAGGCGATGTGGGCGTGATGGTGCTGGACCCCGACCGCGGGAAGGTCGAGGTCGGCGGCGAACTTGGTGGACAGGTACTCGGGGTGCAGGTCGTGGGCGACCACGGCCGGGACCACGCCGGTCAGGTGGCACAGGTGGTCGACGGCCTGCAGGAACGACCGGTAGGCGGCCAGGTGCTCCAGGTCACCGATGTGGTGGCTGGCGATGACGTTCGTGCCCTTGGCGACGGCGACCGTGCTCTTCAGCTCCGCCCCCACGGCCAGCACGTGCTGCAGGGCCGGCGTGGGCAGGGCGATCGGCTCGGGGGCGTACCCGCGCGACCGCCGCACCATCTGGACCGCCCCGGCGCCGAACCGGTGACGCCGGATGTCGTCTGTCGCACTGGCTGTCACCGGTTCGGCGGGCAGGGCGGCGCGGACGACCGAGTCGTCGCAGCGGATGTGGATGGCCCGGTCGGAGGTGAGGACGGCGTCGACCATCGGGCCGAGGCGGGCCAGGGCGTCGGCGTCGTCGTGGGCGATGGGCTCGTCCGAAAGGTTGCCGCTGGTCAGCACCAGGGGTCGGCGCAGCCGGGTCATGAGCAGGGCGTGCATCGGCGTGTAGGCCAGCATGAGGCCCAGCTCGGGCAGGTTCGGCGCCACGCCGTGGGCCACGGCGGCGCCGGCGCGCCGGGGGGCCAGCACGATCGGTCGGCGAGGGGAGGCCAGCGCCGCTTCGGCCTCAGGACTCATCTCGCAGAGGGCGGCGGCCGAGTCGAGGTCCGGCACCATCACGGCGAACGGCTTGTCGTCTCGCTGCTTGCGCCGCCGCAGCTCGGCCACCGCGTCGGCGTGGCCCGCGTCGCAGGCCAGGTGGTAGCCGCCGAGGCCCTTGACGGCCAGGATCCGCCCGTCGCGCAGCATGGCCACGGCCTGGTCGAGGGCGTCGTCGGCCTTGGCCAGGATGTCGCCCGTCGGGCTCAGCAGGCTGAGCTGGGGCCCGCACACCGGGCAGCACGTCGGCTCGGCGTGGAACCGGCGGTCGGCCGGGTCCTCGTACTCCCGCCGGCAGTCGGCGCACATCACGAACCCGGCCATCGTGGTCGACGCCCGGTCGTACGGGATGGAGCGGATGATGGTGTAGCGGGGACCGCAGTTGGTGCAGTTGGTGAAGGCGTACCCGAAGCGCCGGTCGGCGGGGTCGGCCATCTCGCGCAGGCAGTCGTCGCAGGTGGCCACGTCGACGGGGACGGCGACTGCCGGCGCGCCGGCCGTGCGGCTGTCGACGACGGTGAAACCGGCCACGCCGGTCGTGACCAGCGGCTCGCCGGTCACCGACGTCACCTGGGCGAGCGGCGGGGCGTCGTGGGTCATCCGCCGTTCGAGCTCGTCGAGCGCCTCCGGCGGCCCTTCGGCCTCCAGGATCACCCCCAGGCTGTCGTTGCCGACCCAGCCGGCCAGCCGCAGCTCGGTCGCCAGCCGGTACACGAAGGGCCGGAACCCGACCCCCTGTACGGTGCCGGTGACCCTGATGCGCCGCCGCTCCGACGAGGTGCGATCCGTCGGAGCTGGCATGGGGCGACGATTCGACCAGACGGTCTCGGAGCCGCTCAGCAGATGCGGGGGAGGGGGTCGCCGACGAGCATGTCGACGATCCTGTTGCCCCCGAACACGGTGTTGAGGATGACGATCCCGGGCGGGTCGTCGCGGATCTCGCCGATGAGGGCGGCGTCGACCCCGAACGGGTGGGCCCGCATGGCCGCGAGGGCGGCTTCGGTTTCCTCGGCCGGGACGACGGCGACCAGCTTGCCCTCGTTGGCCACGTACAGCGGGTCGATGCCCAGGATCTCGCACGCCCCGTTGACGATGTTGCGCACGGGAAGCGACGACTCCTGCATGACCACGGCCACCTCGGCCTCCCGGGCCAGCTCGTTCAGCACGGTTGCCACCCCGCCGCGGGTCGGGTCACGGAGGAACCGGGTGTTCGGGGCGGCGGCGAGCAGGTGCTCCACCAGCTCGCCGAGGGGGGCCGAGTCGGTGGGGATGTCCGCCTCCAGGGCCAGCTCGCCCCGGGCGATGAGCACGGCCACGCCGTGATCGCCGATCTTGCCCGAGACCAGGACCTTGTCGCCCGGGCGGACGGACTTGGCGTCCAGGTGGACGTGGGCCGGGATGACGCCGACGCCGGCCGTGGTGATGTAGACGCCGTCGCAGGCGCCCTTGTTGACCACCTTGGTGTCGCCGGTGACGATCTGCACGCCGGCCTTCAGGGCGGCGGCGGCCATGTCGGCCACCAGGTCGCGCAGCTCGGTGATCGAGAACCCGTCCTCGATGACGAAGGCGGCGGAGATCCACTGGGGAACGGCACCCATCATGGCCAGGTCGTTGACCGTGCCGTTGACGGCCAGGTCGCCCACCGAGCCGCCCGGGAAGCGGCGGGGCTTCACCACGTAGCCGTCGGTCGAGAAGGCCACCCGCTCACCCGAAGGCAGCTCCAGGACGGCCCCGTCGGCCATCGTTTCCAGGCTCTTGTTCCGAAACGCCTCGAGGAAGACGGCGTCGATCAGCGCGGCGGACGCCTTGCCCCCGGCCCCGTGGGCCGAGTTGATGTACTCGTCCTTCAGCTTGGGACGACGCCGCCGCCACGCCTCGATCCTTTCGAGGACTTCGTCCTCGTGCGAGTCGTTGTTCATGGGTCGCTGCGCTTTCCGAGCCTCTGTGAACCCCCGGCGGTGGCCTCCACGGCGTCCGGCCACGGAGGCGGCGCTGCGCTCCGGCGGGGCCGGTGGCCCGGCTCGGCCTGCTGGCTCCCGTCCGGGCGGACGCTCATGCGACCGGTGCGGGCGTCTTCGGCGTCGAGGTCAGCGAGACCGGCACGGTCTCGTGCTTGGTGAAGCGGCCGTAGTTGTAATAGGCGGCGCAGGCGCCCTCGGACGAGACCATGCACGTGCCGATGGGCGTCTCCGGGGTGCAGGCGGTGCCGAAGACCTTGCACTCCCACGGCTTGATGACGCCCTTGAGGACCTCGCCGCACTGGCACGCCTTGGGGTCGGCCACCCGCACGCCGGGCACGTCGAACTTCAGCTCGGCGTCCCAGGCGGCGTACTTGTCCCGCAGCTTCAGGGCGGACTGGGAGATGAAGCCCAGGCCCCGCCACTCGAAGTGGGGGCGCAGCTCGAAGACCTCGTTGATGACCTCCAGCGCCCGGGGGTTGCCGTGCTCGGGAACGGCCCGGGTGTACTGGTTCTCGACCTCGCAGCGGCCCTCGTCGATCTGGCGCAGCAGCATGAGGATCGACTGGAGGATGTCGAGCGGCTCGAAGCCGGCGGTGACCAGGGGGAGGTGGTAGGTCTTGGGCACGAACCGGTAGGGGCGGTTGCCGATCACGGTCGAGACGTGGCCTGGGCCGAGGAAGCCGTTGAGGCGGAGGTCGGGCGACTCGAGGATGGCCTTGAGCGGCGGGACGATGGTGACGTGGTTGCAGAACAGGCTGAAGTTGGTGACGCCCTTCTGCATGGCCTTGAGCATGGTGACGGCGGTGGACGGGGCGGTGGTCTCGAAGCCGACGGCGAAGAAGACGACCTGCTTGTCCGGGTTGGCGATGGCGATGCGGAGGGCGTCGAGCGGGGAGTACACCATCCGCACGTCGGCCCCCCGGGCCTTGGCCTCCAGCAGGTTCCCGTTGCCCCCGGGCACCCGCATCATGTCGCCGAAGGACGTGAAGATGACCCCGGGCGTCTCGGCCACGGCGATGGCGTCGTCGACCCGGCCCATCGGGATCACGCAGACCGGGCAGCCCGGCCCGTGGACCAGCTCGACGGTCTCCGGGAGCACGTTCTCGATCCCGTGCTTGTAGATGGTGTGCGTGTGACCGCCGCACACCTCCATGAACTTGTAGTGGCCGCCGTCGGCCAGCTCGGTGATGTGGCCGAGGATGGTGCGGGCCGCTGCCGGGTCGCGGTACTCGTCGACGAATCTCATCGGGACCCTCCCGTCAGACGCTCGCCACCGGCCTTTGCTGGGTGCCCACCGGCGCTCACAGGGACCCTCCCGACAGGCGTTCGCCGCCGGCCTCCGCGGCGCTCCGGACCGGCGCTCACAGGGACCCTCCCGACAGGCGTTCGCCGCCGGCCTCCGCTGCGCTCCGGACGGCGCTCACAGGGACCCTCCCGACAGGCGTTCGCCGCCGGCCTCCGCTGCGCTCCGGACCGGCGCTCAC
>DATASA010000170.1:0-4948 GCA_036269435.1 Acidimicrobiales bacterium | reverse complement strand
AACGGCGAGTCCGACGATCAGGCCTCCCGTACATCAGGTTGCACGACCTCAGGCATACGCATGCCGCTCACCTGATCGCCTCGGGGCAGGATGCGCTGGTGATCGCCAAGCGGCTGGGTCACGCGTCGGTGAGCTTCACGTACGACAGGTACGGCCATCTGATGGCGAAGGCGGACTCCGACGCCGCCACCGCGGTCGCCGCCCTGGTCGACGGCGAAACCGCCTGACGGCTATGTCGCCCCGCGCAGGGCATCGACTGACTGACGAAGGCCGACGATCGCCAGTCCAGCGAGAAGCTCGGCGGTGGTCATCGGCGGGTTTCGTAGCGCGCCAGCCTGTTGGTCGACGACGGTCGCCACGGCGTCGATGTCGGCCTGAATCAGGCGCAGGACGAAGGCATCAGGCGACAGGACGGTGATGCCGGCCGGAATGGCGGCCGGAGGGAAATCCGTGAGGTTGCCCGTCACAATCAGACCTGCGCTTGCAGCGACTGCGGCGGCAAGGACGTGGCGATCGTCCGGGTCTGGCAGGTCGAGGTCGTCGATGAGGTGGTCGTAGTCCTCAACGACCGCGTCCGGCACGGCAACGGTCATGAGGCGTCGGGTCCGGTGCAGGTACTCGGCTGGGACGTCCGGTCGATCGGCGAGCAGGTTGTCGAAGCACTCGTCGAGGATCCGCTCGGTCCAGAGGGCCCGGTAGAGGCCGGCGATCGCAAGGCGCAGGAACAGGTCGCGAAGCCGGGCCGGGTAGAGGACGTTCGCGTCGAGCACCGCCGCCGGGCGGGTGACCGTCAATACAGGCCCAGTTCCTGCGCCTCCGCGCCCAGATCGGCGACGGCTTGGAGGCGTCGGGCTTGGTCGACGTCCCGGTAGAGGAGCACGTCAGCCAACTTCAGCCGGCGCCGGGCGCCGACCTTGCGGGATGGGATCTCGCCCCGGTCGACCAAGCCGACGAGGTACGGGCGCGACACGTTGAGCAGGTCGGCCGCCTGCTGGGTGGTGATCTCCTCGTCGTCGGCGATGACCCGGACGTGCTCGCCCCGCTGGACATGGTTCAGAGCGTCGGCAACCACCTTGGCGACGGAGGCCGGCACCTCGATCGGCGGCTGATCGGGACTACCCGGGAGAACGACGACGCGACCCCCGGGGAGGGCGGCGGCGGCCGCATGGGCCTGCTCTGACTCGGTCATCCACCCTCCAGTGTGCAACGAAATGAACGAAGCGAACGAATCGAGTGTACGGCATCCGGTGTCGACTGGGGGGCCTCTCCGGGAGCTGGTCCAGAAATTCTGTGACCAACTTGTGACCACGGCAGATACTTCATGCCATTCCACACCTACCAGCAAGGCTCTGACCAGCACTTTTACGGCGCGAAGGGGGTGCCCGGGGTGGGATTCGAACCCACATGGTCACGAGGACCAGAGGGGTTTAAGCCCTCCGCGTCTGGCCGATTCCGCCACCCGGGCGGTGGCTTGCGACCCTACTGCCCGGGGGCCAGTTCCATGGCATAGGCCAGCAGGCGGAGACCGGCACCGAAGACCTCGTCCCGCTCGGGATCGCGGCGGAAGCCCGATCGCTCGTAGAGCCGGTGGGCGGTCGTCATGGGGTCCGTCGTGTGGAGAAGGATGCGACGCTTGCCCGCGGCCCGGGCCCGCTCGACGCATGCGGCGATGAGGGCGGCGCCGACGCCGCGTCGCTGTGCCTCGGGCGCGACGGCGAGCATGCGGAGGCCGACGACATCGTCGCCGTCGAACCAGGCCAGTGGGCCGGGGCCGGCGATGTAGGTGATCCCGCCAACGACGAGACCC
The DNA here is from genome assembly GCA_036269435.1 of Acidimicrobiales bacterium. GTDB lineage: Bacteria > Actinomycetota > Acidimicrobiia > Acidimicrobiales > AC-14 > CADCTB01. The sequence continues at coordinate 3,141 of DATASA010000170.1, read as the reverse complement.
CTCTCGTCGGTGGCGACCAGCACGTCGACCTTCGCAGCCCGGTCGGCGACATCGGCCAGTTCGGCCACGTACCCACGGTCGAGGTCGTCGCCCAGAAGGCGCACATAGGCGGCAACGGTCAGCTCGGCGAGCCGGTCGTACTCCTCGGGTCGCACCTCCCGGACGGTGATCGCGGAGGTCATCGTGCTCCCAGAATGCCAACGTTGTGACAGCGGCCCGTCGAGCGGACAGGCTAGGGGTATGACCGACCCTGAGGACCGCCCGACGAGCAGCGACCGGCCCGACCCGTCCGCAGCCCCACCGGACGCACCCCGGCCGTCGCCGGGCCCTGGCGGTCCCCCCGCCAACGCGCCGTTCGAACGATCGGACATCTTCGAGCCGGCGCCGCCCCAGTCGCCGCCCGCGCCGCCGACCGCGCCGCCGTCGCCGGCGCAGTCGGCCCCGCCCGCACCCCGCCCGGCCGACCCCGCAGCCGCCCGCTGGGAGGACGTGGTCGACCCGGCCCCGGTCACCACCCCGCCCCAGTCGCCGCCGGACGCCGCACCACCGACCCGGCCCGGGCCTCCGCAGCAGCCCTCGCCGCCCTACGCGCCGCCGCCGCCGCAGTCCTCACCCGCCTCCGCACCACAGGCGCCGCCGCCCCAGTCGCCGCCGTCGCAGGCCGCGCCGCGGCCTCAGTCGCCGCCGGCCCAGTCGCCGCCGGTCCAGGCCAGGCCCGAGCCGGCCCCCGCCCGACCCACAGGCCCTCCCGGCGAGCGGATCACGCCGGCCGACCCCGAGACGTGGCCGGAGCCGACGGCGGTGCGGCGCCCGCCGGCCCCCCAGCCCCCCGCGGCGCGCCCCCCGGCCCGAGCCCCGGAGCGGGCGCAGGTCGCCACGGCCGACGGCGACGAAGAGGAGGACTACGAGGACGACGACTACGACGACGAGCCGGTGTCACGGTGGGTCTCGCTGCTGGCCACCATCGGCTCCGCGCTGATCGGCATCGTCACCATTCAGGTGATCGCCTCGCTCGTGGAGGGGCTCACCCTCAAGAAGGGCGAGCGGGTCGGCGTCCCCGACGACATCCTCCACCGGCTCGGCTATCCGTTCGGCGGCCTCGGCTCGACCGCCCTGGTCTTCCTCGTGCTCGGCGTCGTCCTCGTGTCGCTGCCGTCGGTCCTCGACGAGCTGCTGCCGGCGACCCAGGACCGGGTGGTCGGCATCGCCCTCGTCGTCGCCGTCGCCATGGGGGTGGTGATCGCCGTCGGCAGCCTCCTCGCCGTGCGGGCCAACCTGCACGAGTACGCGGCCAAGGGTGTGTCGGTGCCCGCCTACGTGAGGGTGCAGTTCACCAACTTCCTGCTCGGCAGCCTGGGAGCGGCCGCCCTGGCGCTGTTCGGCGCCATCACCGCGATCTCCGAACGGGGCAGGGAGCGCGCCGACTGAGCACGGGCCGGCCGGTCGCCGACGGTCCCGGCCTCACGCCCGCGCAGCAGCGGGTCGTCGACGATCTCCTGGCGTTCGGGCAGCCCCGGCCGACCTTCGATCCTGCCCTTGCCGTGGGTCTCCGGCGGCGGATCGAGGAGGCGCTCGGCCCGGTGGCGGACGACGTGGGCCGGCTGCTGCGGATCAGCAAGCACGACCTCAGCAACGTCCACACCTGCGAGGCCTACTACCGGGTCGAGAAGGACGCCTTCACCTGGGGGCCGCGCAACGCGTACGGCACCGTCGCCCACCGGGCCCTGCGGCTGTCGGTCTCGCTTCGTGACGACCCGGCACCGCTCGACCTGGTGGACATGGCCATCGACGCCTCGCTGGTCGACGAGCAGGGTGGCGGCCTGGGCGGGTACCTGTCGGGCGCGTCCGCGGTCGAGCTGGCCGAGCTGCGGGCCCAGGCCAACGACGTGGTGGTGCAGTTCCTGGAGTGCTTCCCGCCGTTGCGCCGGGAATGGCGCCCCCGCACCGACACGCCCGTCCTGGTCAAGCTGTGCGACGACCGCATCACGTTGCGGGGCAAGCCAGATCTGGCCTTCGGCCAAGCGCGCGGCAACGAAGCCGGGGTGCTCATCGTCGACCTCAAGAGCGGCTGGAGCTACGCCCATCACTTCGACGACCTGCGCTTCTACGCGCTCCTGCAGACCCTGAAGGTGGGCGTCCCGCCCTATCGGGTCGCCACCTACTACCTCGACTCGGCCACCTACCACCACGAGGAGGTGACGCCGGCCACGCTCGAGATCGCCGCCGGGCGGACGGTCGACGGCGTGCGCAAGATCGCCCGTCTCCTGGATCTGACCGAGCCCGCCGCCATCACGCCCGGTCGGACGTGCCGGTGGTGCCGCCTCCGCGACGAGTGCGACGGCCCGGGCCAGCTCGTCGACGAGGACGACTGAGCCCGCGCGCGCTCAGGGTTCCCAGACGGTGGCGATGTCGACGCCCAGCTTGGCGGCGAGCGCTTCGGCGGCGACGAAGCGGGTCCGGAACCCGGCCGCGGTGGCTCGCAGCGCAGCCTCGGGGTCGACGCCCGCCCGCCGGGCCTGGTCCACCAGGGCGAACAAGGCGGCGCCCACCCCTTCGTCGTCGGCGGCCAGGACCGGTTCCAACCCGACCGACGCGGCCTTGCGCTGGACCTTGTGGGCGTAGAGGAGCGACGGCAGGCCCTCCCCGATGCCGTCCATCAGGCTGGTGCGGCCCTTCTCGTCCCGCTTGATCTGCTCCCAGTTGCTGACCACCTGGTCCGGGGTGTCGGCCTCGACGCCGGCGAACACGTGGGGGTGGCGGTGGACGAGCTTGTCGTGGATGCCCCGAGCGACGTCGGCGAGGGTGAAGTGGCCCTCCTCGGCGGCGAGCGTCGCGTGGAACACGACCTGGAACAAGAGGTCGCCCAGCTCCTCCTCCAGGTGGTCGAAGCCCTCGCCCGCTTCGACGTCGAGGTCCTCGATGGCCTCCAGGACCTCGTAGGTCTCCTCCAGCAGGTGGCGGGTCAGGGTGCGGTGGGTCTGCTCCCGGTCCCAAGGGCAGCGGGCCCGGAGGGTCCGCACGAGCTCGTCGAACCGGGCGACCTCGGCGGCGACGCGTGGGGCGGCCGTCGGCATGAACACCGACGTGAGGTGGTCCGGTTCGACGGCGCGGTCGAGGTCGACCCAGGGCACGGTCGTGACC
>DATASA010000169.1:0-12772 GCA_036269435.1 Acidimicrobiales bacterium | reverse complement strand
GACGGTGTCGACATCGACCCCACGCCGGTGATCGGCCTGCTGGGGGTGATCGACGAACTGCTCCGCCGTCCGGCCGGGGCCGTGCTGACCGCCGGAGGTGAGCTGCTGCAGCTCGGCGCCTCCCCGTTGCCCGCTGGCGCGCTGGCCGGCTCCCGCTGGGCCGAGGCCGTCCACGGCCACCGTGGCGGGGCGCTGGCGGTGTTGGACGTGAGCGCGCACAGCGCGCTGTGCGGCCTGGTGCGAGGCCTGGTCGTCGACGGCGTGGTCGACGGCGTGCACGACGTGGCCGACGGCGGGATCGGCCTCACGCTGGCCGAGATGGCCGTGCGGTCGGGCGTCGGGTTCGACGTCCGACTCGACGGCGGACACCCCAACCTGTTCTCGGAGGCGCCGTCGCGGGTCGTCGTCTGCGTCGCGGCGTCGAAGGTCGACGAAGTGCAGCGCCGGGCAGCCGGCGCCGGCGTTCCCGTCATCCCGCTGGGCGCAGCGGGCGGCGACCGCCTCGTCGTGTCGGGTCTGGTCGACGTGGAACTGGCCGCCGCCACCGCCGCGTTCATGGGCGCGCTGCCCGGACAGCTCGAGCTGATCGATATCTGACGCCCACCCCCCGGTTGTGCACGGACCACGCGGCGGCGCGCCTACGGTACGAGGAACCAACCGAACGGAGTGCAGTTCGAATGGTGGTTCCCATCGAAGGCCTGGGTGACGATGGTGCGCTCGTCCTGGCGGTGCAGCAGGGCGACGTGGCGGCCTTCGACGCCCTCTTCCGGCGTCACTACCCGGCCGTGCGCAGCGCGTGCGTCCGCCGGCTGGTCGACCCGGTCGAGGCGGACGAGGCGGCGCAGGCTGCCTTCGTGCGGGCCTTCGAGCGCATCGCCCAGTGCACGGGACCTCGACGGTTCGGCCCGTGGGTCCACGTCATCGCCCGGTCCCTCTGCATGGACGCGTTCCGCGCCCGGTCGCGCGTCGAGCCATTCGAGGAGCCGCTGGCCGATGGGCGCGAGCACCGGCCCAACGAGCCGGAGGAGTCGCTGCTGCGCGACGAGCGGGCCGCCCACGTCCACGAGGCCCTGGCCGCCCTGCCCGAACGCCAGCGGTCGGCCGTCATCGCCCGCGACTGGGACGACCTGCGACCGGGGGAGATCTCCGACCGCCTGGGCGTGTCGGTCGGCGCGGTCGACTCGCTGCTGCTGCGGGCTCGCCGGCGGATGGCCCGTTCGTACCGTCGGCTCGCCGGCGAAGCCGGAGGAGGTCGGAGCACCCGGACGCTGCGGGCCGCGGCTGCGGCCACCGCCGTCGCCGTGCTGGCCGGTCCGCACGCGGTGATGGCCGCCAGCGCGTCGGCGGCCGACGCGGTCGGGACCACGGCCTCGAAGGCCGCGGTCGGCGTCGTGGGAGCGGTCGTGTCGGTCACCGAGACCCTCGGGGCGACGATGGCGCCGACGGCGACCGACGAATCGCCCTCGCCGCCCGACACCCCCGCGGGCGGGACGCTGGTCGACCATCCGGTGCGCCCCCCTGCGGGGCCCCGGACCGGTCCCTCCGGCCTCACCGTCGCTCCACAGGTCACCTCCGTCACCGTCGCCCCCCCGCCGGCGCCCCCGTCGGCGCCCCCGGCCCAGTCCGTCGGCCCCGATGTCGCTGCGGCGGCACCGGCGCCGGCGACCACACCGGCGACCACACCGGCGGCCGGTGCCGCAGATCCGGACGCAGCCGGCGTCGCCGGTCCCGGGCCCGCGGGCGCGACGACGAGCACCACCCTCGGCCGCCCCGTCCGACCGGTTCCTCCGACCACGGTTGTCGCCCTGCCGGCGGTCGAGATTCCCCCCTTGCCGGAGGCGGTGACGACGACGACCGTGGCGGTTGCCGACCCGCCGCCGCCTCCGCCTCCTGCGGTGACCGTCGCCCCCGCGCCGGCCGACCTTCCCGCGGCGCCGCCGGTCACGACACCGACCGTCCCCACCGTCACGACCGACGTCGCCCGTCCCTGACGCCGGCCCCGGCAACGACGTGACCGGGGTCGCTGTGGGAAGATGGAGCAGTGGAGGTGCCCCCCGACACCGCCAGCGCGACGAACGGCGACACGACGCACGGCGACACGACGCACGGCGACACGACTGACCGTGACGCTGCTGATGCCGACACCCCGAAGGAAGCCTGCGGGGTCTTCGGCGTCTACGCTCCGGGCCACCCTGTCGCCCACCTGACGTACCTCGGCCTGTACGCGCTCCAGCACCGGGGCCAGGAGTCGGCCGGCATGGCCGTCAGCGACGGCGACACGATCACCGTCGTCAAGGACATGGGCCTCGTCTCCAACGTGTTCGACCCCCGGACGTTGGCGCCCTTGCAGGGTCATCTCGCCGTGGGTCACGTGCGCTACTCCACCACCGGAGCCAGCACCTGGGGCAACGCCCAGCCGATCTACCGGGAGACGGGCGACGCCGGGTTCGTCCTCGGCCACAACGGCAACCTTACCAACACCGCCAAGCTGGCCGACGCGGCCGGCATCCTCGCCGGCACGGTGACCAGTGACAGCGACGTGGTGGCCGAGCGGATCCAGCAGGCCATGGTCGCCGCCGGGCCCGGTGCCCGCAGCGACGGGCGCGACCTGGAGCGGGCCCTGGCGGAGGTGCTGCCCGAGCTCCGAGGCGCGTTCTCCCTCGTGCTGATGGACGACTCGCATGTCGTCGGCGTCCGGGACCCGAACGGGTTCCGTCCCCTGTGCCTCGGGCGGCTCGACAACGGCTGGGTGCTGTCGTCGGAGACCCCTGGGCTCGACATCGTGGGCGCCCATTTCGTGCGCGAGCTGGACCCGGGGGAGATCGTCGTGATCGACGCCACCGGCGTCCGGTCGCTCAAGCCCTTCCCGCCCGAGCGCATCGAGCCCAAGCTCTGCCTGTTCGAGTTCGTCTACTTCGCCCGGCCCGACAGCCGCCTGTACGGCCAGACCGTGCACACCGCCCGCCAGCGCATGGGCGAGCAGCTGGCCGAGCAGTCGCCACTCCCGCCGGACACGGTCTCGCCCGCGCGTGAGGCCATGGTCATGCCGGTGCCCGAGTCGGGCATCCCCGCGGCGGAGGGTTACGCCCGGCGCAGCGGCATCCCCTTCGGTCACGGGCTCGTACGCAACCGCTACATCGGGCGGACGTTCATCGCCCCCGGCCAGGACCAGCGGAGCATGGGCGTGCGCATGAAGTTCAACCCGATCAAGGAGAACATCGCCGGCAAGCGGCTCATGGTGATCGACGACTCGATCGTCCGCGGCACCAGCACCCGCGCCGTCGTGGCCATGCTCCGCGAGGCGGGCGCGGCCGAGATCCACCTCCGCATCTCCTCCCCTCCGTACCGCTGGCCCTGCTACTACGGGATGGACACCGGCGCCCGCGGCGAGCTGATCGCCGCCGACCTCACCATCTCCGAGATCCGCGACTATCTCGGCTGCGACACGCTGGCCTACCTCGACCTCGACCGCCTCCTCGCCGCCACCGGCGTTGCCGGGAGCGGCTTCTGCACCGCCTGCCTCACGGGCGAGTACCCGGTGGGCGTGCCCGAGGCCGCCACCGAGGACGAGCTCCCGAGCGTCGACCTCGTGCACCCGAGTGGGTGACCAATTGGGGGACCGGGTTGGGTGAGACCTACGCCGGCTCCGGGGTCGACATCGGTGCCGGTGAAGCTGCGGTCGAGCGCATCAAGGCCGCAGTCCGCTCCACCTTCCGGCCGGAGGTCATCGGCGACATCGGCGGGTTCGGCGGCCTGTTCGCGTTCGACCCGAGCCGGTACACCCGTCCCGTCCTCGTCGCCGCGACCGACGGCGTGGGAACGAAGGCCGTCATCGCCCGACTGGCCGGCCGCTTCGACACCATCGGCATCGACCTCGTCGCCATGTCGGTCGACGACCTCGCCGCCCAGGGCGCCGAGCCCCTCTTCTTCCTTGACTGCATCAGCGCCGGCCGCCTCGACCCGGAGCAGATGGAACTGCTGGTCGCCGGCGTCGCCACCGGCTGTCAGGAGGCGGGCTGCGCCCTGATCGGCGGCGAGATGGCCGAGCTTCCGGGCATGCTCGAGCCGGGCCACTTCGACCTCGTCGGCTTCGGCGTCGGCGTCGTCGAACGGGACCGGCTGGTCACGGGCGCCCACATCGCTCCGGGCGACCGGCTGATCGGCCTGCCCTCACCGGGCTTGCGCTGCAACGGGTACTCGCTCGCCCGCCGGGTGCTGCTCGACGTCGGCGGGCGTGCGCTCGACGCGCCGGCATGGCCCCGGGCCTCCCACAGCCTGGGAGAGGAACTGCTCAGGCCGTCCGTCATCTACGCGCCGGCCCTGGTCAAGCTCTGTCACTCGGTCGAGGTCAAGGGGCTGGCCCACATCACCGGCGGGGGCATTCCCGGCAACCTGGCCCGCGTGCTGCCCCGCCACTGCGACGCCGTCGTCCTCGCCGACAAGTGGGAGGTGCCGGAGATCTTCAACCAGATCCAGGCCGCAGGCGACGTCACCCCGGACGAGATGACCAAGGTGTTCAACCTCGGCATCGGGATGATCGCGGTGGTGGCCCCACGCGACGTCTACCGCACCCACGACCTCCTGCGCGACGCCGGGCACGATTCGGTCGACATCGGCGAGGTCGTCGCAGGCGAAGGTCGGGTCCTGATCAGGCTCTGAACCCACGGCCCTTGTTGCGGCCAGATCGCAACAGCGGGCAGCTGGTCGTTAGGGTGGGTGATCATGAAGTCCCTGCAGCGAACGCTGGCCGTGATGGCGGCGACGGTCATCCTCGGGGCGATCGCGACGGCCTGCGGCAAGGCCAGCTCATCGGCGTCCGAGAGCAACGACGGCAAGCTCAAGATCGTCACCACCGTGTCGCCCATCACCAGCATCGTGTCCAGCGTCGTCGGTGACCTGGCCGACGTGCGCGGCGTGATTCCCGAGGGCGCCGACTCCCACACCTTCGAGCCTCCGCCGAGCACGGCCAAGGTCCTGGCCGAGTCCGACGTCTTCTTCGTGAACGGCCTGAAGTTGGACGACCCCACCAGGGACCTGGCCAAGGACAACCAGAAGCGGGGGGCCGAGGTCGTCGAGCTCGGCACGCAGACGATCACCCCGGACCAGTACATCTACGACTTCTCGTTTCCCAAGGAGGGCGGCAAGCCGAACCCTCACCTCTGGACCGATCCGCCCTACGCCGAGGACTACGCCCGGATCGTGCGCGACACGGTGGTGCGTCGGGATCCCAAGAACGCCGACGCCTACCGGGCCAACTACGACCGGTTCGCGGCCGAGGTGGACCGGCTCGACGCAGCCATGAAGACGGCCACCGCCACCGTTCCCAAGCCGGAGCTGCTCACTTACCACGACGCGTACGCGTACTTCGCCGCGCACTACGGCTGGAAGGTCATCGGCGCCATCCAGGTGTCGAGCTTCGAGGACCCGACGCCGAAGGAGGTCGCCGACCTCGAGACGCAGATCAAGGCCGAGCACGTCCCGGCCATCTTCGGCTCAGAGGTCTTCCCCTCCAAGGTGTTGGCGCAGATCGGCAAGGACACGGGGGTCCGCTACGTCGACACGCTCCGTGACGACGACCTGCCGGGGAAGCCGGGTGACGCGGACCACTCGTGGATCGGCCTCATGCGGGCCGACTTCGTGACCATGGTGTCCAGCCTCGGCGGCGACGCCGGCCCGTTGAAGGCGCTCACCGTCGACAGCGCCGCATCGGACAAGGCGCACTACCCGCAGTAGGCGCGACGGCTCGCGTGAGCCGCCAGGCGTAGTGCGGACTGCGCCCGCAGGAGGACGACCCGGCGGGGGCCCAGGTCTACCGTGCGACCATGGGACCGAAGCCCAGGGCCGCGATCTGGGTCAGTGCCATCGGAATCGCCGTCTTCCAGGTGGTCGGCTCGTTCGGCGCCGCGGCCAACCAGCCGACCCGCCGGGGGGTCGACGCGTTCGCCCTCGTGCTCGTGCTGCTCGGGCCGGCCGCGCTGGCGGTCAGGGACCGGTTCCCGTCGGTTGCCGTCGGCGCGGCGGTCGTCGCGGCCGACGTCTACGTCGGCGTGGGCTACCCGTACGGCCCGATCTTCTTGAGCGTGGTCGTCGCCCTCTTCGCCGGCGTGGCCGCCGGTCGCCGCCGGGAGACCTGGCTCCTGGCCGGAGTCGGGTTCGTCGGTTTCATCGCCGCATCGGCGGTCGATCCCAGGGCGTCGGAGGGGGTCGGCGCCGTCCACCTGGCCCTGGTCGCCGGGTGGCTCGTGGTGGTGCTCGCCATCTCCGAGGTGGTGCGCGTACGTCGGGACCGGGCCGCGGAGGCCGAGCGGGCCCGGCGGGAGGAGCGCCAGCGCCGGATCGGCGACCAGCGCCTGCGGCTGGCCCAGGACCTGCACGACGTCCTGGCCCACAACATCTCGCTGATCAACGTCCAGGCCAGCGTCGCCCTGCACCTGCTCGACGAGCAGCCCGACGAGGCCCGACCCGCCCTGACCACGATCAAAGAGGCCAGCCGGGATGCCCTGCACGAGCTGCGCACCGCCCTCGACCTCCTCCGCCGGGGCGACGACGCACCGCTGGCACCGGCGCCCGGCCTGGCCGACCTCCCGGCGCTGGTGGACGGCGTGCGGGCCGGCGGCCTGGACGTGCGCTTCACACCGCCGACGGTCTCCGAAGGGACGATCCCGGCCGCGGTCGAGCTGGTCGCCTACCGGATCGTCCAGGAGGCGCTCACCAACGCGACCCGCCACGCCCGCGCCCGGGTCGTGACCGTGGGCCTCGGGTACTCCCAGGGCGACGCCCTGACGGTGGAGGTCACCGACGACGGAATCGGCGGTCGCGACGATGCCGCCCCCGGCCTCGACGACGCCGTCGCCGGCAACGGGATCGCCGGGATGCGCGAGCGGGCCGCGGCGGTGGGCGGCACGGTCGAGGCCGGGCCGCGACGGGGAGGAGGCTTCGAGGTGATCGCCCGCCTGCCGGTCGACCCGCGGTGATCTCCGTCCTGATCGCCGACGACCAGGCGCTGGTGCGGGCCGGCTTCCGGTCCCTGTTGGACGCCCAGCGCGACATCGCCGTCGTGGGCGAGGCGGCCGACGGTGACGCGGCCGTCCGCCTGGCCGTCGAGCTGCGGCCCGACGTGGTGCTCATGGACATCCGCATGCCGGGGGTCGACGGGCTGTCCGCCACCCGACGGATCGCCGCCGACGAGCGCCTGGCCGGGGTCAAGGTCGTGATCCTGACCACGTTCGACCTCGACGAGTACGTGTTCGAGGCGATCCGTGCGGGCGCCAACGGCTTCCTCGTCAAGGACACCGAGCCGGAGGAGCTGTTGCGGGCGGTCAGGGCCGTCGTGGCGGGTGACGCCCTGCTGTCGCCCCGGATCACCCGCCGGCTGATCGCCGAGTTCGCCAGCCGGGCCAAGGATCCCGGTCGCCTCCCCGACCTGGCGGTGCTCACCGACCGGGAGCGCGAAGTGGTCGCCCTGGTCGCCGAAGGGCTGACGAACGAGGAGATCGCCCAGCGCCTCATCATGAGCGCGGCCACGTCGAAGACCCACGTCAGCCGGGCCATGATCAAGCTCGGCGCCAGAGATCGCGCCCAGCTGGTGGTGTTCGCCTACGAGACCGGCCTGGTCCGGCCCGGCTGGCAGCGGTGACCTACGTCGCCCGGCGTAGGCCGCGAACCTCCGCCGGGGCGACGACAGCGGAGGGGGCTTCCCGCACGCTGGGCCCATGCCCACTTCCGCACTCTCCGTCGACGGACTGACCAAGCGCTACGGCGCCCGGACTGCCGTCGACCATCTCGACATCGAACTGCCGGCCGGCGTGGTGGCCGGCTTCGTCGGTCCCAACGGCGCCGGCAAGACCACCACGATGGCCATGCTCCTCGGCCTGGTGCGGCCCACGACCGGGACCGGGACGGTGCTCGGCGCATCGATCGACGACCCCGGCGCGTACCTCCCCCGCGTCGGCGCCCTCATCGAGAGCCCGGCGTTCTACCCTGCGCTCTCCGGCGCGGACAACCTCCGGATGTTCGCCACCGTCGGCGGCGTCCCGACCGGTCGCATCCCGGCGCTCCTCGACACCGTCGGGCTGTCGGGCCGGGGGGGTGACCGGTACCGCAGCTACTCGCTCGGGATGAAGCAACGCCTCGGCATTGCCGCCGCCCTGCTCGCCGACCCGGACCTGTTGATCCTCGACGAACCGGCCAACGGGCTCGACCCCCAGGGCGTGCGCGAGATGCGGGCGCTCATCGGCGGCCTGGCCGGCACCGGGCGCACGGTGCTCGTCTCCTCGCACGACCTGAGCGAGCTGGAGCAGGTGTGCGACTGGCTCGTGCTCATCGACACCGGCAGGTCGCTCTACCAGGGCCCGACCCGCGAGCTGCTGGACGGCCTGGCCACGGGTCTGGCCGTCGTAGCGCAACGCCCGGTCGACCACCCCGTGCTGCGCGAGGTGCTGGTCGGTCGCGGCCACTCCGTCCAGGTGCAGGAACCGGGCCACCGCCTGGTCGTCGAGCTGGCCGGCGCCGAGGAGGCCGATGTCGCCGCCTCGGTGAACCGGGCCGCGTTCGACGCCGGCATCGTGCTGGTGGAGCTGACTCCCCTGCGGACGACGCTCGAGGACCGGTACCTCTCGCTGGTGCAGGGAGGTGTGCGATGACCAGGATCATCCGGGCCGAGCTGATCCGCCTGTTGCGACGGCGCACGATCGTCGTCCTCGCCGCCGGGGCCGTCGTGTTCGCCCTCGTCGCCACCCTCGACGTGTTCTCGTCGGCGACGGCGACCGGGGCGACCGCGCTGCGCGGGGGCACGACGCTCGCGTCCCTGGCCGGCACGGGCGGCGGTACCCAGGCCTTCGCGGTGGGCGCGTCGTTCCTCGGCTTCTTCGTGTTCGTGACGTTCATCGCCCTGATCGCCACCGAGTTCTCCGGCGGGACCTTCCGGGCCCTGCTCCTGCGCAACCCGCACCGGCTCCGGGTGATCGCCGGCAAGCTGGCCGGTCTGCTGCTGGTCGCTGCCGCCGTGGTCGCCCTGGCCGAGACGGTCACGTTCGCCATGTCGCTCGCGGTCGCTCCGGGCAAGCACGTGGCCACGAGCGACTGGTTCTCGCTGCAGAGCGTCGGCGCAGGACTTCGGGACTACGCCACGGTCCTGGGCGGTGTCGCGGGATGGGCCGTCTTCGGCACCACGCTCGGCGTGGTCTTCCGCTCGGCGCCGTTGGCGCTGGGCGTCGGGTTCGCCTGGGCCGGCCCGTTCGAGAACATCGTGGTCGACTCGTGGAAGGCGGGCTACCGCTTCTTCCCCGGCCAGGTGCTCGCCTCGCTGATCCGCGGCGGCACCGCCGACCTCGGTCTCGGCCGCGCGGCGCTCACCGCCGTCCTGTACGCCGGTGTCGCCGCAGCCGCCACGCTCGTGCTCGTGTCCCGACGAGACGTGACCGCCTGACCGCCGGCGACGAAGGGGCGGTGCACGTCACGTGTCGTCGACGGTGACACCCAGGGCGCCGAACACCGACAAGGCCACGGCCAGGATCTCGTCCGTGCTGATGATGACGTCGCGCAGGGCGTCGGCGCCGGCGAGGCGTTCGAGGACGGAGCGCTGAAAACTCGTGCCTGCGAGCGTGCTCTTCGACAACTGGACGCCGGTCAGGTCGCAGCCCGTGAACCTGCTCGCGGGCAGGGCCGCGGCGTAGAAGTCGGCGTCGGTGAGGTCGCACCCGTCGAACTCGGCGCGCTCCCAGGTCGTCATCCGGAAGTTGGCGTCGTTGAGCCGGCAGTCGAAGAAGGCGACGTCGCGGAAGCGGCCGCCTGCCGCCTGCGCACCCGAGAGGCGGCAGTCACGGAACTCCAGCCGGGTCAGGGCACAGTCCTCGAACACGACCCCGGAGAGGTCACAACCGGTGACGGTGACGTCGGTGAGCTGACTGCTCCTCAGACGGGTGCCGGTGAGCTGGGCCGCCTCGATGCGGCTCCCGGTCACGTCGACGTGGGCGAGGACGTGGGCGGCGAGGTCACCGGTGAGCACGGCGTCGACGATCTCGACCTCGTCACACAGCTCGCCGTCCCACCCAGGCAGCTCCGGGTGCAGGCGCGGCGGGATCCGCGCAGCCCGCTTCGTCGCCACCGGCCTCACCGTAGGCCGGCCCACTACTCCTCGAGCAGGGAGCGGGCCGCGGCGGTGACGTCGGCCGTCGAGATGGACAGGGCCCGCTCGAGGCCGATCTCGAAGGGCATGGCCGGCACGTCGGGCATGGCCAGGCGGCGGACCGGGGCGTCGAGGTCGTAGAACGCCTCCGCGGCGACCAGGGCGGCCACCTCGGCGCCCACACCGAACGTCACGTTGTCCTCGTGGACGACGAGCACCCGACCGGTGCGCACGGCCGACGCCAGCACCGTCTCACGGTCGAGCGGCGAGATCGTCCGCAGGTCGATCACCTCGACGGAGTAGTCCTCGGCGGCCAGCACCGCGGCCGCCTCCAGGGCGAAGTGGCGGTGGAGGCCGTAGGTGACGAGCGTCATGTCGTCGCCGGGCCGGGCCACGTCGGCCACGCCGATCGGGACGCGCCACGCGCCGTCGGGCACCAGGCCGCTGATCTTGCGGTACGTCTTCTTGTGCTCGAGGAACAGGACCGGATCGGGATCCTCGATCGCGGAACGCAGCAGTCCGGCCACGTCGGCCGGGGTCGAGGGCACGACGACCTTCAGCCCGGCGACGTGCCCGTAGAACGACTCGATGGCCTGCGAGTGGTACGGCCCGCGATGGCCGCCGCCGCCCCACGGCGTCCGCACGACGAGCGGGACGGCGAAGTCGCCGTTGGACCGGTAGTGGATCTTGGCCGCCTCGCTCACCATCTGGTCGAACGTCGAGTGCATGAAGTCGGCGAACTGGATCTCGGCCACCGGCCGCATCCCTGCCAGCGCCAGCCCGACCCCGATGCCGACGATCGACGACTCGGCCAGCGGCGTGTCGATCACCCGGTTCTCGCCGAAGGCGTCCTGCAGACCCTTGGTCGCCCGGAAGACGCCGCCGAGCAGGCCGACGTCCTCACCGAGCACGACCACCCGGTCGTCCTCGGCCATGAGGTCGTGCAGCGTCTGGCGGACGGTGTCGAGGACGGTTCGCTCGACGCCTCCAGCCGGCACCTCCCGTGCGTCGGGCAGGCCGGGCCGCCGGGGCCGGGCGTAGACCCGCGACCCCGCCGTCGCCGGGTTCGGCGGCGCCGCGGCTTCGGCCTCACGGCACGCGTCGGCCACCTCTTCGCGGGCCGCATCCTCCAGGCGCGACGCCTCCGCCCGCGACAGCAGGCCCTGCTCGATGACGTACCGCTTGAGCCGGGGCACGGGGTCGTGGACGCGGGCGGCCTTGACCTCCTCCCGCGACCGGTAGGCCCGGTCGTCGTCGTCGCTGGTGTGGGGCATGAGGCGGTACGTCTTGGCCTCGACGAGGGTCGGCCCGCCACCGCTGCGGGCGCGGGCGACCGCGGCCTGGGTGGCGGCGTACACGTCGAGCGTGTCGTTCCCGTCGACCACCGCGCCCTCGAACCCGTACGACGCGGCCCGGTCGGCCACGTCGGGGACCGCGGACTGCTTGCGCATGCCGACCGAGATGGCGTAGCCGTTGTTCTCGCACACGAACACGACCGGCAACTGGTGGATGCCGGCGAAGTTCAGCGCCTCGTGGAAGTCGCCCTTGGACGCCGCCGCCTCCCCGAACCAGGCCACGGTCACCTTGTCGTCGCCCCGGATGCTCGAGGCCAGGGCCAGCCCCGACGCGTGGGGGAACTGGGTGCCGATCGGCGAGGACCCGGTGATGATCCCGAGCCGGGCGGACCCCCAGTGATTGGGCATCTGGCGGCCGCCGGAGTTGGGGTCGTCCCCCTTGGCCAGCACGGCCAGGAAGATCTCGTACGGGGTCATGCCCAGGGAGAGGACGACGCCGACGTCGCGGTAGTAGGGCAGGGCGACGTCGTGGCCGGCCCGCAGCGCCCACGCCGAGCCGACCTGGGCCGCCTCCTGGCCCTCGGCCGGGATGTAGAAGCGGGCCTTGCCCGTGCGGGTCAGGTTCCAGGCCTTCTGGTCGACGTACCGGGCGAGCAGGACGGTGCGGTACATGCCGACCACGTCGTCGGCCGACAGCCCGAGCTGGACGTGACGGGCCGGAGGGACCTGCCGGGCGTGGGCCCGTTCGTCGATGACCTTGGCCATGCCTGCCCAGCCCTAGCCCGGCGGGCGGATGTTGTGGACGGCGGACAGGGTGGCGATCCGTTCCTCGGCCAGCCGGTCGGCGGCCTCGGCGGTGGTCACCCCGCCCACCTCGGCCGCATGCAGGACCGAGGTGACGGTGTCGAAAATGCGCCGGACCGCGGCGAGGGCCTGGTCCGGGTGGTACCCGCCGGGAGCCAGCTCCTCGGCGATGTTGATGAGCCCGCCGGCGTTCACCACGAAGTCAGGGGCGTAGAGGACGCCCTCGCCGGCGAGGAGCCGCGCTGTCGTCACCCCGTCGGCCAGCTGGTTGTTGGCTGAGCCCACCACCGCCGCGCACCGTAGCTCGGGAATCGTCTCCGCGCTGAGGGCGCCGCCCAGGGCGCACGGGGCATAGATGTCGCAGTCGACGGCGTGGACCTTCTCCACGTCGACGGCCTCGGCTCCCGATTCGGCCACCGCCCGGTCGACGGCGGCCTCCGTGACGTCGGCCACGGTGACCCGCGCCCCCGCGTCGGCGAGGTGGCCGAGGAGGGCGGAACCCACCTTGCCGACGCCGGCGAGGGCGATGTGACGGCCGACGAGCGAG
>DATASA010000168.1:0-1686 GCA_036269435.1 Acidimicrobiales bacterium | reverse complement strand
CGGGACCGTCACGGAGGTGCGGGTCGCCGCCGGTGACAACGTCGGCGCGGGCGACGTCCTGGCCGTCCTCGAGTAGCCGGCCTCGAGTAAGCCGTCGTCGAGTAGCCGGCGGCGACGCTGCGGCATCGCTCGGTGAGGGCGAGGACTTCCGTCGGGGGTTCCGTTCGGTCAGGGGCAGAGCAGGGTCTTGATGGCCCGGCGTTCGTCCATGGCCCGGTAGCCCTCGGCGGCGTCGTCGAGGGGAAGGGTGAGGTCGAACACGCGGCCGGGGTCGATGGCGCGGTTCCAAATGAGGTCGATGAGCTCGGGCAGGAACCGCCGTACCGGCGCAGGGCCGCCGTGCAGGTGGACGTGGCTCTGGAACAGCTGGCCGCCGGGCAGGTCGCCGTGGGTGACGCCGACAAAGCCGACGTGCCCGCCGGGGCGGGTGGAGTGGATGGCCTGCAGCATCGAGTCGCGCGTACCGACGGCCTCGATCACGGAGTGGGCGCCGAGCCCGTCGGTGAGGTCCTTGATCTTCGCCGCGCCCTCGTCACCCCGCTCCTCGACGATGCCGGTCGCGCCGAACTCGAGGGCCAGCTTCTGTCGCGCCGGGTGGCGGCTCATCACGATGATCCGTTCGGCGCCGAACTGCTTCGCGGCCATGACACCGAGCAGCCCCACCGCGCCGTCGCCCACAACGACGACCGTCTTGCCGGGGCCCACCTCCGCGGCCGTGGCCGCGAACCACCCGGTACCGAGCACGTCGGAGGCGGCAAGCAGGCTCGGGACCAGGTCGTCGGGGGGCACGTCCGGTGTGGCGACGAGCGTGCCGTCGGCGAGCGGGATACGCGCGTACTCCGCCTGGGTGCCGATCGCACCGATCGGCTCGCGGCGAAGGCAAGAGCTCTGGTAGCCGGCCCGGCAGATGGCGCAGGTGTTGTCCGACGCGAAGAAGGAGCCGATCACGAACTGGCCAGGCTTCAGTGTCGCGACCGCGGAGCCGACCTCCTCGACGATCCCGACGTACTCGTGGCCCATCGGCGCAGGGCCCTCACCGCTGGCGTCGCCGCGATACGGCCACAGGTCGGACCCGCAGATGCAGGTGGCGGAGAGTCGGATGACGGCGTCGGTGGGTTCGACGATGCTCGGGTCGGGCCGGTCGTCGACCCGGATGTCGTGGGGGGCGTAGAGCATTGCTCCTCGCATGGTGATTCCCTTCTCGTTCGATCAACGCGGCGGAGCCGGAACGGGGGATCGGCACCATGGGCTGCACTACCCGCGTCTCGCCGACGAGGAACGCGGCGACGCGGCGCCACGAACAACCCGGCGAGCGGTGAACAGGTCGGCGGCCGCCCGCCGCTACTCGGCCGCGTCGGTGAGGACCTCGGCCAGCGAGGGGTGCACGAGCAGGCTGTCGACGACGTCGGCCACCCGGAGGTTGCAGTTCACCGCGAGGGCGAGGACCGAGATCAGCTCGGCCGCGTGGCGCCCGACGATCGACCCGCCCAGCACCACGCCGGTCGCCGGGTCCGAGACGATCTTGACGAAGCCGCTGGTGTCGTGGTTGATCAGGGCCTTGGCGCTCGAGGAGAACGGCACTTTCGTGACCCGGATCTTGCGGCCGGTGGCGAACGCCTCGGCCTCGGCCACGCCGACCTCGGCGATCTCCGGTTCGGTGAAGACGGCCTGAGGCGCCTTGTCGTA
>DATASA010000167.1:0-39934 GCA_036269435.1 Acidimicrobiales bacterium | reverse complement strand
TGCCCATGCCCCGCGAAACTAGATCGGCAGGAGGCCACCGGCGGTTGATCGGTCCCGCAACGCGGCGGCCGATCCCTCCGCCGTGATGCGTCCCCGCTCCAGGACGTAGCCGCGGTCGGCGACGGCGAGGGCGAGGTGCAGGTGCTGCTCGACGAGCAGGACGCCGACACCGTCGCTGGCGGCGACGCCGCGGACGGTCGCCAGCAGGCTTTCGACCACCTGGGGGGCGAGCCCGAGGCTCAGCTCGTCGACGAGCAGGAGTCGGGGGCGCCGGGCCAGCGCCATGGCCAGGGCCAGCATGCGCTGCTCGCCCCCGGACAGGGCGGTGGCCGTCCTGGCCAGCAGCGGTCGCAGCCCGGGCAGCCGATCCAGGACCGACCCGTCGTCGCGCCTGGTGACGAGCCGCAGATGCTCGGCCACCGTCAGGCCGGCGAACGGCGTCTGGCCCTGCCGCACGCAGGCCAGGCCGAGCCGGGCCAGGCGGTCCGGTGCCGAGCGCCGCTCGCCGAGCACCGTCACCTCGCCGCCGAGCCGGGGCAGCACCCCGGCCATGGCCAGCAGGATCGTCGTCTTGCCTGCGCCGTTCAGGCCCAGCAGGGCGACGACCTCGCCCGGCCGCACGGCAACGTTGACGTCGTGCACGACGGGCACACCGGCGTAACCAGCGGTCAGCCCCTGCACGTCGGCCAGCGGCGCGCCTGTGCCGGGGACCCGGGCCAGCGTCGCGCCCGCCCGCCTCGTCGCCGCGCCCCGCCCGAGGTACGCGGCCACCACCCGCTCGTCGACCCGGACCTCGGCGGGCGGACCTTCGGCGATCACCCGCCCGGCGTCGAGGACGGTGACCCGGTCGCAGACGTCGAGCACCAGTCGCATGTCGTGGTCGACCAGCAGGACGGCGGTGCCGGAGGCGGCCACCGCGCGTAGCCGCGCCGCCAACGCGGCCCGGCCGCCGTCGTCCAGGCCGGCGGCCGGCTCGTCGAGCAGCAGCACCGACGGGCGACCGGCGAGCGCCCGGGCCACCGCCAGCTCGGCCCGCTGGGCGTGGCTGAGGGCGACCGGGAGCCGATCGTCGTGGGCTGCGTCGTCCGCCCCGGCGACCTGCAGGTTCTCGCCCACGGACAGGTCCTCGAACAGCTCCTGGGCCTGGAACGTCCGGGCCAGCCCGAGTCGGGCCCGGCGGTGAGCCGGGAGGCGCTCGACCGGGATGCCGCCCACCGCGATCCGGCCGGCCGCGGCGCGGACGAAGCCGCAGACGGCGTCCAGCACGGTGGTCTTGCCCGCGCCGTTCGGCCCGATGAGCCCGGTCACCGTCCCTCGTGGCAGGACGAGGTCGACGTCGCGCACCACCTCCGACCGGCCGAGGCGGACCGTCAGCGCCCGCACCTCCAGCGCGGCGATCACCGGCGCCGCGACCCGGTGAGGCCGCCAGGAAGAAGGACGGTCACCGCCACCAGTCACAGCCCGCTGGCCAGGAGCTGGTAGCGGCCGAGGTGCACCAGGGTGAAGGCCAGCCCGTTGGGGACGAGCAGCCCGCCGACCAACGCGCCGGCGATCCCGGCGATGCCGCCGACGTAGACGACGGCTAGGTAGGCCAGCGAGACAAAGGCGCCGAACGAACCGAAGGACAGCTGACCCTGCTGGTAGCCGAGCAGGGCGCCAGCCGTGCCGGCCAGCAGAGCGGACAACGCGAAGGCCCACAGCCGGGTGGCGTTGACGTCGATCCCCGCCGCGGCGGCGGCCCGCTCGTTGGCGCGGACCGCCAGCAGGCGACGGCCGACGCGCCCGGCCCGCAGCCGGGCCAGGCCGACGGCGACGACCACCAGCACCCCCACCACGAGCACGCCGAAGCCCCGGCCCGACGCGTCCAGATGCACGCCGAACAGCGACGGCGACGGCACCCTGGAGCCGCCGAAGCCGCCGGTCAGCAGCGGGCTCTTGAACACGACCTCTTCGACGACGACCCCGCCGGCCAGGGTGACCACGGCCAGGCTGACGCCCCGTGCCCGCAGCGCCGGCAATCCGACGATCAGGCCGGCGACGGCGGCAAGCGCGGCGGCCAACAACGGGGCGACCGGAAAGGGGATGCCCGCCTCGACCGTCAGCCGGCTCAGCGAGAACCCGGCGACTCCGGCGAACGCCATCTGCGCCAACGAGATCTGCCCCGACCATCCGGTCAGGACGACCAGGGAGAGGCAGACCAGGGCCCCCACCAGGCTGGTGTCGAGGGCCACGCGGTCCTGCCCGTGCAGTGCGATCACGCCGGCCCCGGCCACCACCGACCCGATCACCGTCCACACGCCGACGTGCCGCGGCCGCCCGGCCCGGGGCAGGCGACGGCGGCCCGACCCACCACCGGCGGCGGCGCGGCCCAGGGTCGACCCGGCCCCGAGGGCCAGGGCCACGACGATGACCACCAGCGGCACCGCCTCGCGGATCCCCGAACGTGGGATCCACGCGTGCTGGTCCTGCAGCAGGAGGATCTCCGACTGGGCCATGCCCACGGCCAGCGCCGCGGCCACCGTCGCCCCGAACGACACCAGCCGACCGACCAGGGCCGCGGCCAGCGCGGGGACGACCAGCAGCGTGGTGGTCACCGGGTCGAGCCCGGTGACGGGCGCGACCAGGATGCCGGCCAGGCCGGCCAGGACGCTGGCCGTGACCCAGTTGACCGCGGCCAGCCGGTCGGGTGACCACCCGAGCAGGGCCACGCCGACGGGATCGTCCGACAGCGCCCGGCTGGCCAAGCCGAAGCGGGTGAACCGGTACACCGCCCACAACACGGCGGCGACGACGACCACGAGGGCGGCCAGCAGCAGCCGGTCGCGGGGCACGACGACGCCGAGGAGGCGGGCCGGCTCGGCGGGCAGGACCACGGGCACGGGCCGGCCGCCGGCCTGGAAGCGCAGGACGATGAGGGCCTGCAGCGTCGCCAGCAAGCCGACCGACGCCACCAGCCCGGCCAGCGCCGGCGCGTCGCGCAGCGGCCGGAACACGAGCAGGTGCATCACGAGACCGACCAGGGCGGCCACCGCCAGGCTCACCGGCAGGGCGACCGTGAACGGAACAGAGTCGCCGAGGTGCACCGTCCCGACCGGAAGGACGAGGTTGCCCGTCGCCCGGAGCTCGACGAACACGTACGTCACGTACGCGCCGACCGCGCCGTGGGCCACGTGGACGACGCCCGACGCCCGGTGCACCAGGACCAGCCCGAGGCCCAGGGCGGCGTAGACGGCGCCGGCGCCGAGCCCCAGGAGCAGGAAGGTGAGCGTGGCCTCGATCGAGGGCACGCTACCGACTCCCCTGGAGCACAATGGACCGGTGAAGGGCCGGGCCGTGATCACGCTGGTGATCGCCGGTCTCCTGGCCGGGGCGTGCCGCGGCGGCAGCGCAGGATCCAGCCCCACCACCAAGGGCGGCGCGGCCATCGTCGTCGGGATGATCAACCAGGAGGACTCCCCCGACGGCTCCTTCCCCGAGGTCCGCCAGGCGGCCCAGGCCGCGGTGGCCCACGTGAACACCGACCTCGGCGGCGTCGACGGCCGGCCGCTCCGGCTCGAGGTGTGCACGACCACCGGCACGCCCGAATCGTCGGCCGCATGCGCGAACCAGCTCGTGGCCAAGCACCCCGTGGCCGTCCTGGGCGGCGTCGACCTCGGGGCCGCCACCTCGCTCCCGGTGTTCCAGAAGGCCGCCATCCCGTACATCGGCGGGATGCCCTCGCTGGGCGACGAGCTCACCTCGCCCGCGGCATGGATGCTGGCCGGCGGAGAGGTGGCCGACCTCCTGGGCCAGGCCGAGTACGCCCTGGGCACGCTGAAAGTGAAGAAGGTCGGCGCCCTGTACGTCGACCTGCCCGGCCTGCTCGCCACCGTCATCCAGGCTGCGCAGGTCGTGCTGAAGGCGAAGGGCGCGACCGACGTCAAGACGGTCGCGGCGAGCGCCGACGCGCCCGACTTCGCCCCGTCCGTCAAGGCCGCCGCCGTAGGCAATCCCGATGCGATCGTCGTCCTGTTCCCGGCCCAGGCGTGTACGCGGATCATGGCCGCGGCGAAGGCGCTGGGGGTGAAGGCGAAGATGTTCTATCCGAGCGCCTGCGCGTCCCAGGCCGTGGTCGACGCCGCCGGCGCCGCCGCCGAGAACTCCTACTTCGCCACCGGCTACCTTCCGTTCGACGACCCGAGCCCGGACGTGGCGACGTGGAAGGCGAAGGCCGGCGTGACCAAGCCGAGCGTGCTCTCGCAGGCCGGGTTCAGCGTCGCCATGGACCTCTACGACCTGCTGAAGGGCGGCGCCACCACGCCCGCCGCGCTTTCCACCGCCCTCGCCGCCAGCGTCGACCGTCCCGGCTTCATGGCCCACACCTACACCTGCGACCGCAAGCAGGTCTCGCTGCTGTCGGCGGTGTGCAACTCCTCCGTGCGCCTGCTCCAGTACAAGGGCGGGGCGTTCCACGACCTCACCGGCGACTGGGTCAACGGGGCCGAGCTGGTGAAGCTCTTCGGCTGACCCCGCCGCAGGCGGCCGTCCTCGGTCGGGCCCGGCGGGCGCACGCTTCGTGCTGGCATACTTTTCCCGCTTCGCGCACGTGGGGGGTCACGTTTGCTACCGGTCCGACTGAGCTTCTACTGCACCACCTGTCTGCCCGGCTACCACCTGCCGTACCTGGCCGCGGCGGCCACCGGGCTCTTCGCCGAGTTCGGGTTCGACGTGGAGCTGCTCGACCCCGAAGGCGGGCCGGCGAACGTCCAGCGGGTGGCCGACGGAGGGGCCGACTTCTGCCTGACCAGCGTGGCCCACTACCTCAACGCCCGGGCGCGGTTCGGGGACCTGGCCGCCCGGTTCGTGGCTGTGGTCGTGCAGCGCAGCCCGATGGCGGCACTCGTGGCCGCGGCGTCGCCGATCGTCGACGTCGCCGACCTGGCCGGGCGCCGGCTCGGAGGGCCGGCCGGCGGGGGCATGGTGCTCGAGTACCAGGCCGCGCTCGACCGGCTGGGCCTCGGCCCCTCCGAGCTCGTCGACATGGACTACCGCGACGCCTGGACCGCGCTGGCCGAGGGCCGGGTCGACGCGGTGGCGGACTACGTCGACATCCAACCCCGACTGCGCCGCCTGGCGGGCATCGACGTGCGCGCCGTCCCGTTCGGGCTGGCCCTCTACTCGAGCGGCCTGGTGGCGGCCGACCGCCTGTCGCACGAGCGGGTGACCGACATGCGGGCCGCGCTGGTCGCCGCCCTGGAGGCGCAGCGGCGCGCGCCCGAGGCCGGCGTGGACGCGCTGGTGCGCCGGTACCCCGACATCGAACCGGAAGCGGCGCTCGAGGGGTGGTCGCTCGTGGAGCCCTACATCTTCGGCGACGTCCCGACCGGGTCGATGGACCCCGAAAGGTGGGCGGACACCGTCGCCTTCTCGGCGAACGCCCACGGCATCACCGCTCCGGATCCCGAGTCCGTCTACCGTCCCGAGCTGGCCCAGCTCGCGGCGGCCTCTACTCACTGACACGGCGACGCAACTGACACGGCGACGCAACCACCCGGCGGGGAGTCACTCATGAACCTCGACGCAGGAGTCTCGAAGATGCGCTCATTCCGAACCGTCAGCCTGGCCGCCGTTTTCCTCGTGCTGGCCACCGCCTGTGGCGGCGGTAGCAGCAACAAGAGCAGCAACCAGTCGGCGGCGACCACCGTCGCCCCCGACAACCCGAACGCCGCCCTCCGGGTGGGGGCGGTGGACGACCAGTACCTGCTGGCGCCGACGAAGACGTCCGACGCCACGCTCGGGCTCTACCCCCTCAACACGAACATCGTCGAGACGCTGGCCACGCTGTCGCCCGACTACACCGTCGTACCCGCTCTGGCGACCAGCTGGGAGTTGCGGCCCCCGAACACGTGGCGCTTCCACCTGCGCACGGGTGTCAAGTTCCAGGACGGCCAGCCCTTCAACGCCGCTGCGGTCAAGAGCGGCCTGTTCGACCGGCTGGCCAAAGTGGGCGGCGGGACCCTGAAGGCCGGCCCGGACTCGGCGGTCGTCGTCGACGACAACACGATCGACTTCACGCCCACCGCGCCGAACCTCCGGGTCCCGGAGCAGATGGTCCATCCCCAGGACGGCGTCATCGCCCCCGGCTCCGACCTCACCAAGAAGCCGGTCGGGACCGGCCCGTTCCGCTTCGTCGACTACGCGCCGAAGGAGCACATCACCGTCGAGCGCAACCCGGACTACTGGGGCCCCAAGGCCAAGGTGGCCAAGATCACGTTCACGTTCTACCCGGACGCCAACGCCCGCCGCCTCGCCCTCGAGTCGGACCAGGTCGACGCCATCTTCGACGTCCCCCACCAGGACGTCTCGAACCTCAAGTCGAAGGGTTTCAACATCCAGACCAGCGCCGTCGGCGCCTATGACACCCTGCTGGCCAACATCCACGGCAAGCCGGGCTTCGACATCCTGTCCGACGTGAACGTCCGCCAGGCCATCGCCATGGGCATCGACCGGCCGAAGATCATCGCCGGGGTGCTCGACGGCCTGGCCACGCCCGACCAGACCATCGTTGCCCCGTCGTCGCTGGCGCCCTACACGACGACCGTCAAGGGCTTCACGTTCGACGCGGCCAAGGCGAAGTCGATGCTGGACGCGGCGGGCTGGACCGTCGGGGCCGGCGGCATTCGGGCCAAGGCCGGGCGACAGCTCAAGCTGACGCTGGTCACCGGCTTCCCGTCGGCGGCCGCCCTCGACCCGATCCCGACGTTCCTGCAGTCGGAGATGAAGGACATCGGCATCGACCTGGCCATCAACTCGACGCCCGACTCGGCCACCTACGGGTCGGTGATGGCCTCGGGCGACGGGGACCTGTTCATCGAGCAGGGCAACCAGAACGACGCCAACCCCGGGTTCCTCCCGACGCTGCTCTTCTACACGGGGCCCGGCTCGGGCGGCGGTGGCAACTACCAGGCCCTGTTCGCCCCCGGCGGCAAGTTCGACCAGCTCATCGGCCCGTCGTTGACCGAGCCCAACCCGGACACCGTCCGCAAGGAGGTGGCCGACGCCATGCACGAGTTCATCGACGTGCAGGCGGTGGGCATCCCGCTGGCCGGGATCTACCGGATCTACGGCTTGAGCAGCAAGGTCAAGGGTTTCGTCCCCCACCCGGCGTCCCTCCACGTGCAGTGGGGCGGCGTGAGCCTGGCCAGCTAGCCCGCAACACTTCCGGCATGCGCCGCTTCGTGCTGCGCCGGGTGCTGTTGATGATTCCGACGTTGTTCGGAATCTCGCTCCTCACCTTCGGCCTCGCCAACGCGACCCCGGGTGACCCTGCCTTCGTCGCCGCCACCCGGGCGCTCGGCCGACCGCCGAGCACCCGGGAGCTGGCGGCCGAGCGCAAGGAGCTGGGCCTCGACCGCCCGCTGTTCTCCCAGTACGTCCGGTGGGTCACGAAGGCGGCCCGGGGAGACCTCGGGATCTCCTTCGCCGACCGGCGTCCCGTCCGCGACGAGTTGTTCCACCGCATCCCGTTCACGCTCCAGCTCGCCCTCCCGGCCATGGCGCTGGCCCTGCTCGTCGCCATTCCGGCCGGCATGATCTCCGCCCTACGGCGCAACCGCCCCGTCGACCAGGTCGTGCGCGTCGTGTCCCTCGCCGGCGCCTGCATGCCCAGCTTCTGGCTGGCCCTGCTGCTCATCATCCTGTTCTCGGTCCGTCTGTCGCTGCTGCCGGTCGCCGGCCGCGGCGGCTTGAACCACCTGGTCCTGCCCGTGGTCACGCTGGCCATGGTGCCGATGTCGATCCTGGCCCGCTACACCCGGTCGACGATGCTCGAAGCCCTGAGCAGCGACTACGTGACCACGGCGCGGGCCAAGGGGGCGGCCGAGTGGCGGGTCGTCTCCCGGCACGTGCTCCGGAACTCGCTCGTGCCCATCATCACCAGCGTCGGCACCCAGCTCGGCTTCTTGCTGGCCGGGGCGACGGTCATCGAGACGATCTTCGTGTGGCCCGGTGTCGGCAAGCTCCTGGTCGACGCCATCACCGCCCGCGACTACCCCATGATCGAAGGCTTCGTCCTCTACGCGGGGGTCGCCTTCGTCGTGCTCAACCTGGTGATCGACGTGCTCTACGCGGCCATCGACCCCCGCATCGTGACCGGCGGCTCGGCCCGGTGACGGCCACGGTGGCCAGCTGCGTGCTCGAACGCCGTGCAACCCGGCCGGCGGGCGGTCGCCGGGCCGGCCGAGCCCCGAGGGCAGAGCGGTGACGGCCACGGTGGCCGGGCCGCCGACGCTGGCCGGCGACGTCGCCGTCTCGGCTCGTGTCGGGTCGCGGCGCGACGTCCTGCGCAGCCTGCTGCGAGACCGGACCGCGGTGATCGGCCTGGTGCTGGTCTGCCTGCTCGTCCTCGGCGCGGTCTTCGCCCCGCTGCTGGCCCACCACGACCCGAACAAGGTCGACGTCCTGCGCAAGTTCCAGTCCCCGTCGCGGTCGTTCCCGCTGGGCACGGACAACCTCGGGCGTGACGTCTTCGCCCGCCTGCTCTACGGCGCCCGCGTCTCGGTCGGGTCTTCGGTCCTGGCGGGCCTGCTGATCGGCCTCATCGGCACGGTGATCGGCACGCTGGCGGGGTACCTGGGCGGGTTCGTCGACGGCCTGGTGGGCCGGATCGTCGACGTCCTCCTGTCGTTCCCCCCGTTCCTGCTGGCCATGGCGGTGCTCGGCCTCGTCGGACCTGGCCTGCGCAACCTGATCGTCGCCCTGGTCGCGGTGAGCTGGGCCCAGTACGCCCGCATCGTCCGCAGCACGGTGCTGATCGAGCGCGAGCGCGACTACGTCGAGGCGGCCCGGGCCGGGGGCGCGTCCAGCCTGCGCATCATGCGGCGCCACGTGTTGCCGAACATCGTCGCCCCGGTCATCGTGCTCATCACCCTCGACATGGGGATCGTGCTCCTGCAGATCTCGGGACTGTCGTTCCTGGGCCTGGGCGTCAAGCCGCCGACCGCGGAGTGGGGCTCGATGCTCTCCGACGGGCGCAACTACCTCGACCAGGCCCCGCAGATGATGACGTTCCCCGGCGCGGCCATCTTCCTCCTCGTGCTCGGGCTGAACCTGCTGGGCGACGGCCTGCGCGACGCCCTCGACCCCCGGACCCGGCTCAGCCTGTCCCGGGGGGCGCGGCGGGCGGCGCGGCTGGCTGCGGTCCGCACAGGACCCGGCGCGCCCATGTCGACAGCACGTCCAGGGCCCGACGATCCATCGGTCGACGCAGCGCCTCCAGGCTGATCCGCTCCCAGATCCGCCGGGCCGGGTCGGGGGAGACCGGGTTGAAGTAGTGCTCGAGCCCGTCCAGGACGTGGAGCTCGACGTCGTCGTTGCCGGCGTCGCGCAACGCCCGGTAGGTCGTCAGGGCGTCGGCGACGGGCACGTTGAGGTCGTCCCCCCCGTGCAGGACGAGGGCGGGACAGCCGACGTGTCGGAACTCGGCCGCGTAGGACGTCGCCAGGTCCTGGCGGGTCCGGGTCGTGCGCAGCTCCATGGTCAGGCCGTGGCCGTGCAGGGAGACGGTCTCCTCCCCGGCGACGGCGGCGGCGAGGTAGCGCTCCACGCCCTCGCCGCGGACCAGTTGGGCGGGCACGTTGGCCACGAGCCATGCCTGCTGGTCGTCGGTGAAGTCGGCCCAGTGGCGGGCCGGGCGCCCGAGGTTCTGCCGGAGCATGTCCTCGATGGGCGAGGCGAGGGCGCCCAGCAGGGCGGCGCCGGCCACGCCTGGCAGGTCCCGGCACACCCGGCACGTGGTGAGGGCGCCGGCGCTGTGGCCGGCCACGCCCACCCGGGTGGCGTCGACCTCCGGGCGGGCCCGCAGCCAGCGCACGCAGGCGGTGGCGTCCTCGAGGTCGCTGCCGTAGTCGGCCTGCGCCGCGTCACCGCCGGACGCGCCGAAGCCCCTGCGGTCCCATCGCAGGGTGGCCACGCCGGTCCCGGCCAGGTGGTGGGCGATGCGCCGCATGGTGCCGGGGGCCGGAATGCCGTCGGTCCCCGGCGGCCACCCGGGCTCGAGGTCGCCGTCGCGGGTGTCGGCGCCCGAGCCGGCGACGAGCGCCACGGCCGCCACCGGCCGGCGGGCGGACGCATCCTCCGGCAGGCAGAGGGTGGCGGCCACGTCAAACGCCGAGGGGATGGTCACGTCGTGCTCACGCATGGGCGGGAGCGTACGGTGGGCGCATGGAAGAGCCCTCGCCGGCCTCGCGCCGCAAGATCATCCTGTACGCAACCGCCGGGCCCGACAACGACGACGCCGCCTTCAGCCCGTTCAACATGGCCCGCCGGGCCGCCGACGCCGGGCTCGAGGTCGAGATCGTGCTGGCCGGACCGGCCACCGGCATCCTCCGCCGCCAGGTGCGCGACCGCCTCACCGGCCGTCCCCAGGAGACGCTGAAGGCGCTCGCCGACGCCGGCGTGCCCATCTGGGTGACGCCGGGGTGCGCCGAGTTCCGGGGCGTCGCCCTCACCGACTTCGAGGAGACCGGGGCCAAGCCGCGCGACCTGTCGGCCATGCTGATCGACGTCGCCGAGGGCGCTGCCCTCATCACCCTCCCGGACTGAGCTCCCGCCTCAGGGGCCGTCCTCCAACCGGCGAAGCCGGGCCTCCAGCTCTTCGACCCGGGCGCGTAGGAGAGCGACCTCCACCTCGATGCCCATGGCCGCGGCGACCCGGCGCTGGATCCGGGGCGAGGACGCGGCCCGCTGCATCACCGCGTCGATCGGCACCAGCCGCTGGACGCCGTGGGGTCCGTCGACGAGCCGCGACGGCACCTGGCCGCTCCGGTACCACGACCGCAGGGCCGAGTTCGACACGCCGGCGCGCCGCTCGGCCTCGGCCAAGGGCACCCACGTTCCCTCCGGCTCCGCCGACCACGCCTCGAGAGCCCCCTCCCAGTCCAACTCGTCGGCCATGCCGCTCACCATAGCAGAAACAGGGGCGCAAACAGGGTATTGACAGGGGCGCGATGCTCGGGACCATGTTCGAGCGCTTCACGGACCGGGCCCGGCGGGTGGTGGTGCTGGCCCAGGAGGAGGCCCGGCTCCTGGGGCACAACTACATCGGGACCGAACACATCCTCCTCGGGCTGATCGCCGAGCAGGAGGGGCTGGCCGCGAAGGTGCTCGACCGGCTGGGCATCTCCCTGCAGGCGGTCCGGGCCAAGGTCGAGGCGATCATCGGCCAGGGCGGCGCGACCCCCAGCGGCCACATCCCCTTCACCCCGCGGTCGAAGAAGGTGCTGGAGCTGGCGCTGCGGGAGGCGCTCAACCTCGGCCACAACTACATCGGGACCGAGCACATCCTCCTCGGCCTCATCCGGGAGGGTGAGGGGGTGGGCGCCCAGGTCCTGGTCGGCCTCGGCGCCGACCTGTCACGCGTCCGAGAGGAGGTCATCCAGCTGCTCTCGGGCCACCGCTCCCTGGCCGGCGGCAGGCAGGGGCCCGCCGGCTTCGGTTTCGGTCGCCCGTTGGAGACGCCCGCCGCAGCCCGGGCCGGGGTCGAGGCCCGCCGGCGGGCCGGCGGGGCGGCCGTCGGCTCGCAGCACTACCTGCTGGGCCTGCTGCAGGACGAGAACAGCCTGGCCGCCAAGGCACTGTCGGAGCTCGGGGTCACCCGGGAGGCGGTCGAGGCCAAGCTGTCGGCGCTGGAGCCGACCGGGACGACGGACGAGACGCCGGAGCAGGCCGGCGCCCGGCGCATCGGCCTGCGCGTCGAGGGTGGCCGGCTCATGCTGGAGATCGACGATCCGGCGCTGGCCGCATCACTGGCGGAGGCCATGGCCGACCGCGAGCTCACGGTGATCAAGGGGACCGATCCCGAGGCCGTGGGCTTCCCGAACGTCTGGAGTGCCGTGTCCCGGACGGTGGAGGACGTGACCCGGCGCCTGGGAAAGCCGCCGGTCTAGGCGCCGGCCGGGACGACCGTCTCGACGTCGTAGCTGTACCCGGAGAAGGTGACGCCGTCATGGCTTGACAACAATTAGCGACAGACGGAAATATTGCGCTATCGACGTCGATCGCCTCTTTCCCGCGCTGGCCGACCCGACCCGGCGTCAGGTCGTCCAGCTGCTCGGGACGCGACCGCACCGGGCCGGTGAGCTGGCCGCCGCCGTCGGCGCATCGCCGCCGGCGATGAGCAGGCACCTCCGGGTGCTCCTCGCCGCCGGCATCATCGCCGACGAGCGCCGGTCGGGGGCCGATGCCCGGATCCGCACCTTCCGGCTCCGGCCTCAGTCGCTCGTTGCGCTGCAGGCGTGGCTGGACCAGCTCCAGGCCGAGTGGGACCAGCAACTGGATTCGTTCAAGCGACACGTCGAGGGGAGGATCGAGCCGTGAGCGAGCGCCGGTCGGTGCGGTCGGAGGTCGAGGTGGCCGTCGACCCCGCGACCGCGTTCGTCGCATTCACCGAGGAGATGGACCTCTGGTGGCGGCGGGGCCCGATCAACTTCTACGACGCGGCGCGGGCCGTCGCCCGGCGGTGCGAGCCGGGCGTTGGCGGGCGGCTGCTGGAGGTCTACGACGAGGCCACGGGCGACGCCCTCGAGCTGGGCCGGTTCACGGCGTGGGAGCCGGGCGTGCGCCTGGGCTGGCGCAGCTCGCTGGACGACGTGGTGACGGAGGTGTGCTTCGACCCGGCCGGGGCGGGCACGCGGGTGCGGGTCGAGGCGCACGTCCCCGTCGACGGTGAGGACCGCGGCGGCACCTCGTGGGTCCGGGTGACACCGGCGTGGTTCGGAAGCTGGTGCGCCCGCCGGGAGGGGGCGCCGCGGCAGGCGACCGACCTCGGCCGGCTCGGGCTGGCCGTCTACTACGCCAAGCCGGCGAGGGCGGCTCGGTGGCTGCAGTCGGCCTTCGGGTTCGATGCTGCCGGCCCTCTTCCGGACGACGACGTCGAAGGCGAACGGCGGTGGATCGAGTTTCACGTCGCCAACTGCTCGCTGATCCTGTGCAAGCGCGACGACGACGCGTTCGCGACGGGAACGGCGGCGACGCACGTGCCGTGGGTGTTCGTCGACCAGCTCGACGCCCACCTGGCCCGGGCGGAGGCGGCGGGCGCCCGGATCGTCGAGCCCATCCACCAGCACGGGTACCGGGCCTACGTCGCCGAGGACCCTGAGGGCCTGCGGTGGACCTTCGCCCAGGCCCGCCCCACGATGCATTGACGCGACCGTCGGAGCCCGATGCGTTCAGCGCCGAGCGCGCGTCCCGTGGCTGTCCGTACCGACGCATGGCGGCGGCCTGACGACCCCACTCAATCCGAGTTCGAGCACCTCGACGCCGCGTCGTGAGGTGCGCCCTGGGGCTCGGCCGGAGCGGTCCTAGACTCGCCCGCCTTGGCCGAGCCGTGGGGGCGGTTGATCCGCGAGGGCAACGACGCCCTGTGCCAGGCCCGCTTCAGAACGTGCGAGCGACTGGCGGTCCGGGCTGGAGACCTCGCGCCGGGGGAGGCCGGCCCCCGGCTGCTGGCCGTCGCCGCGTGCCGTGAGCAGGGGCGGGCCGCCGAGGCGGAGCCCCTGGCGCGCGACGCCGTCGCCGCCCACCCCGACCTCGCCGAGGCCCAGGCCCTGCTCGGCGCGGTGCTGGCCGACCTCGGCCGCGACGCCGAGGCCGGCCGGCAGCTCGACCGCATCGCCCCGGTCGC
This sequence comes from Acidimicrobiales bacterium, assembly GCA_036269435.1. GTDB lineage: Bacteria > Actinomycetota > Acidimicrobiia > Acidimicrobiales > AC-14 > CADCTB01. Next base: position 26,274 of record DATASA010000167.1, on the reverse strand, counting down.
GGTCGCGGCCCCCGATCTGCTCGTGGCCGCGGCGCTGGCGTCGGAGATCGCCGCCGTGCTCGACGCGACCGGCCCGGCCCGCACGCTGTTCGATGTGCTCGCCTCCCGTGCTGGCGGGTTCGTGCCCACCACCGGCGCCGTCGCCCGCCACGTCGGCCTCCTGTGCCACGTGCTCGGTCGTTGGGAGGAGGCCGAGGCCCACTTCGACGCCGCCCTTTCGGCCAACCGCGCCGCGGGCGCCCCCGTCTTCCTGGCCCACACCCAACGCCAGTATTCGGCGCTGCTGCGCGCCCGCGGAAGCGACGGCGACTGGGAACGGGCCATCGACCTGCTGGCAGAGGCGGCGGCGGTCTACCGCCGGCTGGAGATCGACCGGCTGGCCGAGGAGTCCGACGCCGTGCTGCGCCGCTCCCAGGACCCGGGGGGCGACCCCGACGGGGCGACGAACGTCTTCCGGCGCGCGCCCGACGGCTGGGAGCTGTCCTGCGCCGGGCGGTCGGCAACCGTGGCCGACAGCTCGGGCATGGACCACCTGTGCGCCCTCCTCGCCGCCGACGGCCGTCCGGTGCACGTCGCCGAGCTCGTACGGGTGTCGGCGGGGGACTCGCTCCCGGAGCTGATGGCGGCGGAGTACTGCGAGCGGGTCGCCCACCTCGATGCCGAGGCTGCGGCCGGAGCCGATCCGCTCGCCGTCGCCCTCGCCCGGGCCGAGGGCGACCTCCTGCGGGCCGAACTGGCCGTGGCCGCGGCCGGCGGCCACCTGGGCGACACGGCCCGGCGGCTGGTGGCCGTGCGCATCCGGATCGCCCTCGACCGGGTGGAGGAGGCGCATCCGGCCCTGGGCCGCCACCTGCGCCGCAGCATCCGCACCGGCATCTTCTGCATCTACGAGCCCGACCGGCCCCAGCGTTGGAGGGTGGCCGCATGACCCCGCCCGTCGAGCATGTCCGGCGCCACCCTGCAAGGGTGGCGCTGAGCGGCCCGGGAGGCCGGTCCATCGAGCATGTCCGGCGCCATCCTGCAAGGGTGGCGCGGTGACGGACCTCGGCCTGCCCCTGCTGGCGGCGCTCTTCATCCTCGGGTCGGTCGCGGTGGCCGTCGGCGGCCTCATGCTGTGGCGCCGGATGGTGAAGGGGCAGAGCCCCCGGAACAACGAGTTCATCGGCCTGATCTTCGCCACCGTCGCCCTCCTGTACTCCGTGCTGATGGCGTTCGTCGTCTTCTCGGTGTGGCAGCGCTTCACCGATTCCGCCCGCTCGGTGACCGACGAGGCCTCGGCGGCCGTGGTCGCGTACCGGGACACCCAGACGTTCCCGGAGCCGCTGCGTTCCGAGGCCCAGGCCGCGTTCCGCGCCTATCTCACCGAGGTGATGGACAACGAGTGGGCCAGCCACGGCTCCGTCCGCCCCCACCGCTCCCGCGACGCCCTCAATCCCGTCTGGAACGTCTACCTCCAGTACCAGCCCACCGAGCCCATCGCCCTGGACCAGTTCAGCGGCGCCCAGACCCGGCTGCACGACCTCGAGCTCCAACGCCACGAGCGTCACCTGGCCGGCGAAGCCAGCCTGCCCAACGTCTTCTGGTGGCTGATCATCGGAGGCGCCGTCGTCACCATCGCCATGTCCTACTTCTTCGTGGTGGAGCGACGGGGCGTCCACGCGCTCCAAGTCGGGCTGCTCACCGGCGTCATCGCCGGTGTGCTCGCCCTGGTCTTCGCCCTGAACTTCCCCTTCACGGGCAGCGTCCACGTCAGCCGGGGCCCGTTCAAGCACGCGCTGCTGGAGTTCAGCGCCCTCGACCTGCAACCGGGGTCCCCGTCGTCGACCTCGCCGCCGGCGAAGACCCAGGCGGTCACCGTCGACGCCCGGCGGGCGTGGACGGACACCGGGGTCGACCTCGTCTCCGGCGACCGGGTCTCGGTGTCGGCCACGGGCACGATCTTCCACGACCCGTCGAGCACCACCGGCCCGAACGGCGTCGCCGAACGCCTGGACCTGCAGCAGTTCAACGTCCTGAAGGGCGAGAACCACGCCGGGCTGATCGGGCGGGTCGGCGACAACGGCGCACCCTTCGCCGTTGGCAGCGACTTCGCCTCCACCAACCTGGCTCCGGGCCGGCTGTTCCTCGGCATCAACGACGTGGGCGTGGACAACAACAGCGGGTCGTTCAGCGCCATCGTCACCATCAGGCGACCGTGACCGACGCCGTCGCCGGCACCCTGCGGGCGGGTACGTCGGCCGGGCGGTGGGTGGTGGTGGCGACGGTCCTGGGTTCGGGCATGGCGTTCCTGGACGGCACGGTGGTCAACGTCGCCCTTCCGGCCATCGGCCGCGACCTGCACAGCGGGCTGGCCGGCCTGCAATGGACCCTCGACGCCTACCTGCTCACCCTCGGCGCGCTCCTGCTGCTGGGCGGCTCGCTGGGCGACCGGTACGGGCGGCGGAGGGTCTACGTCGTCGGCCTGATCGCCTTCAGTTGCGCCTCCGCGCTGTGCGGCCTCGCCCCGACGCTCGGGGCCCTGATCGCGGCGCGGGCCGTGCAGGGCGTCGGAGGCGCGCTGCTGGTGCCCGGGAGCCTCGCCCTGCTCTCGGCCAGCTTCGCGCCGGAGGACCGGGGTCGCGCCGTCGGGGCGTGGTCCGGGCTGGCCGGCGCGTTCAGCGCGCTCGGGCCGTTCCTCGGCGGATGGCTGGTCGACGCCGTGTCGTGGAGGTTCGTGTTCCTCATCAACCTGCCGGTCGCGGTGATCACCGTGTGGGTCGTGCTGGCCCACGTCCCGGAGAGCCGCGACCCCGGCGCCGCATCCGGCGGTCGCCTCGACGTTCCGGGCGCGCTGGCGGCCACCGTCGGCCTGGCCGGCGTGGTGTTCGCCCTGATCCAGGGCTCGGCGAACGGCGTGACGCCGCTGGTCGCCGGGGCGGCTGTCGTCGGAGTCGCCGCGCTCGTCGCCTTCCCGTTCATCGAGCGGGGTGAGGCCGAGCCGCTCGTCCCCCTGGAGATCTTCCGCTCCCACCAGTTCAGCGGGGCCAACGCGACCACGTTCGCCGTCTACGGGGCGTTCAACGGCGCCCTCTTCCTCTTCGTGGTCGAGTTGCAGCGGGGCATGGGCTACTCCGCGCTGGAGGCCGGCTCGGCCATGCTGCCGGTGACGCTGCTCATGCTCACGCTGTCGTCCCGGGCAGGGCGACTGAGCCAGCGCATGGGACCCCGACTGCCCATGACCGTCGGCCCGGCCGTCGCCGGCGGCGGCCTCTTGCTGCTCGGCCAGGTGGGCCCGGGGACCCACTACCTGACCGGGGTGCTGCCCGCGGTGATCGTTTTCGGGCTGGGGTTGGCCCTCACGGTGGCCCCGCTCACCGCCGCCGTCATGGCCGCGGTCGAGGAGCGTCACCTCGGCGTCGGCTCGGGTGTGAACAACGCCGTCGCCCGGGTGGCGGGGCTCCTGTCGGTGGCCCTGTTGCCCCTCGCGGCCGGGCTGAGCGGGGTCGACCCGGGCGCGCCGGGCTTCCCTGCCGGCGTCCGTACGGCGCTGCGCATCTCCGCGGTGGTGTGCGTGGTGGGCGGTGGGGTTGCCTTCACGTCCGTGCGCCGATCCGTCGCCGCCCGGGCGGTCGTGCATCCCAGCATGAGCCAGGCGTGTGCGGACCCTGTCGTCGTCCGCTGAGCGTCGCGACCACGGAGAGGCGCAACGGGCCGAGGTAAGGCATCCTGGGCGGGATGGGGCCCAGTTCAGCGGGAGTCGGTGATTCCGGGCCCGACGCCCGTCCCTGGCTCGAGGCCCTGCGGCGTGCCTCCGAGGCCGCGTCCGACGGTGCGACGCTGGAAGTGGCGGCCGCGGCCGTCATCGACGAGGTCTGTGCCGCCGCGGGGTGGCCGGTGGGCCGGATGCTCACGGTGCAGCGGGGCGCGGTCCGGCCCACGGCGGTGTGGCGCCTCTCCGACCCCGAGCGGTTCGGCACGCTGTCCGGCGTCGCCGACCCGACGGCGCCGAGCGCCCGGCTGGCGGAGCGGGCTGCCGCGGTGGGCAAGCCGGTGTGGACGGGCGACCTGGCCGAAGTCGGGCAGGTCAGCGCCGAGGCCTGGCGGACCGGCCTGCGGGGCGCGGTCGCCTTTCCGGTGTTCGACCACGACGGCGTCACCGCCGTGCTCGAGTTCTTCGCCGACGGCTCCGACCGGCCCCCGCCGGCGACCCTCGATCTCGCCGCCGCCACCGTCAGCCAGCTCGGCCGGGTCGCCGACCGCGTCCGCGCCGCCGGAGCCGCCGGCGACGCCCAGAGGATGGCGGAGGTGGCCCACGATGCCTTCATCGCCGTCGACGACCACGGCCGGATCGTCGAGTGGAACCCCGAGGCGGAGGCGGTGTTCGGATGGGCCCGGCGCGAAGCGCTTGGCCGACCCCTCGCGGAGATCGCCGTGCCTGCCCGGCACCGCCAGGCGTACGAGGAGCGGCTGGCCGAGCTGCTCGCCGGCGACCACGCCCCCGTCGCCCTCCGTCGCGAGCTGACCGCCCTGCACCGGTCGGGCACCGAGTTCCCGGTGCAGCTGACGGTCTGGTCCGACGGACGGACCGGCGGCGGGCGGATCTGCGGTTTCGTGCGCGACCTGAGCGAGCGCAAGCGGTTCGAGGGCCAGCTCGCCAGCCAGGCCCTGCACGACCGCCTGACCGGCCTGCCCAACCGGGTCCTGCTGCGCGACCGGGTCCAGCACGCCCTGGCCCGGGCCGGGCGCCGGGGCGCGTCGGTCGCCCTGCTCATCGCCGACATCGACCGGTTCAAGGTGGTCAACGAGAGCCTCGGCCACGACGGCGGGGACCGGCTCCTGGTCGCGGTGGCCGAGCGACTCACGGAGAAGCTGCGCCCGGGGGACACCGTCGCCCGTATGGGGGGCGACGAGTTCGCGCTGCTCTGCGAGGACGTCACGGGCTACGAGGAGGCGGTCGCCATCGCCTCGCGCGTGCTTGCCGCCTTCGACCAGCCGTTCATCGTGCAGGAGGCCGACATCTCCCTGACCGCCAGCGTCGGCGTCGCCGTCGGGGCCCTCCACGGCCCTGCGCCCGAGCTGCTGCTGCGCGACGCGGACGTGGCCATGTACCGGGCCAAGCAGGGCGGCCGGGCCCGGTTCGAGGTCTTCGACGAGTCGATGCTCGCCGACGCCTCCCGGAGGCTGTCGGTGGAGAACGACCTGCGCCGGGCCATCGCCGACGGCCAGCTGCGGCTGTATTACCAGCCCATCGTCCACCTGGACACGGGCGCCATCGCCGGCTTCGAGGCCCTGGTCCGTTGGCAGCACCCCGAGCGCGGCCTGCTGCCCCCGTTGGAGTTCATCCCCTCGGCCGAGGAGAGCGGTCTCATCGTCCCGCTGGGGCGCCAGGTCCTGTCGGAGGCGTGCCTGCAGGCCGCGACCTGGAAGGACACGCACGCGTCCGGCGAACGGCTGCGCGTGAGCGTGAACGTCTCGGCCAAGCAGCTGTCCCAGCCGGGCTGGTCCGACGAGGTGGCGCAGGTCCTGGCCGAGTCCGGGCTGGCCCCGCGCCAGCTCGTCCTCGAGATCACCGAGAGCGTGCTCATGGACGACGCCGACGCCACCGCAGTCCGACTCGAGGAGCTGCGCCGGCTGGGCGTGCGCATCGCCATCGACGACTTCGGCACCGGCTACTCGTCGCTCGGCTACCTGCGACGGCTGCCGGTGGACATCCTCAAGATCGACAAGTCCTTCATCGACGGCGTCGCCGAGGGCCCGCACGAGTCGGCCCTGGCCCGCGCCGTCGTCAAGCTGGCCTCGACCCTGCGACTGGAGGCCGTGGCCGAAGGGATCAACAGCCGCAAACAACTGCTGCAGCTCCGTCGCCTGCGATGCCCGTACGGCCAGGGCTTCTTCTTCTCACGGCCCCAGCCCGCCGCCGCCATTCCCGGGCTCCTCGACCTGGGCGTCCTCGAAGGCGTCGACCCCGGCGAGTGACCCGCCGCTACAGGTGCTCGGCGGCCGCCTTCTGGACCCCGGCGGTGATCGTGTCCCAGTCCGCGCCCGGCTTGCGGGTGACGGTGACGAAGTCGTTCACGCCGAACAACGACTGCACGCCCTCCACCTCGAACACGGCCGCGGCGAAGGGGTTTCCGGCGGCCGCGTCGGAGTTGGCCAGGTTCAGGGTGCCGGGGAGCTTCACGTCGAGCGAGTACTTCATCGCGTTGGGATTGGGCGTGGGCGAGGGTGTGGCAGAGGCCATGGCCCCGCATGCTAGGCGTTAGCTTGACTGGACATGGACCCGACGATCCGGTTCACGGAGCTCGTCCAGGGGCCGGAGGACGCGCTTGCCCTGGACGAAGCCGCCCTGCTCATCGCCGCCCACGCCCATCCCGGGCTCGACCTGGACCTGCAACTGGCCAAGGTCGACGCGCTGGCCGGCGGTGTCGACGACCGCACGCTCGAGGCGTGGCGGCGGCGCCTGTTCGTGGAGCTCGGGTTCTCCGGAAACGTCCACCGGTACTACGACCCGGCCAACTCCTTCCTCGACGACGTGATGCGGCGGCGCAAAGGCCTGCCCATCACCCTGTCGGTGCTGGGCATGGAGGTCGGTCGCCGCGTCGGGCTCCGGCTCGAGGGCGTCGGCATGCCGGGTCACTTCCTCCTCCGCCATGGCCCGGACGCCTATGTCGACCCCTTCGACGGGGGCCGGCTCATGGACCGGGACCAGTGCGTCGAGCGGTTCCGGGCCCTTCACGGCCCCAATGCCCGATTCCGCAGCCAGTACCTGAACCCAGTGGGGCCGCTTGCCATCCTGTCGCGGATCCTCAACAACCTGAAGTCGGTGTACGTCGGCCGCAGCGACGTCGCCGCCCTCTCGTGGGTGTTCGACCTGCGCATGGCGCTGCCCGGCGCGTCGCCCCTCGAGCGACGGGAATGGGCCCGGGTGCTGGGTGCCAGCGGCCGCTTCCTGGAGGCGGCGACGCAGATGGAGGAGCTCATCGACCTCGTGCCGGCCCAGGAGGACGCGCTGCGCACCGAGGCCGCCGGCTTCCGAGCCCGCCTGAACTGACGGAGGTGTGCTGATGGAGATGCCCAAACCGACCGAACAGGACAAGGACCGGTTCCGGGCCCTCGTCCCTGAGGGCCCCGGCGTGGAGGTCCGGCCCATGTTCGGGAACCTGGCCGCGTTCGTGAACGGCAACATCTTCCTGTGCCTGCTGGGCGCCGACGTGGGGGTCAAGCTGGACCGGGCCGACGCCGAAGCGCTGACCGCGGCCGGAGGCGGCCCGTTCGGGCCCGGCGCGACGCCGATGGCCGGCTACGTCACCCTGCCCGCGACGTGGCGCACGTCGCCTGCCGAAGCCGAACCGTGGATCGCCAAGGCGCGCAGCACTGCAGCCGCCCTGCCGCCCAAGGTGGCGAAGAAGAAGGCGAAGAAGGCCTGACCCGTCCGGCCCTGGTCAATCGGGCGCCGGAAGAGGCCGGGCGCCGGGGTCGACCGCACGCTCGGGCCGCGGACCGGCCGCGGCGCGGGCGACGGCCAGGAAGCTCACCGCCATCGTGACCGCCAGCACCGGCCACAGGGCCCAGGCGTCGTCGGTGTCGGTCCCGGCGACCAGCACGTGCACCGTCGCCACCGCGAACAGCGGGAAGCTGAGACCGTGGACGGCCTTCCACAGCCGGTGGGGCAGCCGGGAGCGCAGGAGCGACGTGATCTCCACCGCCACCAGCAGGTAGAGGGCGACGATCCCCCAGGCCACCCACACCGGATGCCAGGTCGACGCCAGCGGGACGAGCACGTCGGCCAGGCCGAAGTGGACGAAGGTGTCGGCGACGACGCCGGTCAGGTGCACGCCGACGAACACCACGGCCAGCCCGCCCAGGAACCGGTGGAGGTCGAGCAGCCACCGGGCCGCGGCCCGTCCGGCGAACGCCCGGGTGGTGAGGGCCAGGCCCCACAGCGTCGACGCGGCCAGCAGCGTCCACGCCACCAGGCCGCCGGCCCGGGCGACGTACCACCACAGCCGGACGTTGACGGTCACGCCAGGAACGGGTCGAGGTCGGGCGACCGGTGGCAGGTCCCCTCGTCGTCGACGAACAGACCGGTCGCCCGGGCGTCGGCCAGCACGTCGAGGGCGCCGTCGGGGCCGGCCAGCAGGGCGGCCTTGGCCAGCACCTCCGCCCGCCAGGCGTCGCCGGTGAGGACGGTGACCGCGGCGACGCCCGTCCGGGCCGGCCGGCCCGAGGCCGGGTCGACGAGATGGTGGCGCTCGGCCCCGTCCCGCCACCAGGTCCGGCGCAGCCGACTGGAGGTGGCGACCCCTCCGGCGTCGAAGGCCAGGCGCGCGATCGGTGGACGGCGGTCGTCGAACGGGTCGGCCACGTCGACCGTCCAGGGGCCACCGCCCTCGGCCCTCAGGTCGCCGCCCACGTTGACGCACGCCCCGGTCGCTCCGTCGGCCAGCAGCTCCGCCACCACCAGGTCGGCGGCCAGCCCCTTGCCGATCCCCCCGGGGTCGAAGCCGGCGCCTCGCGGCAGGGCCACCGGGCCGACGCCGACGTGACGGTCCAGCAGCTCGAACGACCGGTCGTAGCCGGAGTCGATCAGCGTCCCGAGCACCATCGGGTCGAAGCGCCCACCGGTCCCCCGATGGCCGGCCATGGCCCGGGTCACGAGTGTCGCCGTGTCGGCCGAGACAACGACGGGTCGCCCGCGGTGCCGGTTCAGCCGGCTGACCTCGCTGGCGGGAAGAAAGCGGCTCCAGCGGGCCTCGAGCTGCTCGATCCGGCGGCGAGCCCGGTCCAGCGCGCCGCGGCGGCCGTCGACCACGACGATGTGGGCCCAGGTGCCCATGGCGTGGAACCGGAGCTCAGCTGGCACTGGTGATGGTCTGGCGGAAGCGGCTGCCGGGGGTCGGCGTCGTCGAGGGAGGCGTGGCCGGCCCGCCGGCGGTGAAGGGATCCGGTGCGGCGACGGTGGGACCGGTCGTCGCGGCTCGGGGGTGCTCTGTCGCCACCATCCCGCCGACCAGTCCGACCAGGCCGCCGACGCTGAGGCCGAGGGCGACCAGCCGGCTGCGGCGGGCGTGTCCCGACATGCCCGCCAGTATCGACCACCCGTGTGAGGGATGCGTGAGCGGACCTACCCTGGTCGGACATGGAGCGTTCGGCGCTGCAGGGCCTCGCCGCCTTCCGGTGGGGGGCGTGGCTGTGGATGGCGACCGTCCTGCTCGTCTCCCGGGCCCAGCTCGAGCACGCCTGGCTGGCGCTGGCCCTGGTCGCCCTGGCCCTGGCCGTGACCGCGGCGGATACGGCGCTGCTGCGGGTGAACCCGGACGCGCTCTGCCGGCCGGGACCGGTCGCCGCCGAGCTGGCGGTGGGGGCCATGCTCGTGCTGTGCGACGGGGTGGCCTACGGGTCGGGCCACGCCTTCTCCACGTCGCAGTCGCTCGGGTCGGTCTGGCCGCTGACCGGGATCCTGGGGGCGGGAATCGCCTTCGGCCCCATGGTCGCCGCCGGCGCCGGCGTGCTGCTCGGCGTGGCCCGGATCGGCGCGGTGGTGGCCAACGGGGCCACCATCGACACCGGTGGGCGGGCCCTCTCGGTCACGAACACCGTCGTCTTCTACGCACTCGGCGGCGCCGCCGCCGGCTACCTGGCGCGGCTGCTGCGGCGGGCCGAGGCCGAGATCTCGGCGGCGCGGGCTCGGGAGGAGGTCGCCCGCACCCTTCACGACGGCGTGCTCCAGACGCTGGCCGTGGTCGAGCGACGGGCCAACGACCCGGCCCTGGCCCGCCTTGCCCGCGAGCAGGAGCGGGAGCTGCGGGACTGGCTGTTCGGGGCCGGTCGGCCCCCGGGTGTCGTCGCCGACGTCGGCTCCGCCCTGCGGGCCGCCGCCGGCCGCTTCGAGGACGCCTTCGGCGGCCGGGCCCAGGTGCTGGTGGCCGACGACCTGCCCCCGCTGGCGCCGGGCGCGGTGGCCGCGCTGACCGGCGCCGCCGGCGAGGCGCTGGTCAACGCGGGCAAGCACGGCCACGCGACCAAGGTCCAGGTCTACGTCGAGCCGGACGATGCCGGTGGGGTGTTCTGCTCGGTGAAGGACGACGGCCGCGGCTTCGACCCGGCGACCACCGCCGAGGGCATCGGGCTGTCCCGCTCGATCCGCGGCAGGGTGGCCGAGGCCGGAGGTCGGGTCCAGGTCGTGAGCGTGCCCGGCGACGGAACGGAGATCCTGCTGTGGCTGCCCTCATAACGGTCGTCCTGGCCGACGACCACCCGATCTGGCGCGACGGCGTCCGCGCCGATCTGGGCGAGGGTTTCTGGGTGGTCGCCGAGGCCGCGGACGCGGAGCAGGCCATCGCCGCCATCCGCGCCCACAAGCCCGACGTCGCCGTGTGCGACCTGCAGATGCCGGGCGGTGGGGGGATCAAGGTCGCCCGCACCTGTGGCGAGGAGACGCGGATCGTCATCCTCACCGTGTCGGAGCAGGAGCGCGACCTGCTCGACGCCGTCGCCGCCGGGGCCGTCGGGTACCTCGTCAAGTCCACGCCGGGCCCCGAGCTGCGGGCCGCCCTGTGGAAGGCGTCGAGAGGCGAGCCGGTCTTCTCGCCCGCCCTGGCCGCGCTCGTCCTCGGCGAGTTCCGCAAGCTGGCCAAGCGCTCCTCGGGCGTCTCCCCGCTCTCCGAGCGCGAGCGCGAGGTCTTGCAGCTGGTGGCTCGCGGGCACTCGTACAAGGAGATCGGCGCCCGGCTGTTCATCGCCGAGAAGACGGTCGAGAACCACGTCCGCAACATCCTCGGCAAGCTCCACCTGAGCCGCCGTCAGGAGCTCATCCGCTACGCCCTGGAGCACGGCATCGAGTAGCCGGTCTGGGGGGTCCCCGGCCGTGGGTGGGGGCGGGACCGGATGGTCGGGGGCCGGTGCCGGGCCGACGCTGGGCCGATGACGACGACAACCGAACCTTCCGGACGCCGGGCCGGGGCCACCTGGGTGGCCGCGACCGGCGCCTTCCTGCTCCTCGCCGGTGCCGCGGTCTTCGTGGCCGTGAGGTGGGACCGCCTCTCCGGCACCACCAAGCTCGGTCTGGTCGCGGCGCTGACCGCCGCCTTCCTGGCCGGCGGCCACGCTCTGCGGCCTGCCCTTCCGGCCACGGGCGACGTGTTCTTCCACCTCGGCGCCTTCCTCCTCCCCGTCGACCTGGCCGCCCTCGGCCTCCGCACGGGGATCGGGTGGCGGGCCCTGCTCCTGGCCGAGGGGGTCCTGGGCGTGGTCGCCCTCGGGGGGTTGGCCGCGCTCACCGGCTCGGTCGTGCTCGAGTGGGCCGGGGCCGCGTCGATGGCCGTGCTGGCCGCCGGGATCGCCTCCCTGTCGCCCGTGCCGGCGCCGCTGGTGCTGGTGGGCGTGGCGGTCGCCGCCGAGCTCTCGGGCCGTCGCCGGTTGCAAGGCCTGGCGTGGGTGTGGGCCGCGGTCGCCGGGCTCGCTCCCGCGGTGGGCGCCGGGGCCGCGCTGGTCCTGGGGATCGGGCACGGCACGCTGCGCGACCTGGGCGTCTCCGGCTCGGCCCTGGGCGCGTCCGTCTCGGGCGTCGCCGCCGCGCTCGTGCTCGCCCGCCAGGCCAAGCGGAGCGACGACCTCCGCCTCGCCGTGCTCGCCTTGGCCTCGCTGCTCACCGGCCTGGTGAGCGGCTGGGCCGCCGCCGCGCTCCCGGCCGGCGCCGGCGGGACCGGGCTGGCCGGGCTGTTCCTGGCCGTCGAGGTGGCCGCGTTGGTCGGCGGGCGCGATCCGTTCTGGACCCGCCCGCTCTCGTCGCTCGCCGAGGCGGCCGAGGTCCCGGCCACGGTCGCCGCCGGCCTCGCCGGCGTCCTGCTGCTGTTCGCGCCGTTCGCCACCCACCTGTCGCCCGATCCCGTCCGGGCCTCGAGCTTCGGGCTGCTGGCGGTCGGCTTCCTGGTCGCCGACGCCCGGCGCTACGCCGGCACGCCCCGGCCGTTCGCGCTCAGGCTCCTGCGAGGCGGGGCGTGGGCGCCCGGCACGGTCCTGCTGGCCGCGGCGGCCGCCGTCGCCGTCGAGGTCGGCACCGCGTCGACGCTGGCGACGGCGGGCGCGCTGCTCGTGCTGGCCGTCCTGGCCATGGCATCCGAGCGGCCCTGGAGCGAGCTGGTGGTCGCCGGTTTCGGCGCCTGGGCGGTCGTCACCGCCGGGGCACACCCCTCGCTCGCCGCCGCGACAGGCCTGGCCGGCGCCGGCCTCGTCGCCGAGACGGCCGTGCGCGGGGCCCGGCGCAACGGCGCCAGCCCGACCGAGCCGCTCCTCGCCGGCGCCGCCGTGGCCACCGCCCTGCTCGGGATCGGCATCGCCGCTCCGACGGTCGGCGTCGCGCTGGCCACGGCTGCGGCCGTCCCTGCCTGCTGGCTGCTGGCGCTGCAGCTCGACCGGGCACCCGGTCGGGTCGGCGACGTCGCCCGGGCCGCCCTCGTGCTTCCGGTCGTGTACGCCCTGTCGTTGTCGCCTCTGCACGCGCTGCCGGTGGTGGCGGCGGCGACGGCGCTGCTGGCCGCCGACGCCGTCCGCCTCGGTCGTCGGGAGCCGGGTGCGGCGGCAGCCGTCGTCCTGCAGGCCGTCGTCGCCGAGCTGGCGCTGGCCGCCGGCCTCTCCGGGCCGGCCGTCGGCGTCGCCCTCTCCATCGCCGCGGTGGCCTGGGCCGGGCTGGCGGTCGTCGTGGACGGCGACTGGCGGCTGCCCTTCGTGGTCGCCGCCGGCACCGGCCTCGGCCTGGGGCTGCTGGTGTCGTCGCCGGACCCGGCGACGTTCGCCAACTGCCTCCTCGTGGCCGGCGGGCTGGGCGTCGCCGCCGGCGTCACCGCCCGGCGATCCGACGTCGGCCAGGCCGGGGGCGCCCTGTGCACCATCGCCCTCGCCATCCACCTCGCCACCGTCGGGGTGCAGGCGACGGAGCCCTACGTCGCCCCGGTCGCCGCCCAGCTGCTCGTCGCCGGATGGGTGGCCCGCCGTCGCCATCCGGGGCAGACCACGTCGTGGGCGGCGTACGTGCCGGCGATCGCCCTCCTCGGCGGCGCCGGCCTGCTGGAGCGGCTGGCCGGCGGTGCGGGCTGGCATGCGCTCGTGGCCGGGTCGGTCGGGCTCGCCGCGGTGGCGGCCGGTGGATGGCGACGGCTGGCCGGCCCCATGCTGGTCGGCACCGGCCTACTGGTCGCCCTCACCGTCCACGAGTCGCTCGGCGCCCTGGCCGGCGTCCCCACATGGGCCTGGCTGAGCACGGGCGGGACGGTGCTGCTCGGCATCGGCGTGGCCCTGGAGCGCAGCGACACGTCGCCGGTGGAGGCCGGCCGCCGGCTGGTCGACGTGGTGGGCGAACGCTTCGGGTAGCCACCACCCCCGCCGCCCGGCTCCCTAGACTGTAGAACGGATGTCGCGACGGATCTTGGTGCTTGTCGCCGGCCTCGCCCTGCTCTGCGGTTGCTCGCCCTCCTACTCGCCCGCCTACAGCAACCACGTGACCGCGGGCCCTGAGTCGGACCGGCCCATCGCCTTCACCGGCGCCGGGTTCGACATGGAGGCCGCCGCCAACGTCAGCCGGGCGACGACCGACGCCACCTGGGCGGGCGTGCTGGCCACGCTGAACCGGTACCTGGACGCCGGTGTCCTCACGCCACTCTTCTCGGGCGGCCCGGCCGGCGACCTCACGCCCCTCTTCACGTCACCGGCGGTCGACCGGGTCGACAAGGGGCCCGACCGGGCCGCGTTCATCGACGAGAACCTGCCTCCGACGACCGACGTGCACGCCGACGCCGTAGTGGCCAACCTGACGGCGCTGGCCGGGACCGACGGCACGGTCAGCGTGGTGTCCGCCACCCTCGACCTGCGGCTCACGGGCCGGGCCAACGGTGTCCCGGTGACGGTCCGCCGCACCGGTGACGTCGTGCTCCTGCCCGACAGCGGGACCTGGAAGATCGACGCCTACGACATCAGCGCCACCCGGACCCTCGGCGACGCACCGGCCACGACGACGACGGCCCACGCGTGAGGCGGGTCATCCTCGCCGCCGTCGTGCTGCTGCTCGGCCTGGGTGCCGTCGCGCCGTCGCCACCCTCGGACGCGGCGACCGCGCTGGAGGTCACCAAGGTCGACGCCGGCCGGTTCTCGCCCGTCCCGGGCAAGCCGGTGTTCGTCCTCGTCATGGGCCAGGACGCCCGCCCCGGGGACACGCAGTCGCACGGCGACGCCCTCCACGTGATCGGGATCAACCCGGCCGCCGGCAAGGCGACGATCCTCAACATCCCTCGCGACACCTGGACCGACATCCCCGGCCGCGGCGTCGACAAGATCAACGCCGGCAACTTCTGGGGTGGGCCGGCGCTGGAGGCCAAGGCGGTGTCGGAGCTGGTCGGAGTGGACATCCCGATCGTGCTCAGCACCGGGTTCCAGGGGCTGTCCGACATGGTCGACGAGCTGGGCGGTGTCAACGTCGACGTGCCCATCGCCATGAACGACCCCTTGTCGGGGGCGGTGTTCCCGGCGGGCACCGTGCGTATGGACGGCGGCGCGGCCCTGGCCTTCTCCCGCAACCGCCACCTGACCGGCAACGACTTCACCCGCACCACCGACCAGGCCATCCTGATCCTGGCCGGGCTGTCCAAGCTGCGGGACTCGGCGCCCACCCCGGCCAACACCCTCAAGTGGATGGCCGTGCTGGCCCGTCACACCCGCCTCGACGGCGTCGGCCTCGGCGACCTCTACCGCCTTGGCCGGCTGGCCCTGTCCCTGGATCCGGCCAACGTGCGCAGCGCGACCATGCCGGGCACGACCGGGTCCGCGGCCAACCAGTCGGTCGTGTTCGTCGGCGCCGACGCCCCCGCCCTGTTCGCCGACTTCCGTGACGATGCGATTTTGCAGCGGAGCTGACGCCATCCTGCAGCCGAGCTGACGCCATCCTGCAGCGGAGCTGAGGCGATCCTCTGTGGTTGCTCGTTTGCACCTCTACGTCGGTGGACCGAGGAGCCTTCGCAACGGCTTGCCGCCGGGTGTGCGGGGGACGGCGTCGATGAGGACGAGCTCCCGGGGCAGCTTGGCCGCCGAGAGCGCGCCGGCGGCGAAGTCGCGCAGATCGGCCAGCGTCGGGGGCGCCTCCGGGTCGGCAGGCACGACATGGGCCACCACCCGCTCGCCCCATTCGGCGTCGGGGGCGCCGGCGACACAGACGTCGGCCACCCCCGGGTGCCCGGCGAGCACGGCCTCCACCTCGCTCGGGCCGACGTTCACCCCGCCGCTGATCACCAGGTCCCGCAACCGGTCGATCACCCGGAGGCGACCGTCGGCGTCGATGGTGCCCGCGTCTCCGGTCCGGAACCAGCCGTCGGCGGTGAACGCGGCCGCGGTCTGCTGCGGCGACAGCCGGTACCCCCGCATGATCGTCGGCGTCCGGACGAGGATCTCGGCCCGGTCACCGGTCGCCAGCTCGACACCCTCCAACGGGTGGCCGTCGTGGACGACGCCGCCCCAGGTCTCGGTCATCCCGTAGGTGGCGACCAGGTTCGGACCGGTCTCGGTGACCGGGCCGCCGCCGAGCAGGATCCGCCGGAACCGGCTCAGGTCGAAACCCGCTTCTCGCAACCGCCGGACCATGGTCGGCACCAACGAGACCAGCGTGGCCTCCGCGGCCGCGTCGGCCACCCGGGCCACGTCGAAGCCGTCGTGCACCGTCACCGGCAGTCCCGTGACCCACGCCCGCCCGAGCACCGCCAGCCCGGCCACGTAGTGCAGCGGGAGGCAGGCGAGCCACCGGTCGCCGGGGCCGGCGTCGAGGGCGGCGGCAATGGCCCGGCCGGACGCGGCCAGACCGTCCCAGGTCAGCTCCACGCCCTTCGGCCGCCCGGCGGTTCCGGAGGTCACCGCGATGGCCGCTACCTCCGGGTCCACCCCGGCCGGTGGCTGGACCTCCTCGAGGATCCGCTCGACCTCCGCCTGAGGCGCCCTCGGGTCGAGGACGAGGACGGCGTCGCGGGCCTCCCACGCCCGCAGGATCTGGACCGCGGCAGCAGGGGGCGCCAGACGGACGATGCGCAGGGCCATCGGCGGTCCGCCTACCGCTTCTTGGGCATCTTCTTCGTGGCCCGGTGGACGATCCGGCCCTGCTGGCTCTCGGCCGCCCGCTCCCACGGCGCCTTGGCCGACGCCTCCAGCTCGGCGGCCAGCTTGGTGTAGCTGGCGACCCGGTCGGCGTCGAGCCGGCCGTCGCCCAGCGCGGCCGTCACCGCGCAGCCCGGCTCGCCGCCGTGGCGGCAGTCGCGGAACCGGCACTCCTCGGCGACGGCCTCGACATCGGGGAAGGTCAGCGCCACGCCCCCCTCGGCGCCGGTGAGGCCCACCGACCGCAGGCCGGGGGTGTCGATGAGGACGCCCCCGCCCGGGATGACGAGCAGGTGGCGCGACGTCGTAGTGTGCCGGCCCTTGTGGTCGCCGGTCCTCACCGCCTTCGTGACCTGGGCGTCGACGTCGAGCAGCCGGTTGACCAGGGTCGACTTGCCCGCGCCCGACGGCCCGAGCAGCACGGCGGTGCGGTGCGGGCGCAGGTGGTCGTGGATCTCGTCGACCCCCGCGCCGGTGGTCGCGCTGGTGAGGACGACGTCGACCCCCACGGTCCGGGCCGCGACCGTCTTGGCCAGCATGGCCGACTCCGGCGACGCGTCGGCCTTGGTCAGCACCACGACCGGGCGGGCGCCGCTGTCCCACGCCAGGACCAGCTCGCGCTCGATCCGGTTCAGGTTGAGCTCGCGGTCCAGGGCGGCGACGACGAACACGACGTCGACGTTGGCGGCCAGCAGCTGGCCCTCGCGTTCGAGGGCCGACCACCGGGGCAGGACGCTGTCGACCGCCGGTTTGGGATCGGCGCGCAGAACGACCCAGTCGCCGGTGGTCGGCAGGACGTCGGCGGTGGCCCGCACCTGACCCGAGCCGGTGCGCACGGTGCAGCGGTCGCGGTCGACCCGGCCGACCCGACCGGGCCGGGAGCCGGCCCCGGCGACCGCGTCGTACAGGGTGGCGACCCGCTCGTCCCAGCCGAGGGCGACGAGCGCGTCGAAGGAGGGTTCAGCGGGCACTGGAGCACTCCTCGTCAGAGGATGGTTGGAGACGCGGGGGCGAGGCGGCGGTGGCCGCACTCAAGCGAAGTTGGTCTCCATGGCAGCCTCTCCGGTACCGCTGCTCTCCGACGAACGTCCGCGGCCAGGGTAGCTTGTTCATCCGTAGGAGTGATCGCTCTCAGAGCGGCCACTCTCAGCATGAGTTCAGTTCGCGCACCGAGAAAGGCAGGACCGATGGACGAGCTCCCGGCCTGGGAACGACGGGGGGAGTGGCGGGACATCCGCTACGAGGTGGCCGAGGGGATGGCCAAGGTGACCATCTGCCGGCCGGAGGTCCGCAACGCCTTCCGTCCGCAGACGGTGATCGAGTTGTCGGCCGCCCTCGACCTGGCCCGCGACGACCTCTCCGTCGGCGTGGTGATCATGACCGGCGAGGGCCCCCTCGCCTTCTGCTCCGGCGGCGACCAGAAGGTCCGCGGCGACGACGGGTACGTCGACGACCACGGCGTCGGTCGCCTCAACGTCCTCGACCTCCAGATCCAGATCCGCCGGCTGCCCAAGCCGGTCGTCGCCATGGTCGCCGGCTACGCCGTCGGCGGCGGCCACGTGCTGCACCTGGTGTGCGACCTCACCATCGCGGCCGACAACGCCCGCTTCGGCCAGACCGGGCCCCGGGTCGGCTCGTTCGACGGTGGCTACGGCGCCGGCCTGTTGGCCCGCACGGTCGGGCAGAAGAAGGCGAAGGAGATCTGGTTCCTCTGCCGCCAGTACGACGCCCAGGCCGCCCTCGACATGGGCCTGGTCAACACCGTCGTGCCCCTCGACCGGCTGGAGGCGGAGACGGTGCAGTGGTGCCGGGAGATGCTCCAGCACAGCCCTCTGGCCATGCGCCTGCTCAAGGCCGGCTTCGCCGCCGACACCGATGGCCTGGCCGGGGTGCAACAGCTGGCCGGGGACGCCACCTTGCTCTTCTACCTCTCCGAGGAGGCACAGGAGGGGAGGGACGCGTACGTGGAGAAGCGTCGGCCTGATTTCTCGCGCTTCCCGAAGCGGCCGTGACTGGCCCGGCGCCGGGCCCGGCGGACGGGTCCTGTCCCTCACGGCTCCTCCCCACCCCGGCCGGAGGCGAGGGCGGGGGCCCCTCCGTACGGGCCACCCGTCCGCCTCTCTTGTTGGTCCGACGGCCCCTTTCCACGAGGTCGGTGGGGGGAGGGTGAGGGTTGGGTTGTGGGTGCAGGGGGCGCGGCCGCGGACGCTTGGGGCGGCTGTTTCCCCCGTGCTCGTCGGGACGGCGGTGGCTTCCCGGTATGGGGCTTTGACCTGGTGGCGGGCGGTGTTCTGTCTGTTGCTCGCCCTGGCTCTGCAGGTGGGGGTGAACTACGCGAATGACTACTCGGACGGGGTGCGGGGGGTCGACACGCAGCGGCGGGGGCCGGTTCGGCTGACGGCGTCCGGATTGGCCGCGCCCTCGTCGGTGAAGCGGGCTGCGTTCCTGTCGTTCGCGGTGGGAGGTGTGCTCGGGATCGTGCTGGCGGTTGCCGTCGACTGGCGGCTGGTCCTCGTCGGGGCGGTGTCGATCCTCGCCGCCGCGCTCTACTCGGGGGGTCCCAAGCCGTACGCGTCGTCCGGCTTGGGCGAGGTGATGGTCCTCGTCTTCTTCGGGTTCGTGGCGACGTGCGGGTCGGCCTACGTGCAGCTCGTCCGGGTGCCGTGGCTGGCGGTGGCGGCCGCGGTGCCGGTCGGGCTGTTGGCCTGCGCCATCCTGCTGGTGAACAACCTTCGTGACGTCGACTCCGACACCCTGGTGGGCAAGCGGACGTTGGCCGTGCGGGTCGGTCGGGCCCGGACGAAGCAGCTCTACACGGGAAGCGTCGTGGTTGCGCTGCTCGCCGTGGTGGCCCTGGCGCCGGTGGCGCCGGGCGCGCTCCTGGCCCTCGTGACGGTGGCCCTGGCGGTCACGCCCCTGCGGATCGTGGCGACGAAGGTCGACCCGCCGTCGCTGGTGCAGGCGCTGATCGCCACGGGACGGCTGCAACTCGTGTTCTCCGTCCTCCTCGCCGTGGGTCTGGCGCGGTGAGGACGGTCACCGAGCACCGGGTGCGATTGCCGCTCCGGGTCCCCCTCGACGGTGTCCTCTACCGCGACGTCGTGCTGATGGAGGGCCCGTCCGGCTGGGGCGAGTGGTCGCCGCTGTCCGGCTATCCGTCCGACCCGGCCCGATGCCGGGAGGCGGCGGAGGAGGCGGCCAGCGGCGCGTGGCCCGCGGCCCGGCGGCCTGCCGTCGAGGTGAACGCCCTGGTGACGGCGGTGGCGCCGCCGGAGGCAGCGAGCCTGGCCGAGGCCGCAGTCGCGCTGGGCTTCCGCACGGTCAAGGTCAAGGTCGGCGACGAGCGAGGGACCGAGCGGGTGGCCGCGATCCGGGAGGCGGTGGGACCCGCGGTCCGGATCCGGGTCGACGCCAACGGGGCGTGGGACGTCGACGCCGCGGTGGCCGCCATCGCCGCGCTGGCCCGGTACGACCTGGAGCTGGTCGAGCAGCCTGTGGCCTCCCTGGAGGATCTGGCCATCGTGCGCCGGCGGGTCGGGGTGCCCGTCGCCGCCGACGAGTGCGTCCGAGACGTCGACGATGCCCGTCGTCTGGCCTCGCTTGGAGCCGCCGACGCCCTCGTGCTCAAGGTCCAGCCCCTCGGCGGCGTGGCGGCCGCGCTCGCCGTGGCCGCGGCCGCGGCCATACCCGTCATCGTCTCGTCGATGTACGAGACCTCGGTCGGACTGGCCGCCGGCCTGGCTCTGGCCGCCGCGCTCGACGAGTTGCCGTACGCGTGCGGGCTGGGCACGGCCGACCTCTTCGCGGCGGACGTGGTGGCGCGACCGCTCGTCCCGGTCGCCGGCGTCCTGGCCTTGCGCCGGCCGGTCCCAGACCCCGCCTTGCTGGCCCGCTACTCGGTCGGCGGATGAAGCACGAGGAAGGCGCACAGGAGCCGGGCGAAGCTGGCCGGGCGTTCGAGGTGGGCAGTGTGGCCGGCTCCGGCGATGGCGACCACCTGCGCGTTCACGCCGATCCCCTCGGCCATCTCCTCGGCGACGCGGGCGTACCGGATGTCGTCCTGGCCGGCGATGGCGAGCACGGGCATGTCCAGCTCGGCCAATCGCGACCACAGCGGCTCCTGCACACCTGTCCCCAGGCGCCGCAGGGCGGCGGCCAGGCCGCCGGACGTGTTGGCGCGGCGGGCGGCCAGGTCCTCGGGCGTCGGGGTGAAGGTCGAGAACAACGGCTGGGTCAGCCACTTCTCCAGGAACGCGGCCGTGCCCTGGCGCTCGATGTCGGCGGCCAGTGCGTCGTCGGCCGCCCGGCGGGCCGCCCGCTCGGCCTCGTCTGCGATCCCAGGCGATGCGCCGACCACGACGAGCGACTGGACGAGGTCCGGCCGGTCGACGGCGAGGCGCAGGCACAGGCGGCCGCCGAGGGAGTAGCCCACGTAGGTCCCCGTCCCGCCGGCGTCGCCGATGGCGGCGGCGGTCTCGGCGAAGTCCATCTCCACCGAGCCCGAGCCGCCGTGGCCCGGCAGGTCCACCCGCACGACCTGGAACGTGTCGGCCAGGGTGTCGGCCAGCGGGTCCCACGAGACGAGCGTCTGGGTGAAGCCGTGGACCAGCACGACCCGGTCGGGTCCTCGCCAGTCGAACGCCCGGTGCAGGGTTGCGGCCATCGGCAGAGTCTCGCGTGACTGCGCGGGCGGCAGGCCGGTCCATGGGCATGCCCCGGGTGAGCGCCGGGTGACGGCGACGGGAGACCTCAATGCGGCGCTGGCTCGGACGCTGGTCGACGAGTGGGCCCGCGCCGGCGTGGCGCTGGCCGCGGTCAGTCCGGGATCGCGGTCGACGCCGCTGGCCCTGGCGCTGGCCCAGGACGGGCGGATCCGCGTGCACGTCGTCCTCGACGAGCGGTCGGCCTCGTTCTTCGCGTTGGGCGCGGCAAGGGCGAGTCGCCGGCCGACGCTCGTCGTCTGCACGTCGGGGACGGCGGCGGCCGAGTTGCACCCCGCCGTCCTCGAGGCGTTTCACGGCCGGGTGCCGCTGCTCGTGTGCACGGCCGACCGGCCGCCGGAGCTGCGAGACACCGGCGCAGGCCAGGCCATCGACCAGCTCAAGCTCTACGGCGACGCCGTCCGTTGGTTCGCCGAGGTCGGCGCCCCGACGGAGGGCGACCTGCAGACGCCGTACTGGCGCGCCGTCGCGGCCCGGGCCGCGGCGGTCGCCGCCGGCCCGCCCGCCGGACCCGTCCACCTGAACCTGGCCTTCCGCGAGCCGCTGCTGCCGACCGGCGACCCGGTCGAGCTGTTCGCCGGCCGGGCCGACGGTGCGCCCTGGCTGGCCCGGGGCCGCGAGCCGGGGGCGGCCCCCGCCCGGGCCGACGTCGACCGTTTGGCCTTCCTGGTGGCGGCGGAGCCACGCGGCCTCGTCGTCGCCGGGTGGGGTGGGGGAGCCGACCCTGCGGCGGTCGAACGGTTCGCGGCCCACGCCGGCTGGCCGGTGCTGGCCGACCCGCTCTCCGGCGCCCGCCGGGGCCCGGGCGCCATCTCGACCTACGACGCCCTCCTGCGGTCCCCGGCGGTTGCCGACGGCCTGCGCCCCGACGTGGTCCTGCGCCTCGGCGCTCCGCTGACCGGCAAGGCGGCCACCAGCTGGCTGGACCCTTCGATCCCGCAGGTCCTCCTCGACCCCGACGGCGCCTGGCTGGATCCCCGGCGCGCCTCCGCCGAGCGGATCGTCTCCGACCCGACCGCGCTGCTGGACGCGGTCGTGGCGGCCGGCCCGGCCCGGACGCAGTCGTTCTGGCTGGCGTCGTGGCAGCGCGCCGAGGCGGCGGCCCGCCACGAGACGGACCGCCTCCTCGACTCCTGGCCGGATCCCTTCGAGGGCCGGGTGGCGCGCGATGTCGTCGCCGCGCTGCCGGCGGGCGCCACGCTGGTCGTCGGCTCCAGCATGCCGGTGCGCGACGTCGAGTCCTTCGCCCGGCCGCGCACGGGCCTGCGCTTCCTGTCGAACCGCGGCGTCAACGGGATCGACGGCTTCGTGTCGACGGTCCTCGGCGTCGCCGCCGCCCGCCACCAGGGTGATGGTCCGGTCGCCGCCCTCTGTGGCGACCTGACGTTCCTGCACGACGCCGGAGGCCTGCTCAGCGCGACCCGCCGCGGCCTGGACGCGACCTTCGTCGTGGTCGACAACCGCGGGGGCGGCATCTTCAACTTCCTGCCTCAGGCGGCCTCGGGCCTGGGCGAGCACTTCGAGACCCTGTTCGGGACACCCCAGGACGTCGACCTGGCCCACCTGGCCGCGGTGCACGGCGTGCGGACCGAGACGGTGACCAAGGCGGACGAGCTGGTCCCCGCGCTGGACCGGTCGCTCGCCGCCGGCGGGATCAGGCTGGTCGTCGTCGCCACCGATCGGGTCGACAACGTCGCCCGGCACCAGCAGATCTGGGAGGCGGTGGCTATTCCCGGCGCCGGATGAGGGTCACGCCGTCGCGCACGGTGACCATCACGCAGGTCACCCGGTCGTCGGCCAGGACCTTGTCGTTGAAGGCCCGCATGGCCACGGTGTCCTCGCCCTCGTCGGCGGGGTCGAGGACCCGACCGCTCCACAGGACGTTGTCGACTGCGATCAGCCCCCGAGGCGCCAACTTCGGGAGCACGGCGTCGTAGTAGTTGGCGTAGTTGCGCTTGTCGGCATCGATGAACACGAAGTCGAAGGGCCCGTCCACGCCGGCCAGCGTGTCGAGCGCCGGCCCGAGGAGCAGCTCGATCCTGTCCGACCACGGGCTGTCGTCGAAATGCCGCCTGGCCACCTCGGCCCGCTCCGCGTCGACCTCGCAGGTGGTCAGGCGGCCGTCGGCCGGCAGGGCGGCGGCCATCGACAACGCCGAGTAGCCGGTGAAGGTGCCGATCTCCAGGATGCGCCGGGCCCCTGACAGCCACACGAGGGTCTCCAGGAACCGGCCCTCGAGCAGGCCGACCATCATCCCGTGCGCCTCCTGCGTGGCCCGGGTCTCGGCCGCGACCGCGGCGAGCAGCGGGTGCTCGGCCGTGCTGTGGGCCGCGGCGTAGGCGTCGAGCTCGGGCGTGACCGCAGTCACCTCCTAGCACCCAGACGCTCGGCGCCCGTGGCGCCCAGCATGGCCGAGTGCTCCGTCCCCGGCTCGACGTCCAGCCGGTCACCGCTGCGCACGGCGACGTCGCCCTCGTCGGGCGCGGCGCTCCCCTCCCACGGCGTCAGTCCGGCGGTCATCGGGGCCGACACTACGTCGGTACTCTCGGGCGACATGAGCGATCGCCTCGTTGCCCTGAACCTGTGGCTGCTCGGCACGCTGCTCGTGGTCGGCATCCCGCTGCTGGTCGTCGCCGTGCAAGCGGCGATCCGCCGGATCTTCCCCAGCATCGTCGAGGGCGAGCACAACGAGGTCGCCGGCTTCCTGATCGCCGTGGTCGGCGTGGTCTACGCGGTGACCCTGGCCTTCATCGTGATCGTCACGTGGGAGGAGTTCAACGCGGCCCGCAACACGGTCGACGCCGAGGCGGCCGCGCTGCGCGGCGTCTACCGGGACACGCGGGCGCTCCCCGAGCCGGCAGCGTCGCAGGCCGGCCAGCAGGTCGTCGGCTACGCCGACGAGGTCTCCGTCGCCGAGTGGCCGGCGATGAGCCGGGGCGAGAGCAGCCCGGCCGCGTTCGGCACCCTGGGCGACATGTTCGCCACCCTCGAGGGCGTGAAGGACCTGTCGCCCACCCAGGAGACGTTCCTGTCGGACGCCCTCGTCCGCCTGAACGACGTCGCCGGCCGCCGCAGCGACCGGATCAGCGCGGCGGCGGAGAGCACGCCAGGGGTGCTCTGGGCCGCGATCATCCTCGGCGGGATCGTGACCCTCGGCTTCGCCCTGCTCTTCGGCGTGTCGAACGAGCGCCTGCACTACCTCATGGTCGGCGGCTTCGCGGCCGTGCTCGCCGTCCAGGTCTTCGTCATCCTGGTTCTCAGCCACCCCTTCGCCGGAACCGTGCGCGTCAGCCCGGAGCCGTTCGTCCGCATCGTCCAGGACTTCCGCTGATGCCGACCGCCGGGCCGGCGACGGCCGGCCCGCCCCGGCCCCGTGACAGCCAGCGGTCGCGGCTCTACCGGGCCGAGGGGGAGGTCGACGCCGGGCGTCGCCTGCCGACCGTCGAGCGCATGCAGGCCTGGGTCGACGCGCTGGCCGCCACCGACTGGTTCCTGGCCCGCTGGGGCGAGCGGGCGTTCGACGTGCGCCCCGGGTTCGGCCACCGGCGGGCCACCGCCGACCAGCACGGCGTCCTGCAGATGCCGAAGTGGGCCCGGACCGAGCTGGTGCTGCTCCACGAGGTCGCCCACTGCCTCACGCCGGCGACCTGCGCCGCTCACGGCCCGGAGTACGCCGGCGTGCTGCTCGCCCTGGCCCGCCGGGGCATGGGGCCCGCCACGGCCCAGGCTCTCGAGGACGCGTTCGACGTCTCGCGGGTGCGCTGGTCCCTGGCCGCCGTTCCCCTGCCCACCTGACCGGCGACGGTCAGCGCCGGGCCGGCTCGCCCTCGCCGGCCGGGTCGAGCTCCACCGTCGGCGTCGCCAGCGCCGGGTGCCCCAGGGTGGCGAACAGCAGGCACAGCGCGGACTGGGCCAGGACTCCGGGGGCGAGCGTGGGCGACGGCCCGACGGACTGGCTCGCGGCCGCCCACCACTTGGACGACGTCGACATGGTGGCCCAGCGGTTGGTGTAGCGGAAGTCGAGGGGGGCCGCCTCGTAGTTGGCGTGGACGTGCTCGAAGATGCCGAACGCGGCGGTCAGCACGACGGCGAGGGTCAGGGCCCGGATGGCCCGCAGCCTCCCTCGCGACGGCCGGGCCACGAGAAGGGCCAGTCCGAGGACGAGGGCGCCCAGGGCCGCCCACGGGATCAGCTGCTCGGTCGAGGTCCAGTGGCGGATCAGGGCCAGCTCCACTGCCGTGGCCGCCACGCCGACCGCAGCCAGGCCGGCGAAGCACCGGCGCAGGAGGGCGGCGCTGTCCGTTCCCTCGCCGGTCACAGCGACAGGGCGGAGATGATCTGGTCGACGAGCCCGGGGGCGGGGTTGTACTTGGCCAGGTTCTGGCGCAGCTTGGCGAACGTGGGGTCGTTGGTCGGGTACGGCCGGTACTCGACGACCTCCACGGCCCAACGAGCTGCGTTCGAGACACCGGCCGCTTCCAGCGCCTTCTGGATGTCGGCCTGGCTGGCGTTGTTGGCCGAGACGGTCGTCGCCGCCGGCGCGGCCGCGGTCGTCGGCGTGGTCGCCGCCGACCCGGTCGTCGCCGTCGACCCGCTCGTGGTGGCCACGGCCACCGTCGTCGTGGTCGAGGCGGTCTGGGCCGCGCCGACGGTCGGGCTGTCGCTGCCGCTGCCGCCGCAGGCCACCAGGGTCAGTAGCCCGGTGACGCCGAGGGCAGCGAGTTTGGTCATCTGTCGCATGGCGCTGAGTATCGGTCCTGACACTGGGAGGCCGCTGGGAGCTTGCTCGGCATCGGTTCGGAGCGGTTACCCTGCCCACGCCGGGGGGAAGCAACGCCTGCGAGCGTTCGGACGGGAGGCGCCGGTGGTGCAGGTCGGGTACACGATGATGTGCGAGCAGTCGGGACCGCGCCAGCTGGTCGACGACGTGGTGGCGGCCGAAGCCGCTGGATTCGACTTCGCCGTGATCTCCGACCACTACTTCCCGTGGCTCGACGCCCAGGGCCACGCTCCGTACGCCTGGAGCGTGCTGGGGGCGGCGGCGTGGGCGACGAGCACCATCCCGCTCATGACGTACGTCACCTGCCCGACGTTCCGCTATCACCCGGTGGTGGTCGCCCAGAAGGCGGCGACGGTGCAGCTGCTGTCGCAGGGCCGGTTCACCCTCGGCCTGGGCGCCGGCGAGAACCTCAACGAGCACGTCGTGGGCGACGGGTGGCCCGCGGTCGACGTTCGCCACGCCATGCTGCGGGAGGCGGTCGACATCATCCGTCGCCTGTGGGAGGGCGGCTACGTGACCTTCGAAGGCGAGCACTTCGAGGTCCAGTCGGCCAAGGTCTGGGACGTCCCCGAGACGCTGCCGGACATCGGCATCGCCGTGTCCGGCAACCAGTCGTGCCGGCTGGCCGGCGAGCTGGCCGACGTGATGATCGCGGTGGAGCCCAAG
>DATASA010000166.1:0-2087 GCA_036269435.1 Acidimicrobiales bacterium | reverse complement strand
TGCAGTGCAACCAGGAGCTCGTGTGCCGCCGCCCGCCCGCTCCGCACCGCACCTTCCATGGTCGCCGGCCATCCCGTGTCGGTCCATGCGCCCGCCACGCTCAGACCGGGGAGCGAGGTACGGGCGACCGGGCGCAGCGGGGCTGTGCCCGGCACGGCTCGGAACGTGGCGCGGCGCTCTTTGGTGACGAGCGAGTCCACGACACGCGCGTCGCGCGCCGCGGGGAGCAGCCGTTCGAGCGCCGTGCCGATGCGACGCGCCAACGCGTCGGGCCGTTCCGCGAACAGGTCGTCCGACGCAGAGATGGACACGGCCAGGTACTGGCCTGTCGTGAGGCCCGACGACTCGGTCCGATCGAACACCCACTGGATCGGCGAGCGCACGGCGGCCATCAGCGGCCAACGGGTGACCGGACGGTCGAAGAACAGGTGGACGTCGACGATCGACGAATCACCCAGTTCGGCGAGCCGGGACTGGTGGGCGACCGCGCCCGGCGGGAGCACCTGTGCGGCCTCGTGGTGTGGGAGGGCGACGACCGCTGCATCGACGCGCAGATCGCCGACGGCGAACCCGCCACCCGGCACCGGCCGGACCGACTCGACGCGAGCGCCCAGACGGACCGCGACACCGGCCTGGGCCAGCGCGGCCGAAGCCCGTTCGCCGTGCAGCGCACCGAGCGGAACCCGGCTCCACCCGATGTCGGCCGCGGCGGCGTCCTCGAGGAGTCCGGTCTTGAACACCATGGCCGCGAGCGCGAGCGACGCCTCGGCCGCCGGCAGGTTCACGGTGGGGACGGTGATGAGGTCCCAGACGGTGGCGACCGCAGCCTCGGACTGCCCGTGCGCCCGCAGCCAGTCGCCGAAGGTGACGTCGTCCAACCTCGGGTCGTCGAGGCGCAGCCGGCGCAGGGCGTTCAGGGCACGGCCCAGCTGCAGCCGCCGGGCCAGCGGCAGGTGCGGGTAGCGCAACAGGGAACCCGCCAGCTGCAACGGTGCGGGCAGCCCGGACCGGCGCAGGCGGCCGACCTTCGGGGCCGACCCCGGTCGTCCCGGCGCCACCACCGGAATGTCCAGTCGGTCCTGCAAGGTGACGTCGCGACCCGCTCCGATGCGATCGAGGAAGGACAGGTACTCGCGACAGCAGCGGAGGAAGACATGCTGGCCGTTGTCGATGCGCAGCCCGTCGTGTTCGAAGGACCAGGTCAACCCTCCGAGGCGCTGACGCCGTTCGACCAGCGTCACCCTGGCGCCGGCGTCGGCGCATTCCAGGGCCGCAGCCAGGCCGGCCAGCCCGCCGCCGACGACGGCGACGTGGGGGCGACCGCTCACGGCTCCCCCTTTGCCAGGGCGCGTACCGCAACGCCCGCCTTCTGCCAGGCCGGGAGCGAAAGCCGCCCCCGGAGCACCGCGGCCGGGTCCCGCTGGATCGCCGTCAGCAGACGCCGGTAGATGCCGGCCATGGCGGCGGTGCAGGCGCGCGACCGCCAGTCCAACATCGGCAGGAGCTGCAGGCCCCGCTGGTACCACTCCTCGGCGCGGACGGACTCGAACGCGATCAGGGCGACCAGACCGTCGGAGGGGCCGCTCAGGTCGGCCGGGACGCCGAAGCGGTCCCGGTCGGCGGCCGGAAGATAGACGCGGCCCATCTGCTGGTGGTCCTCGACGATGTCGCGCAGGATGTTGGTGACCTGCAGTGCCACGCCCAGGTCGTCGGCCAGTGGAGCGGCCAGTTCGTGGTCGACGCAGCCGTAGACGGCCAGGCTCAGGCGACCGATGGTGCCCGCCACCCGCCGGCAGTAGGCGACCAGGTCGTCGAAGGTCTCGTACGTCGTGCCCTGCACGTCCAGCTCGCAGCCCTCGATGAGCTCGTCCAGTGCGGCGACGGGAATCGGGTAGCGCCGACAGACGTCGGCCACCGCCACCAGCACGGGGTCCGAGCCGTCGACACGATCTGCGAGCGACGCGACGTCCTTGCGCACCCGGGCCAGACCCGCGAGCTTCTCCGGCGCGGGCAGGTCGCCGTCGCCGATGTCGTCGATGCGCCGGGCCAGGGCATAGAGGGCGCACATGGCGCGGCGCTTGTCCGTG
>DATASA010000165.1:0-36181 GCA_036269435.1 Acidimicrobiales bacterium | reverse complement strand
GATCCCGTTCTCGACCTGGCTGGTGACCGACTGCGTCTTGGAGATCTTCTTCGACTCCAGCCGCTCCCGCTCCAGCATGTTCTTGAAGTCCATGTTCCCGCCGACGTTGAGCTGGTAGGTCCGGTCGAGGACGAGCCCGCGATCCTCGAACAGGCGGGCCAGCATGCGGTGGACGATGGTGGCGCCGACCTGGCTCTTGATGTCGTCGCCGATGATGGGTACGCCGGCCTTCGTGAACCGACGGGCCCACTCGGGGTCGGAGGCGATGAAGACGGGGATGGCGTTGACGAAGGCCACGCCCGCCTCGAGACACGCGGCGGCGTAGTGCTTCTGGGCGACCTCGCTACCCACCGGCAGGTAGGCGACCAGCACGTCGGCCCGGGCCTCCCGCAGGGCGGCGACCACCTCGACCGGCTCGTCGAGCGACTCCTCGACGGTCTGGCGGTAGTACTTGCCGAGCCCGTCGAGCGTCGGCCCTCGCTGGACGGTGACGCCCAGCTCGCCGACCGGGGCGAACCGGATGGTGTTGTTCTGGCCGGAGAAGATGGCCTTGCCCACGTCGAGGCCGACCTTGGCCGAGTCGACGTCGAAGGCGGCGACCACCTCGACGTCGCGGACGTGATAGCCGCCCAGCTCGACGTGCATGAGGCCGGGCACGTCGTCGGCGGGGTCGGCGTCGCGGTAGTAGGTCAGCCCCTGGACGAGCGAGCTGGCGCAGTTCCCGACGCCGGCGATCGCGAGGCGGATGGGGGTCTTGTTCACGAGGGATCTCCTCCCTGACGTTCGATGGCGATCAGGCGGTCGAGCCACGAGATGTCTCGTTCGGTGGACTCGGTGCCGTGGTCGACCAACGACTGGGTGTACATGTCCATGCGTTCCTTGCGGCTGCGGATGCTGGTGCGGGCCTTGGCCAGGCGCTCGACCAGCAGGGCCCGCCGCCGCTCGAACAGCCCCAGCCGGCGTTCGGGTGGCAGGTGACGGCAGAAGGCGAGCTTGAGGGTGAAGGCGCGGTCGTCGTCCGCGCTCACGGACTCCGCCTCGAGCAGCTCCTCGAACAGGGCTTCGCCCCGGTCGGTGATGGCGTAGACCTTGCGGGTCCGCGACGGTCGAGGCGGGCGGGTGGCGGGGCGGCGGGCCCGGAAGGCGGCGGCCTCGCCGGCGATGGAGCCGGTCATGGGGACGGCGGGCGGCGGGGCGTCGTCGCCAGGGTCGGCCGCGGCGACCACGGCCCGGACCGCCCCGGCGGCTTCGAGCCGGGCCAGCGCCGGATAGAGCGACCCGAACGACACGCTCGAGAACGCGCCCAGCGCCTCGGTCAGCCGCTTCTTCAGCTCGTACCCGTGGAGCTCCTGCTCTTTCAGGAGTCCCAAGATGGCCAGTTCGAGCACCGACGACCCTTTCCGACGTTGCCGACATATCGGACCGATATATCGACATCAGTATGCCGCCTCCGGCCGTCGACCGCAACTGGCAAGCCCGGAGGTCGGAGCTACGCTTTTCCGGTGACGTTCCGGCCGGAATCGCTTCAGGCGCGAGGCGCCGGACGGCCCGCGGGTCCCGGCGAGGTCGACTACCGGCTGGTCCGCAAGCACACCCTGGACGAGTTCCACCGCGGCCGTCTCAGCCGCCTCGACGTGTGCGACGCCCACCCAGAGCTGCTCCGGGCCGCCCGCAACGTCGGCGAGGCCCGCAGCGAGGACTGCCCCATCTGCGACGAACCGGCACTGACGCTCGTCTCGTTCGCGTTCGGGCCCCGCCTGCCCGCCCACGGACGCTGCATCACCAGCCGCAAGGAGCTCACCCAGCTCCAGCGGGGCGCCCGGGAGGCGACGTGCTACGTCGTCGAGGTGTGCACCGCGTGTGCCTGGAACCAGTTGGTCCGCAGCTTCCGCCTGGGAAACCCGCCCACCCCCCCCTCGTAACGCCGACGTGCTGGTCCGGCGGCTCTCCGCCGACGTGCTGGTCCGGCGGCTCTCCGCCGACGTAGGCTGCCGCTGTCGTGCGCCCAAGCAGTCAGGGGCTCCTGGAGCCCCCTCCGCCCGTTGCCGCAGCCCGTCCCCCTGTCCGAGGGTCTGGCCGCCGCCGCAGCTTCTTCTGGCGGTACCGGCGCGTCTGGTTCCTGCTCGGCATCCTCGCCGTCACCGCGCTGGCCGGCGTGGCCTGGGTCCTCACCCAGATCCCACTGCCCCCCGAGGCGCCACAGGCCCAGACCACCGTGCTCTACGACGCCACCGGCGCCCAGCTGGCCACCCTGCACGGGGTCGAGAACCGGTTCCCGGTCTCCATCGACCAGGTTCCGCCGGTGATGATCGCCGCCGTGGTCTCGGCGGAGGACCGCAAGTTCTTCGAGCACGGTGGCATCGACCCCCTCGGCATCGCCCGGGCCACCTGGGCCGACATCCGCCACAAGGGCGTGACCGAGGGTGGGTCCACCATCACCCAGCAGTACGTCAAGAACGCCTACGTCGGCCGCCAGTACAGCCTCTGGCGCAAGATCCGCGAGGCGGTCATCTCCGTCAAGATCGAGCGCAAGCTGACCAAGCAGCAGATCCTGGAGCGTTACCTCAACACGGTGTACTTCGGGCGCGGCGCCTACGGCGTCCAGGCTGCCGCCAAGGCCTACTTCAACAAGGACGTGGGCGACCTCGGGCTGAAGGAGTCGGCGTACCTGGCCGGGCTCATCCGTGAGCCGTCGAACGGCGACGTCGTGGACAACCCGGTCGAGGCCCACGACCTGCGCTTCATCGTCCTGCAGGCCATGGTCCAGACCCAGGTCATCACCGTCGACCAGGCCAACGCGGTGGAGGCCCAGCCCCTCACCGACTACGTGATCGCCAAGCCCTCGACCGACTCGACCATCAACATGCAGGGGACCGGGGCCGAGTACTTCGTCGCCTACGTCCAGCGGCAGCTGTTCAAGCTCTATCCGGAGGACCAGGTCCTGCGGGGCGGGATGCAGGTCTACACGACCCTCGACCCCACGGCCCAGCGCATGGCCTACGACGCGGTGTACGGGCTGCTCGACCAGCCGGGCGACCCCTCCGGCGCGCTGGTGTCGCTCGACAACGACGGCCACGTCGTGGCCATGGTCGGCGGCAAGGACTGGACGACGTCGCAGGTGAACCTCGCCGTCGGAACGGATGGAGGCGGCGCCGGGCGCCAGGCCGGGTCGACGTTCAAGCCCTTCGTGCTGGCCGAGGCGGTGAGCCAGAACATCAGCCTCGAGTCGACCCTCCCCGGGCCGGCCAAGATCGTGCTGCCGAAGGCCGACAACGGCCAGGACTGGGAGGTCAACAACTACGAGGGCGCCTCCTACGGGCGGATCAGCCTGCTCGACGCCACCGCCAACTCCGTCAACACGGTCTTCGCGCAGCTCGTCAACCAGGTCGGGCCCCAGAACGTCGTCAACATGGCCCACCGCCTCGGCGTCACGTCGGACCTGGCGCCGAACGCGTCGATCGCCCTCGGGACCGGCAACGTGTCGGTCCTGGAGATGGCCGACGCCTACCTCACCCTGCAGGCCCGCGGCATGCATGTCGAGCCACGGGTCATCCGCCAGATCAAGCAGAACGGGTCCGTCATCGTCGACGACCGGCCGGTCACCACTCGCGTCCTCGACCGCAGCATCGCCGACAAGGTCAACTACGCCCTCCAGCAGGTGATCGACCGGGGCTCGGGCGCCGCCGCCGCCATACCCCAGGCGCAGGTGTGGGGCAAGACCGGCACCACCGACGCCTACGGCGACGCCTGGTTCGTCGGCTACACCCACCAGCTCACCACCGCGGTGTGGATGGGGTACCCCGAGGGCCAGTCGAAACCGCTGTACAACATCCACGGCGTGGCCAAGGTCAACGGCGGCTCCCTCCCCGCGCAGATCTTCAAGCGGTTCATGATCAAGGCCAGCCCGCCGGACGACACGCCGCCCGCCACCGTGCCCGACCTGTCGGGCAACGCCTTGAGCCCGGTCGCCACCGTGGCCTCGTCCGGGTCCACGGGGAGCTCCGGGTCGACGTCGGCCTCCGGCTCCGGCTCGGGCTCGTCGTCGGGGGCGTCCTCGACGGCGACGCCGACCACCGCGGCCGCGGCCGCGCCGGCCGCGGACCAGTCGACGCCGACGACGGTGCGCCCGACCGCGACCACCGTCCCCGACACCCCGGCGGTGACGGTTCCGCTCGGCGACCTTTTCTCCACCCCGACCACACCGACCACCACGGCACGACGGGTGCCGACCACGACCATCTTCGTCCTCCCCACCGTCCCGGAGCGCCGCTGAGGCCGTACCGCCCCTCCGGCCCTAAGCTGGCGGGACCGCCGGCAGCCGCTCGGGCGCTGGACGGTGAGGAGGCCTTCATGGCGCAACAGGCGACCGGCCCGGACGGGCGGTCGGGCAAGCACCCGTCGGAGTCGCCGCGGCGCGACGGGAGGCCGACCACGGTGCCTGCGGTGCAGGCGCGCAAGGGGGGCACGCCGCTCGTCATGGTGACCGCGTACGACGCGCCGACGGCCCGCATCGCCGACGAGGCGGGGGTCGACGTGATTCTGGTCGGCGACTCGGTGGCCATGGTCGTGCTCGGCTACGACGACACGCTGCAGGTCACGGTGGCCGACATGGCCCACCACGTTGGCGCGGTGGGCCGGGCCCGACCGGGCGCACTGGTCGTGGCCGACCTGCCCTGGCTCAGCTACCACCTCGGGGTCGACGACGCCGTGCGCAACGCAGCCACGCTGATCCGCGCCGGTGCGGCCGCGGTCAAGCTGGAGGGCGGCCGGGTGCGGGTACCGGTGGTCGAGGCCCTCGTCGACGCCCAGATCCCGGTGATGGGCCACCTGGGCCTGACCCCACAGTCGGTCCACGTGCAGGGCGGGTACCGGGTCCAGGGCCAGCAGGCCGACGCCGCCGGCGCCCTCGTGGACGAGGCGCTGGCCATCGCCGAGGCCGGGTGCTTCGCCATCGTGCTCGAGTGCGTGCCGCGGGAGGTGGCCCGCCTCGTCACCCAGGCGGTGCCCGTGCCGACCATCGGCATCGGCGCCGGCCCGGACTGCGACGGGCAGGTCCTCGTCATGCACGACCTGCTCGGCCTGGAGGACCGGATCGCCCCCAAGTTCGTCCGCCGGTACGAATCGGTGAAGTCGGCGGGCGTCGCCGCGGTCGCGGCCTACGCCGACGACGTCCGCGCCCGTCGGTTCCCGAGCGACGCCGAGAGCTACCACCTGTCCGAGGAGGTCGCCACGGTTCTCGGGGTCGGGCCGAGGTCGTCGACGTCGCGCACCGCATGAAGCTGTCGGGCGTGCGCTGGGCGGTCATCGCCGTGGTCGTCCTGGGTGGGCTCGCCTTCGTCGTGAAGGGAGCCAACCGGCCGGCGAACCCGAGCCTGAAGCCGGCCACCCAGCCGCTCCAGCGGACGCACTTCGGCGACTTCGGCGAAATCGCCTTCACCATCTCGGGCGGCGCGGCCCAGGCCGCGGCCATCCGGTGCGCGCTGCTGGCGGACACCGAGGCGCAGCAGGAGCTCGGGCTCATGAACCGCACCGACATCGGCGGCTACGACGGGATGTTGTTCCGGTTCCAGTCCGACACGACCGTCAGCTTCTACATGAAGGACACGCCGCTGCCGCTGTCGATCGCCTTCTTCGACGGGTCGGGGCAGTTCGTCTCCACCACGGACATGCCGCCGTGCGTCGACCGTCCCAGCTGCCCGCTCTACAACGCGGCCCGGCCGTACCGGTACGCGCTGGAGGTGCCGGAGGGCGCCCTTCCGCGGCTCGGCATCGGGCCGGGCACCCGCCTCGTCACCGCCGGCGCCTGCCCCTGACTGTCGCACCCCCCTGACATGCTGTGGGCGTGCCGGGCTACCATGGTTGCGCTCCACACCCTGCTCCGGGAACCGCCCGGAGCCCTGCGCGCCTCGCCGCCAGGTCCAGAGGGAGGCTCTGCTCACACATGCGGCCCTACGAAGTCATGATCATCTTCGACCCGA
The DNA here is from genome assembly GCA_036269435.1 of Acidimicrobiales bacterium. Taxonomy (GTDB): domain Bacteria; phylum Actinomycetota; class Acidimicrobiia; order Acidimicrobiales; family AC-14; genus CADCTB01. The sequence continues at coordinate 30,203 of DATASA010000165.1, read as the reverse complement.
CCCTGGAAGAGGACGTCGTCCGGGCCGAGGTCGACCGGGCGACCGCGCTCATCCGGTCCAAGGGCGGCAACCCGGGTCGCGTCGAGCGCTGGGGCAAGCGCCGCCTGTCGTACGAGATCCGCCGCCAGCGGGAAGGCGCCTACGTGGTGCTCGAGGCCGAAGCCGAGCCGTCGGTCATGTCCGACCTCGACCGGGCCCTCACCCTGACCGACGGGGTGCTGCGCCACAAGGTCGTCCGCATGCCCGAGAAGGCCACCGGCACGCCGGCCCGGCCCCTCGGTACCGTCGGCCCCGACGACGCGTCCAATCCGCCGGCCTCGCCGGTGCCCCAATCTTCCCCGGTCGCCGCCGAATAGGACGGCCAGTCCAGAGAACATGGAGATTCAGGCGAACGGAGTGAGGACATGAACGGAAACAGCGTCACCGTCGTAGGCAACGTCACGCGGGACCCCGAGCTGCGGTTCACCGCCAGCGGTCAGGCCACGGCCAGCTTCGGCTTGGCCGTGAACCGGGTCTGGAACGACCGCCAGACCAACGAGAAGAAGGAGGCGGTGTCGTTCTTCGACGTCGTCTGCTGGCGGGAAATGGCGGAGAACGCCAGCGAGTCGCTGTCCAAGGGGGCCCGGGTGCTCGTCACCGGTCGCCTGGAGCAGCGTTCCTGGGAGACGCCGGAGGGCGAGAAGCGCTCCAAGATCGAGATCGTCGCCGACGAGATCGGCCCCAGCCTGCGGTGGGCCACGGCCGAGATCCGCAAGAACGACCGCCGGGGCCCCGGCGACGGCGGCCCGGCGACGAACGGCGCCGCCTCCCGTCCCGTCGCCAACGCCGCGCCTTCGGGCGGACCCACCTACGACTACGGAGACGAGCCCTTCTAGATGGTCACCCTCATCCTGCGGTCCGACGTGGACAACGTCGGCAAGAAGGGCGACGTCGTCGACGTGGCCGACGGCTTTGCCCGCAACTTCCTGGTCGCCAAGGGCCTGGCCATGAAGGCCACGCCCGGCGCCATCGCCCAGGCCTCCGGCATGCGCCGGGCCCGCGCCGTCAAGGACGCCCGGGACCGCGAGTCGGCCGAACAGGTCGCCCGGATCCTCGTCACCAAGGTGATCCGCATCGCCGGCCGGGCCGGCTCGGAAGGACGGCTGTTCGGCTCGGTCACCAGCGCCGACCTGGTGGCGGCCGTGCAGGAGCAGGCCGGCGTGACCCTGGAGCGCCGGCGGGTCCACCTGGACGAGCCCATCAAGACGCTGGGGACCCACGAGGTCCCCGTCCGCCTGCATCCCGAGGTGGAGTTCCGCCTGCCCGTGGAGGTTGTCGCCGGCGGGAAGTAGACTCGAACGTGTGTTCGGATCCGCGTCTGCACAGCGAAATCCCCAGGAAGTCGATCTAGTTACCAGCAGGCTGCACGCGGCAGCGTGATCGGCACATGGCTCAGTCGATCGACGATGCTCGGCGCCGCCACCAGGGGGCATCCGGTGCCCGGGTGCCCCCGCACAACCTCCAGGCCGAGGAGTCGCTGCTGGGGGCCATGCTCCTCAGCCGGGACGCCATCGTGGCCGCCGTCGAGGTCCAGCTGTCGGCGGACGACTTCTACAAGCCGGCCCACGGGCACGTCTTCGACGCCATCACCGGCCTCTACGCCGCCGGGGACCCGGCCGACCCGGTCACCGTCTCGGAGGCGTTGAGCCGCGCCGGCGTCCTGGAGGCCATCGGCGGTCCGGCCATCCTCATCAGCCTCCAGGCCGGCACCCCGGCCATCGGCAACGCCGGTCGCTACGCCCGGATCATCGAGGAGCACTCCCTGCTGCGTCGCCTCATCGGGGTGGCGGGTGACATCGCCGAGATCGGCTACGGCCTCCCGGAGGACGTCGCCAACGCAGTCGACGAGGCCGAGGCCCTGGTGTTCGACGTCGCCCAGCGCCGGGTGACCGACTCGATGGCCACCATCCGCGATCTCCTGTCGGCCCAGCTCGACCACCTGGAAGCCCTGTTCGAACGCAACCAGGAGATCACCGGAGTCCCCACCGGCTTCATCGACCTGGACCGCCAACTCGCGGGCCTCCAGCCCTCCAACCTGGTGATCATCGGCGGGAGACCCGGTACCGGCAAGACGTCGTTCGCACTTGGCCTGGCCGCCCACGCCGCCCTGGAGGCCCACACCCCCGTCCTGGTGTTCAGCCTGGAGATGAGCCATCGGGAGCTGACACAGCGTCTGCTGTGCTCGGAGGCACGGGTCGACGCCACCCGCATGCGCAACGGCAAGCTGCTGGAGTCCGATTGGCCGAAGATCAGCCACGCCGTCGGGCGGCTGGGCGAGGCGCCGATCTTCATCGACGACAACCCGCACCTGACCATCATGGAGATCCGGGCCAAGGCGCGCCGCCTGAAGAGCCGGGAAGGCCTCGGGCTCATCGTCATCGACTACATGCAGCTCATGAGCGGACGGTCCAACGCCGAGAACCGCCAGGTCGAGGTCTCCGAGATGTCCCGTGGTCTCAAGATCCTGGCCCGCGAGCTGAACGTCCCGGTCATCGCCCTGTCGCAGCTCTCCCGGAACCTGGAGAGCCGGGCCGACAAGCGCCCTGTCCTGGCCGACCTTCGTGAGTCGGGCTCTCTCGAACAGGATGCCGACGTGGTGATCTTCCTCTACAGGGACGAGGTGTACAACCGCGACACGCCCGACCGGGGAACGGCCGAGGTGATCGTGGCCAAGCACCGCAACGGCCCAATCGGCGTGACCCACCTCGCCTTCCTCGACCACTACACCCGCTTCGCCAACATGGCCCGCGTCTGACCCGTCATCGACGGGTGTTTGGGAAACCGGTCGACTTTCTTCTCGGTCGGACCTTGCGGCGGGGCAGTCTCTTACCGGCGGTCCACGTCGCTCCCGGACACATCGCCGCGAGCCTCGACGGTCGGCTGGAACCGGAGCTGAAGGAGACGGATCAGAGCGAGCCCGGCGTCAGGTGCCGCTTCCGAACGTGGCCGAGAAGATCCGCTGCCCCGTCGTGGCGTCGGTGAAGTCCAGCCCGTCGCCCCAGTAGCAGGCCGGGCCGGGCCTGACGGTCTGGCCCGCGGCAAGCGGAGGGCCGCCGGGCGGGCTCGACGGAATCCGGTGGGCCACGACCGCCCACACCAGGACGCCCTGGTACTGCGGGGTCGTCGCGGTGCCGGGTCCCATCGTCGCCGGGAACTGCGCCGACATCCGGGCCAGCAGGACCTCGTACCGGGCGTCGCTGCGCTTCTCGGTGAATGCGTTGTCCCATGCCTGCTGTGGCGAGACCGACGAGACGTCGTTCGGCGCCGGAGGACTGAGGGTGACCGTCGCCGTCGGAAACGTCTCCACCGTGGCGAGACGCACGGGCGTCGGCATCGCCGCCGGGCCGGGGCTCCTGAGGTCGGACTCCGTGCACGCCGGTCCGACCTGGGTGGTCGGCGGCGCGGTCGCGGTCGTCTGGCCGCCCTTCCCGGGATCCGACGCCTCGACCCGTTCGCCCGGTTCGGTGCGGGCGCAGCCGGCGACCGCCATCGCCACGAAGCACACCAGCAGCAGCACACGCGAACCGCCTATGGGGCGCCGCACCGTCGACGGGACGCCGTCCACCCGCACCGCGCCATTCTCCCACCCGTCGATGACGAAATCGGCGCGCCGTCGGTACCCCCACTGGAATGCGGCTCGCCGACAGGTGATGGGCGACGGCGCTGCCGCGGCATCCGCGGAGACGTCGACTGCGGCACCGGCTGGTTGTCGCGACGATTCCCGGCGGGGCCGACCGGGTGCCGGCCGCCGTCGTTCGGCTGGCGCAGGCAATCGACCTGTTCGACGACGTCGCCGGCGTGGACAGGCCCTCACCGCCCGGAGCGCAACCGGGCGGCACGGCTGGTCAGATACTGCTGCTCGGGGATGCTCGTCGTCCGGGCCGCGGCGCGGTCGTAGTGGGTGACGGCGGTGTCGATGTCCCCGGTCATCTCGTACAGGTGGGCCCGGACGGCGTCGACCCGGTGGTTGCCTTCGAGCGCGGCAGCCAGTCCGTCGACCAGGCCCAGGCCGGCCGCGGGGCCGTCGACCATGGCCACGGCGATCGCCCGATTGAGCGCGACCAGCGGGTTGGCGGTCATGCGTTCGAGCAGCCCGTACAGAGCGACGATCTGCGGCCAGTCGGTGTCCTCGGGGCGGGCGGCCTCGTCGTGCACGGCGGCGACGGCCGCCTGGAGCTGGTACTCGCCGACCGCACCCCGGGTCAGCGCGCCGGTGACCAGCGCCACACCCTCGGCGATCAGCCCGGCGTTCCACCGCGTGCGGTCCTGCTCCGCCAGGGGGATGAGCTCGCCGCCGGGCCCCGTCCTGGCCGGGCGACGCGCATCGCTGAGCAGCATCAGGGCCAGCAGCCCGGCGACTTCGGGATCGTCGGGCAGCAGCGCGTGCATGGCTCGCGCCAGCCGGATGGCCTCGCCCGACAGCTCGACCCGCGCCAGGTCCGCGCCGCTCGTGCTCGCATACCCCTCGTTGAAGATGAGGTAGAGGACGTGCAGCACCGAGCGCAGCCGCGCCGGGCGCTCGTCCCCCGCCGGCATGCCGAAGGGCACCCCGGACTCCTTGATGCGCTGCTTGGCCCGGGCGATGCGTTGGCCCATCGTCGGTTCCGGGACCCCGAACGCGGCGGCGATCTCCGCCGTGCTCAACCCGCCGACCGCGCGCAGCGTCAGGGCGATGGCGGACGCAGGGGTCAGCGACGGATGGCAGCACATGAACAACAGGGCGAGGGTGTCGTCGCCCGCGGGACCGGGGGACGGTTGCTCGGCCACCTCCGACACGGCGACGCGACCTTCCCGGCGGCGACGGGCTTCGTCGCTGCGCAGCCGGTCGGTCATCCGTCGCCCGGCGACCCGGATGAGCCAGCCCTCGGGGTTGTCCGGCACCCCGTCCGCCGGCCATTGCGCAGCGGCGGCGACGAGCGCTTCCTGGACCGCGTCCTCGGCCGCCCCGAAGTCGCCGAAACGACGCACCACCGCGCCCACGACCTGCGGCGCCAGCTCGCGCAGCAGGTCCTCAGTGGTCGGCGCCCTCACACGTCCGTCGGAGGGGCGCCCATCACGGCCCGGACCTCGATCGGCTGCTTGATCGGCGCGCCGCCGATCGCCGGCGCGGCCGACATCAGAGCTGCGATCTCGATGGCCCGCGTCTCGCTGTCGACGTCGACGATGCGGTAGCCGGCCAGCAGCTCCTTGTACTCCGGAAAGGGGCCGTCGGTCACGACCGGCGCCGTGGCGCCGTCGGCGACCACGAACTTGGCCGCGTCGGGACCGGCGAGCCCCTGATTGTCGACCAGCTCCCCGGACCGGATGAGCTCGTCGTTCAGGCGGTGCTGGAAGTCGATGTGGGCCTTGATGTCCTCCGGTGGCCACTCGTTCATGGGGCGGTCACAGCCCTCACCACCGGCGTAGTTCATCAGCAGCATGTACTTCATGGGGATCATCCTCCCTCGGTGTCGGCGCCCTCGTCGGCGCTCTCACTCCCATGTCGAGGCTGCGACGTCCGGTTCGACACGCGTCCGCCGACTTTCGGGCGGTCAGTCCAACCGGCGGCGCAACCAGTAGAGGCCGTCCAGGGTCCGCTCGATCCCGACGACGACCAGCCCGACCGGCGGGACGGTCTCCAGGAGCACGATGCCGATCTCACCCCCGCTGTCGACATGGCGCTTGGGGAAGGCCATGAGGTGGCACACGAGCGGTGCGGCCACGAGGGCCCGGCGGTCGAGGAGCTCGGCGTCGGCGTCGGGGTCGAGGCGCAACCCCCAGACCTCGTCGTCCTCGTCGTTGCCGATCGCCGAGAACGCCCGCCAGCACCAGCCGAGCTCGGCGCCGCTCGCGTGGGTGATCACGTGACGATGGTGACGGACCCGCATGGTGGCGACCGGGGCGCTGGAGGCCTCACGGACCACGACGTTGTGGTGGAGCACGCCGCCGTCGGACACGAACGTGCCGAGCGGGGCACCGTCGGGATCGAAGATCCCGTACGACGACTTGCCCGTCGCCCTGTACTGCTCGACGAAGAAGACCGGCTTCTCCTTGTGGACGACGACCCAGCGTTCGTCGACGTGGCGCGTGGACTCGCCCGCCAGCAGGGCGCCGAGCTTGGAGTTCTCCGGGGTGTGGAGCACGTCGACGTCGCCCACCACCTTGCCGGCCGCGTCCCGGTAGGCGAACACCGCACCGAGCGACGGTCGCCCGACATACAGCTCGTCGAGCTCCAGCAGCGGTAGAGGTCGGCGGGCGCCGGTGCGGGCCACGTCGACCTACGCGGCGATGGCGGGAACGGTCGTCACTACCGCGCTCGCCGCCGGGATCGTCCGCACATCGGACCTATCGGCGCAGTCCGGCCCCGACTGAAGGTTGTCGTCCTCAGCCGGGCTCCTCGAGCTGGCGGATCAGGCTCTTGAGCGTTGCGATCTCGTCCTGCAGCGCCATCCTGCCGGCCTTCGTCAGTTCGATCCAGGTGCGGGCCCGTTTGCCCTCGTACCCCTTCTCGATGACGATGAGGCCGGCTTTGTCGAGGACGTTGAGGTGTTGCGAGAGGTTCCCGGCGGTGAGGTCCAGGGTGGTGCGCAGAAAGGTGAACTCCACGCGGCGGGCCTGCTGGGCCACGGCGAGGATGCCGAGGCGCACTCGTTGATGGACGACGTCGTCGAGGCCGTTGGCGGGATGCTCGGTCACCGGCCCACCTCTTCGCGGTGCGCCCACGCATTGCCGTCGCACCGGCCTCCCGGGCCGGTCATGCCGTCGCACCGGCCTCCCGGGCCGGTCATGTCGCCGCACCGGCCTCCCGGGCCGGTCATGTCGTCGCACCGGCCTCCCGGGCCGGTCATGCCGTCGACGGTCCCTGGGCCCGTCGGGTGGCGGCCAAGAGGACGAGCCCGCCGATGAGAAGCACGCCGGCGTCGATCAGGACATGCGGCAGGAACGCCCATGGCGACGGGTGGCTGAACGAGCCGATACCGACGGTGGCGACGGCGACGATCAGATAGGCGACGGTGAGCCCGAGGAGCGGCCAGCTCCGCTCGATCCAGGTGAGCAGCAGCAGTGCCAGGCCGATGGCGGCGGCGGGGCTCGCTATCCGGTAGAGCAGGTCCCGAGGGGCGTGACCCGGCTGGAGGCGCAGGGTGCCGGCGAGGAAGAGCGGGTGGCTGTTCGCCCACAGCGCCCACGCCCCGATGAGCAGGGTCACGACGGTGCCGACGGCGACATACGGCTGCACCCGGGTGCCGACGCCACGCTGGCGGGTCCGGTGGAGATAGAACCAACTGGTCGCCACGTAGGCGGCCACGAGCGCGACCGGCCAGTACCACAGGGCCAGAGTCGGTTGGATGATGCAGGCCGAGACCAGGCCGTGAGCGGAGATGCAGTGCCTGGGGTGAGGGCCGTAGCGGTTGAAGGGAATGGCGGCGAACGTCACCGCGGCGAACGCCAGCAGAGGGAACCAGGCGCCTCGTTGGGCCAGCCGGACTCGCCGGGTGAGGTCGCGGGTGGTGGACAACAGGGCCTGGGGATCGTTGGGTGCCGGGCCCGACTGGTTCGTCATCCAACTATGTTTGCATTACAAACCAGTCTTGTCCAGAGACTGAAGCGGCTTTTTCGCCCCCGAACGTCAGCGGTCGCCGTCGGGCCTCACCGCGGGGGCCGGGGCCGGGCCTCGACCTGTGTCCGCAGCCGCTGCAGCCGCTCGTCCCAACGCACGCCGGTGTCGAGCATCCATGCCACCGCGTCGGCCAGGGGCTCCGGAGTGGCCCGGTAGCGGACCTCACGGCCGTCGCGATGGGCGTCGACGAGGCCGGCGTCGCCCAGCGCCTGAAGATGGTGCACCACGGCCTGGCGGGTCATCGGCAGGTCCCGGGACAGGTCGGTGGCTGTGTGCGGGCCCTCACGGACCAGCCGGGAAACCAGGCGCCGCCGGGTGGGGTCCGAGAGGGCGGCGAAGACCGCGTCGAGGGCGTCGCCGCTCACCCGCAGGCGACGGTGGCCCGCAACAGGCAGCAGCCCAGCAGCAGGAACCTCACGCCCCACCGGTCCACCGATGCCGAGGGCGACACCGACGCCGACGCGGATGCCGACGGCGACGCAGCCGGGACCAGCGTCTCCGTCACGACGACCCGGGTGCCCTCGGGCGTGGCCTCGAGGTCGAGCTCGACCTTGGACTGCGGGCCGCTCCCGTCCTCCGGCCACCACCGCAACGCCAGCCGCCGGGCCGGTTCCACCTCGTCGACCCGGGCCCGGCGAACCGCCCCGTCGGGCTCGACGATGATCCCGTCCCCGCCGGGCCGCACGTCCAGCTCGACCACGGAGCCGAGCCAGTCGCCGAGCAGCTCGGGCTCGGTCAGCGCCCGCCAGACGTCGTCCGCCGGCGCGTCCAACTCGACCGATCGGGTGACACGGGTCTCGTCCATGGGGGCGCCGCCTTCCTCTTGCTGCGGGTGTTTCGTGCAAACGAATCTTTGCACACGCTACGATGTGCAAACAACTACTTGCACAAGGAGGCCGACCATGAGCGTGCTGGTGCCCACGGTGATCGAGCAGACGTCCAGGGGCGAGCGGGCGTTCGACATCTACTCCCGGCTGTTGGCCGAGCGGGTCGTGTTCCTCGGGACGGCGATCGACGACAACGTCGCCAACCTCATCGTCGCTCAGCTCCTGCACCTGCAGTCGGACGACGCCGACAAGGACATCTCGCTGTACATCAACTCGCCCGGCGGCGACATGACGGCCCTGTTCGCCATCCACGACACGATGCAGTACCTCGGCTGCGACGTGGCCACGTACTGCGTCGGGCAGGCGGCGTCGGCCGCGGCCGTGCTGCTCGCGGCCGGGGCGCCGGGCAAGCGCCACCTCTTGGCCAACGGTCGCGTCCTGCTCCACCAGCCCCACGGCGGCGCCCAGGGCCAGTCGACCGACATGGAGATCGCCGTGCGGGAGATGGTCGAGATGCGCCGGCTGATGGTGGCGATCCTGGCCGACGCCACCGGGCAGACGGCCGAGCGCATCACCACCGACATCGACCGGGACTACATCCTGCGGGGCGAGGCCGCCGTGGCCTACGGCGTCGTCGACCACGTCGTGCAGCCGTCCGGACGCCGCCGCCCGCTCGTCCTTCCTGACCCGGTCGCCGTCCTGGACGGCCCGGCGCCGGCACTCACTCCGGCTGCCGAACCGGTTCGGGCCCGGTCCCGCTAGTCGCCGGCCGACGGTCTCAGTGGTGGAAGGCGGTGGCCGCCGACGGAGGGGTCGACGGCTGGCGCTGCTGGGAAAGCTCGGGAAGGGCGGCACGGAGGTCGTCGAGGAGCATGCCGGCCAGGTCGTGACTGAAGCCGTTGCGGCACACCACCCGGAGCACGGCGAGATCCTCGCGGTGGGCGGGGAAGGTGTAGGCCGGGACCAGCCAGCCCCGCTCCTTCAGCCGGCGGGACACGTCGAACACGTTGAACGGCACGTCCGGGTCGGTGGTGAAGGCGAACACCGGCAGCTCGTCGCCCGCGGTGAGGAGCCGGAACGGACCCAGTGCGGCCACACCCGCCGCCAGTTCGGTGGCGACGTCGCGCGAGCCCTGCTGCACGGCGCGAAAGCCCTCGTGGCCCAGGCGCATGAACGTGTAGTACTGGCCGACCACCTCGGCCCCCGGGCGTGAGAAGTTCAGCGCGAACGTCGGCATGTCGCCGCCGAGGTAGTTGACCCGGAACACCAGCTCCTCGGGCAGCGCCTCCGTGTCCCGCCACACCACCCAGCCGACGCCCGGGTAGACCAGCCCGTACTTGTGGCCCGACGTGTTGATGGACGCCACCCGCGGGAGCCGGAAGTCCCAGACGAGGTCCGGGTCGAGGAAGGGGGCGATCATGGCGCCCGACGCGCCGTCGACATGGATGGGGACGTCGAGTCCCGTCCTGGCCTGGAGGTCGTCGAGGGCGGCGGCGATCTCGGCCACGGGCTCGAAGCTGCCGTCGAACGTCGACCCGAAGATGGCCACGACGCCGATCGTGTCGTCGTCGCACTGGGCCACCGCCTCGGGTGCGCCGAGGTGGAACCGGTCACCCTCCATGGGCACGACGCGGGCGTCGACCTCCCAGTAGTTGCAGAACTTCTCCCAGCAGACCTGGACGTTGGCGCCCATCACCAGGTTGGGGCGCCGTGGCGCGCCCCCTGCGCCGCGACCGCGGCTCCACCGGCGCTTGAGGGCCAGGCCGCCCAGCATGCATGCCTCGCTGGAGCCGACCGTCGAGCAGCCGATCGCCGTCGCCGGGTCGGGGGCGTGCCACAGGTCGGCGAGGATGCGGACGCAGCGGCCTTCGAGCTCGGCGGTCTGCGGGTACTCGTCCTTGTCGATCATGTTCTTGTCGAAGCACTCGGCCATCAGCCGCTCGGCCTGCGGCTCCATCCAGGTGGTCACGAACGTGGCCAGGTTGAGCCGGGCGTTGCCGTCGAGGAGCAGCTCGTCGTGCACGAGCTGGTAGGCGACGTCGGGCGGGACCGGGGCGTCGGCGAGACGATCCCGGGGCGGCTCGATCCCGTTGTCGACGCTGGGATTGGCGGCGACGACGAACGGATTGCTCTGACCGGCGTTGCGGTGCCGCGTCGAGCTTCCACGGTGTAGTGCCATGCGGACCCTCCCTGGCGAGCGTGCGACCGCGACGCTACGCGTCCGACGGGTCGGGTGGTCGTCGGACGACGGGCGACGATCGGGGCCGTCGCGTGCGACCATGATGGTGCGTGGACTCCGACTCCCCTGGTCCGGACGAGGTCGACCGGCTGCGGGCGGAGCGGGACGAGTGGCGCCGTCGGGCCGAGGTGGCCGAGGCCATCGCCGCCGAGCGCCTGGCCCGTGCCGAGACCGCCGAACGCGCCCTCACCGCGGCCGAGGCGGCCCTGCACAGCCTCGGTCAGGTCCCACCTCGTGCGGCCACCACGGGGGACCAGCCACCGTCTGCAGCCGACGCTCCCGAACCCGTGCCGCCCCGGCCCCGGTCCCTGATCGAGCGCTGGCGGCGCTACACCGACACCATCAACTGACTCCCGCGGGTCGCGGACGGGCCGGACGCTCGTCGCCGGACGTTCGCCGCTTGACGATCGGCGGGCGGGACGCAGCGGGCGGGTAGACCAGGGACCATGGCCGTCTCGGAGCAGGGCAGGCGGCGCCAACTGGTGGTGGCGAAGCGGCGGGCCACCGCGCTGCTCGCCGCGGTGAGCATCGTGTTCTTCGTCACGACCACCTGGGGCGGCCGGGCCACCTGGACCGGCTACGTCGAGGCGACGGCGGCGGCCTCCATGGTCGGCGGCCTGGCCGACTGGTTCGCGGTCACCGCCCTGTTTCGCCGCCCGCTCGGCCTGCCGATCCCGCACACCGCCATCGTCGTCGATCGCAAGGACCAGTTCGCCGCCACCCTGGCCACGTTCATCCGGGAGAGCTTCCTGGACCGGGAGCTGCTGGTCGAGCGGGTTCGAACGGCCGGCGTCGTCGGGCGGCTCGGGAGCTGGCTGGCCAAGGAGGACAACGCCGCCCGCGTCGCCGCCGAGGTGGCGGACGCCGCCGTCGCCGGCGCCGACCTCCTGCGCGACGAGGACGTCCACGGTGCACTCGAGGAGTTGGTCCGCGAACGGGTGGACGCGGTACCCCTGGCCCCGCTCGCCGGCCGGGCGTTGCGGTTCTTCACCGAGGGCGGCCGCCACGACGAGGTGCTCGACGCCGCCCTGACCGGCCTCGACGGCTACTTGGCCACCCACGGCCAGGAACTGCGCCGCCAGCTCGGCCAGCGGTCGCGGTGGTGGCTCCCCGGGGCGGTCGAGGACCGCATCTTCGACCGGCTGCTCGACGGGGTTCGCACGGTCCTGCAGGAGATGGCCGCCGACCGCGACCACGACCTGCGCAAGCAGTTCGACGCCCGCCTCCGTCTCCTGGCCGCCGAGCTGGAGACCTCGGTCGACCTGTACGAGCGGGCCGAGCGGCTGAAGCGCGAGGTGCTGTCCCAGCCCCAGGTGCGCGAGTGGGTGGCCTCGCTGTGGGCCGACGCCAAGGCACAGCTGCGGGCCGAGGCGTGCGACCCCGAGTCCCAGCTGCGCCGGCGCCTGGTGGGCGGCATCATGGCCGGGGGTCGCCGCCTGCAGGCCGACCCCGAGCTGGCGGCCGTTCTCCAGACCGCGCTGGAGCGGGCCGTGCGCTACCTGGTCGACCACTTCGAAGGCGACGTGGTCGCCTTCGTGAGCGGGACCATCGCCCGCTGGGACGCCGAGGAAACCGCGTCCCGGCTGGAGCTGCTGCTCGGCCCGGACCTGCAGTACGTGCGGATCAACGGCACGGTGGTGGGCGCCGCCGCCGGCCTCGCCCTGCACCTGGTGACGGCCGCCCTGTCCTGATCCCGGGGGCCCCTGTCGTGATCCCCGATGGCCCCTCGGGGGGCCCAGGGGCAATACTCGGCCCCACATGACCACCTCGTACACCCCCAAGTTCCGTGTCGTCGCCCTCGTCGAGGCGGTGACGTACCTGCTCCTGCTCGTCCTGACCATCGTGAAGACGGCCAGCGGTCCCAACCTCGTTCCGGTGATGGGCCCGATCCACGGGGTCGCGTTCCTCGTCTACTTCGTGCTCGCCCTCCTCGTGCGCGAGGAGCAGGGCTGGAGCGGGTGGCAGACGGTGCTCGTCATCGTCGCCTCTGCCCTGCCCTTCGGCGCCTTCGTGGTCAACAGCCGCATGGTGTCCGACCCGGCTCCGGCAGCGGGCCGGTAGAGCACGGCACCAGTCGGGCCCGGCCACGGCTGCGAGTAGGTTTCCGGCCATGTTCCCGACGACCACTGGAGGAGGCGGCTGTGGCTGACGGCCTGGAGGAGGCCCGGCGGAAGCTCGACGACGAGTACGGGCAGGTGCGCCGCCACCTCGACAAGGTCCATTCGGCCATGGACCGGGTGGACGCCGCCGGGCCGGAGGACGACCTCTACGAGCTGCTGAAGGACCTCGAGGACGTGGTCAAGGAGGCCCGCACGGGCGGGCTGGTCGGGTCGGGCGCCAAGGGCCATCGCAAGGCCCTGGAGAACTACCGGGACCGCAAGGAGCACTGAGCAGCAGCGGCCGACGCGACAGGCTTTCCTGGCCGACGCGACAGCGGGGAGCCGGGGGGGTTCTGCACCTGTCGAGGAGCGCTGAACGACCTTGGGAGGTCCCGGCCCCGCCGCCGTCTGCGTCGGGGTAGGCCTTCTGTCGTCAGCCACCGCGGCGAACTTGAGGCCCGCCGCCGCTAACTTCTGCGTGTGCTCCTCGGCGACAACCTCCTGCCGTTCCTCGTCCTCGCCCTCGGGGCCGCCCTCGTCTTCGGCAACGGCCTGGCCCTCGTCCGCCCCCCCAAGGACGTCAAGAAGGGTGAGCTCGAGCGGGCCCCGACCGGACGCAGCGCGCTGATGATCGGGATCGGCGGCGTGGCCGCGGTCTGGGCCCTGGCCAGCCTGGTCAGCCGATAGTTCCGCACCGTCGGGCCATCCCGACGCTGACACCGACCCCGCCCTGGCGACGGCTGGCCGCTGCGGGCGGCGTGGTCGGGCCGGTCGCCTTCGTCACCAGCTGGGCCGTGCTCGGCGCGACGGCCGACGGCTACGACCCGACGCGTACCGCCATCAGCCGCCTGGCCGCCGTGGGCGCGCCCACCCGGCCGGCCATGACCGCCGGGCTGGTCGTGCTCGCCGGCGGGATGGCCCTGTACGGCGCCGCCCTCCGCCCGCGAGCTGCGTGGGCCCTCGCCGCGGCCAACGGCCTCACCACACTGGCCGTCGCCCTCGTGCCCCTGGGTTCCGGACACGACACCGCCCATGGCGCCTGCGCCGCGCTGGGCTACGTGACCCTCGCCGCCATCCCGCTCGTCCTTTCTCGATCCGAAGCCGGCCCGGCCCGGCGAGCGATCGCGGTCGGCGCCGGGGTCGTCGCCGGCGCGTGCCTGCTGGCGACGACGATGGTGGACCGGGACGGCCTGCTGCAGCGGACGGGCTTGACGGTCGCCCAGGCATGGGTGGCGGTCAGCGCGCTCGGGCTGGCCGCAGCCCCCACATCGTCGTCCACGCCTCGCCCGGCTCCAGCACCCGCACCCCCTCGCCGGTAGCGAATGCGTTCGGCGGGCAGGTCATGGGCTCGACCGCCAACCCCCGCCGCCGGCGTGCCGGCTCCAGCGTGTCGCCGGTGAAGAGCATCAACCAGCGGTACGACGCGTCCAGCCACAGCGTCACCCGGCGCTCGCCGGCCGCGTCGGCCAGCACGACTTCGTCGCCCTCCAAGCCGGTGAAGGCCGTGTCGAGCACGAGGTCGGCGATGGGACGGGCCCGGCGGAAGTCGAACGGCGTGCCGGCGACCGGCGCCGAACCGACCGGGATGCCCCGGTCGTCCGCCTGCAGCCACGAGCTCCCCGGCGCCTCGAGGACGGCGTCGTCGACCAGGTCGGTGCCGACGGTGAGGTACGGGTGAGCGCCTGCGCCGTACGGGCAGGGCCGGTCGCCGAGATTGGTCGCGGTCGTGGCGACGGAGAGCCCGGCGACGCCCACCCGGTACTCCACGGAGAGCCCGAGGACGAAGGGGTAGCCGGGTTGGGCGTGCAGCACGAGCTCCATCACCACCCGGTCGGGCTCGTGCACCGCCGCGGTCCAGTTCATCCACCGGGCCAGGCCGTGGCTCGCGTTGTGCCGCGAAGGCTCGGTCAGGGCCAGCTGCTGATCCTCGCCGTCGAAGCGGTAGCGGCCGTCGCGGATCCGGTTGGGCCAGGGCAGCAGGAGCTGGCCGCGTCCGCCGGCGCACCGCTCGTCCTCGCCGTAGCCGTCCAGCACGTCCACTCCGCCCGCGGTGTACGTCCTCAGCCCGGCACCGACCTCGACCACCGTCACCTCCTGGTCGTCCGAGGCGATGCGGTACTGCGTACCCGTCGGTGGCGTCACGGCGCGACTCGTCTCACTCCGCCTCGAACCGGCCGCCGAGGTGCTTGGCCAGGAAGCGCTCGGCCGCGGCGAAGAACCTCAGCCGGTTCTCGGGCTTGGCGAAGCCGTGGCCCTCGTCCGGGAACAGCAGGTACTCGTGGTCGATGCCCTTGGCGGTGAGGGCGGCGACGATCTGCTCGGCCTCGGCCTGCTTGACCCGGGGGTCGTTGGCGCCCTGGGCGATGAGCAGCGGGATGCGGATGTCGCCCGCCCGCGACAGCGGGGAGCGCTCCCACATGAAGGCCTCCTCGGTGTCGGGGTTGCCGACACGGGTGTGGAACTGGGCGATCATCGGCGCCCAGTAGGCCGGGATGGACTCGATGAGCGTCTTGAGTTCGACGGACCGACGATGTCGACCGCACAGGCGAACACGTCGGGCGTGAAGGCGGCGCCGACCAACGCGGCGTACCCCCCGTACGACCCGCCGTAGATCGCCACCCGTTGCCGGTCGGCGTAGCCCTGGTCGACCACCCAGGCGACCGCGTCCAAGAGGTCGTCGTGCATCTTGGCCCCCCACTCCCGGTCGCCGGCGTTGACGAAGTCCTTGCCGTATCCGGTCGAGCCCCGGAAGTTGACCTGGATGCAGAGGTAGCCCCGGTTGGCCAGCCACTGCGCCTCGGCGTTGAATCCCCAGGTGTCGCGTGCCCACGGGCCGCCGTGCACGTTGAGGACCGCGGGCAGCCCGCTCCGGCCCTCGCCAGCGGGGAAGGTCAGGTAACCGTGGATCGTGAGGCCGTCGCGGGCGGTGAAGGAGAAGGGCTCCATCTTGGCCAGCTCGTAGTTCGAGAGGGCCGGCTGGTGTTCGAAGAGGAACGTCGCCTTCTCCGAGTCCCGGTCGTAGGCGTAGTAGCGGATCGGCCCGTCGTCGTTCACGTACGCGGCGAGCCACGTCCGGTCGGCGTCGTCGTGGCCGACCAGGCTCAGGTCGCCGGGGTCGACGGAGCGCAGCGCGGCCAGGTCGCCGGCGATGGCCGGGTCGAGCACCTGGTAATCGGCTCGTTCCTTGACGTAGGTGACGAGCTGGGGCTCGCGCGTGTCGGGGTGGAGGCGCACGCCGGCAACGTCGTACTGGGGATCCTCGGCCACCACCTCCGACTCGCCGGAAGCGATGTCCAACTTCACCAGTCGCCCGGCGTTGGCCCCCACCGAGGAGATGACCCACAGCCCGGTGCCGTCGAGGGTGAAGGCCACCGGCTCGGTGGTCAAGGCGTCGTCCTGGCCGTACTGCAGGAGCGGGCGCCACTCCTCGTCGACGGTGTCGCGGACCATCACGACCATGCCGCCGTCGGGCAGCGGCGCGATGCCCGCCCGGACTGCGAACTCGGCATCGGCGAGGAAGCCGATGAACCCCGGGTTCTCGACGATCCGCTCCAGCTCGCCGCTCGGCAGGTCCAGCCGGTAGACGTCGTGGAGCTCGGGGTTGTCACGGTTCAGGCCGACCAGGATCGTGTCGGGGAACTGCTTGTCGGCGTCTTCGACCCGGGCCTGGATCCCCTCGAACGGGGTGAGGTCACGGATGCCACCGCCGTCGAGGTCGACGTCGAACAGGTGCCAGTCCTCGTCGCCGCCGACGTCCTGGATGTACAACAGGTGGCGGTTGTCGTGGGCCCAGAAGTACGACCGGATGCCCCGGTCGCGGTCGGCCGTCACGGCCTTCGCCTCCGACAGGTCCGCACCCACCGCGCCCACCCAGACGTTGAGGACGCCGTCGTCCGGCGCGATCCAAGCCATCCGCGTGCCGTCGGGCGAGATGCGGGGACTGATCCGCTCCGGGTTGCCGAACAGGACCTGGCGGGGGACGAGCGGTGCGGGCATGGGCAGAGCCTGGCAGATCGGGTATGCACCCCTGGCGCGCCAGCTGCCGCTCCGTGGGCAAGACCCGCGCCGCTCAGCGCCGGCGGTTCAGCCAGTCGACGACGACGGTCCAGGTCGGCGAGTCGGGGTCGATGAGCTCCATGTGGGCGACCGCCGGCGGCGTGACCAGCTCGAGGTCGTCCCCTGCGGCCCGGGCCGCATCGGCGTAGCGGCGGCTGATGTCGACCGGGACGTGGCGGTCCCGCTCGCCGTGGACGAGGAGTTGCGGCACGCGCAGTGGCAGCCGGGCCATGGGCGACGCCAGCGCGTACCGTTCGGCGACGGCGTCCGGCCCTCCGCCGAGCAGCTGGGTCACGGCCCCACCGCCGACCCCATGCTCGGCCGCGCCCACCAGGTCGAGTACTCCGGCCAAGGAGACGGCGCCGGCGGCGACCACCCTCGGCGAGGCGCCCGGTGCTCCCGCGGGCAGGCCGGGGCGAGCGGCCGCCCACAGGGCGAGCTGCCCCCCGGCGGAGTGGCCGAGGGTGGTGACGCGGCCGAGGTCGAGGTCGACGCCCGCCACGTCGGCCAAGGCGTCGATTCCGGCGGCGACGTCCTCGAACGTCGCCGGCCAGCCGCCCCCGAGGCCCATCCGCCGGTACTCCAGATTCCAGGCCGCGTAGCCGCACTCGGCCAGGCGGACGCACGTCGCGGTCATCAGGCCCCGGCCGAAGGCGGCCTGCCAAAAGCCGCCGTGGAGCACGACAACCACGGGATGCGGGCCCGGACCGGCCGGTCGGAACAGCTCGGCCGTCTGGGCGCGCCCCCGTCCGTAGGAGACGACCAGGCGCCGCCGCCCGACGCCGAACCCGATGCGCCCGAACCCGAACCGCACGACCCGGGACCGGGCGCTCATCCCCGGGCCGGTTCTCCCGGCCGGCTCAGTGGGGCGTGCCGACCGGGATCACGAGGCTGATGCGCCGGTCCTTGAGCCGCTGGTCGTCGGCATAGAGCTCCTCGAACTCGGCCACCTCGGCCTGGGTCACGCCCACCTCGGCCGCCATCTTGCGGACGGTGGCCCGCTCGGCCTCGTTGTAGTCGCCGTCGGACGACGCGGCCCGGATCGCGTCGTAGATCAGCCGTCGGTGGGCTGCGGCCTGCGGCTGGCCGCGGCCGATGACCTCGGCCACCTCCTCGTCCCCGGTGTAGGCCTGCAAGGCCTCCAGCGTCTCCTCGGTGCCCCCGCTCGCCGCGCAGTAGCCGATGCACCACTCCCGCTCCTCGTCGGTGAGGTTGCGGTCGGCGTTGCAGCAGACGATCAAGGCCTTGAAGTACTCGAGCAGCGCGGCCTGGTCGGCCTCCGTGGAGAAATCCCACATCTCGAGCACCGACCAGGTGCTGCCGACCAGGTGAGCGTCCATGCCGACAACGCTACTCAGGTGCCGGCCGAACCGGGCCCCGCCGGACGGCGGACACGCGGGAGGCGCCCGGTCGGCCCGGGGTGATCCACCGGGCCGTTTCCGGTGCCGTCGGTGCGGGAACGGATCCGTGCATCTCCCACTCTTCGGCCGCCCGTGTCCTCCCGCGCCCTCGCGGTCCCCTGTCGGGCGCGGTCCTGGACGTCCTGGCCGTCAAGGCTCCCGCCGGCGGGCTGCCCTCGGCGTCGGAGGAGACGGTCGACCCCTACGGCGAGGACCTCCAGCTCGCCCTCTACCTCTGTTACGAACTGCACTACCGGTCCTTCGCCGGGGTCGACGCCGAGCTCGAGTGGGACCCGGACCTGTTGCGGTTCCGACGGGAGCTGGAGCGGCCGTTCCTCGCCGCCCTGCGCGCCGACGTGGCCGGCGGCGACGATGTCGAGGCCACCATCGCAGCCCTGCTGGTCGAGCAGGTCGACGGCGCCGGGCCGTCGCACCACCTGCTTCACCGTGGCACGCGCCAGCAGCTACGGGAGTACGTCGCCCACCGCTCGCTGTACCACCTGAAGGAGGCCGACCCGCAGGCGTGGGTGATCCCCCGCCTGGACGGCCAGGCCAAGTCGTCGTTCGTGACCGTCGAGCACGACGAGTACGGCGCGGGACGGGGCGAGCGGCTCCACGCCCGGCTGTTCGCGGAGATGATGACCGCCCTCGACCTCGACGCCGGTTACGGGCGCTACCTCGACGTCGTGCCGGCGGTCACGATCGCCACCGTCAACGCCATGTCCCTGTTCGGCCTGCACCGCTCCCTGCGGGGGGCGCTGGTGGGCCAGTTCGCCAGCGTGGAGATCACGTCGTCACCCGGTGCGGCCCGGCTGGCCCGGGCCGTGAAACGGCTCAACGGCGACGACCCGGCCGGGTGGTCGTTCTACGACGAGCACGTCGAGGCCGACGCGGTGCACGAGCAGGTCGTGCGCCACGGCGTCGTCGCCGCCCTGCTGGCCGCTGAGCCCGACCTGGCCGCCGATGTCGTGTTCGGCATCCAGGTGGACGCCCTCCTCGAGAACCGCCTGGCCGCCCACCTCATGGACGCGTGGAAAGCGGGTCAGTCCTCGCTGCGGGGGTCGCTGGGGGACCTCGACCGCTCCCGGTGGCTGGTGTCGCAGAAGGGGTAGCGCTTGCTGCGCCGGCAGGCGCAGATGGCGACGACGGGCCGCCCCGAACGCACTGGTGTGCCGTCGGGCAGGACACAGTCGACCGGCCCCTGGACCAGCATGGGCCCGCCGGGGTCGAGGATCACTGCGCCGGGCACGGAAATCTCCGGCGCGGCCGACGGTGGCCACGGCTCAGGCCGGCGCGTGCCCACGGACCACCACCAGTTCCTCGTGCCGCTGGCCCGGCTGGATGACGCCGCGGGCCTCCAGCAGACCGGCCCGGGCCGTCATCACCGGTCCGAACGGCTCGATGGTGCGGGAAACCACCGAGGCGTCCAGGCCGGCCGCGGCCAGCTGGTCGAGCGTGGCATCGACCCCGCACAGCGCCGAGAACACGACGAGCAGGACGCCACCGGGGCGGAGCAAACCCGGGGCGCCGGCGCAGATCCGATCGAGCACGGCCCGCCCGTCCCTGCCCGCGTCCCAGCACCGGGCAGCGCCACCGGTCGGCAGCCGGTCGTCCGCGGCGAGGACGTAGGGCGGATTCGCCAGGACCAGGTCGAACCGCTCAGCGGCCACCGGCGCCAGCAGGTCCCCGCGCAGAATGCGGACGTCGAGGCCGCGAAGGCGCGTGTTGATCCAGGTCGACAGCACCGCCCGCCGCGAGATGTCGATGGCGGTCAGGTCGACTGCGCCCTGGCGGGCGGCGGCCACGGCCAGCGCCCCGCTGCCCGCGCAGAGGTCCAGCACCCGCATGTCGGCCGACACCGCCTCGGCTCGCATCGCGTCGGCGAGGAGCCAGGTGTCCCCCTGCGGCGGGTACACGGCGGGGGCACGGAGGAGCAACATCGGGTCGTTTCCTCCCCCTACGATCCTTTCGCCAATCTTCCGGTGCGGCCCTCGCCCGCCGCGAGCCGTCGTAGGGTTCGGCGCCATGGAGCGCAGGACCAAGATCGTGGCCACCGTGGGGCCGGCGTCGGAGGATCCCGCCGTGCTCGCCGGGATGATCGGCGCAGGCATGGACATGGCCCGGCTGTCGCTGGCCCACGGCCCGGTCGAGGAGACCGTCGAACGCATCCGCAGAGTGCGCAGGGCAGCTGACGACGCCAGGGCCACGATCGGTGTGCTCGTCGACCTCCCCGGCCCCAAGGTGCGCACGGCCAGCTTCGACGGCGAGGTGTACCTCGTCGAGGGCGACCCGGTCGAGCTGGTGGCGGCAGCGAACGGGACGACGAGTGACTGGCGCCGCATCGCCGTCGACTACCCGGACCTGGTGTCCGGCCTCGAGGTCGGTGACCGCCTGGCCCTCGGCGACGGCGGCAGCGCGCTGCGAGTCGACACGATCGCCGGCGACGTCGCCCATGCCCGGGTGCTGACCGGAGGCCGCTTGATGGGCCGTCCGGGGGTGGCCCTGCCCGCGGCGCGCTTTCACCTGGTCGCACCCACGCCGGAGGACCTGCAGCTGCTGGAGCAGATCGCCTCGGCCGATGTCGACGCCGTGGCCATCTCCTTCGTGCGCTCGGGCGCGGACGTGGAGCAGGTGCGAGCCGCCACCGGCTCCGACGGTCCCATGCTGGTCGCCAAGATCGAGACCCAGGAGGCGGTCGACGCGCTGGAGGACGTCATCGCGGTGGCCGACGGGGTGATGGTGGCCCGAGGCGACCTCGGGATCCGCTGTGCCCTGGAGGACGTGCCGCACTACCAGAAGCGGATCATCTCGACCGGCGTGTCCTACGGCCGCCCGGTGATCACCGCGACCCAGATGCTGGAGTCGATGCTGCGAGCCCCGACCCCGACCCGCGCCGAGGTCAGCGACGTGGCCAACGCCGTGCTCGACGGCACCAGCGCGCTCATGCTCTCCGGCGAGACGGCCATCGGCAACGACCCCGTGGCCGCCGTCGCCATGATGGCCCGCATCGCGGTGCGGGCGGAACGGGAGTTCGACTACGAGACGTGGGGACGCGAGCGGGGCATCCAACAAGTCGTCGAATCCCGGGGGCGCCCGGCGTCGGACCGGATCACCGCGGCGATCTCGGCCGCGGCGTGGCGGGCGGCGAAGGACGCGGGGGCAGTCGTCATCATCGCCTGCACCAACAGCGGGGCGACGGCCCGGGCCATCTCACGCTTTCGACCGATTGTGCCCGTGCTGGGCATGACCCCACATTCCCGGACGGCGCGGCAGCTCTCGGTCGCCTGGGGCATCACGCCGATGGTGATCGAGCCGCAGCGCACCACGGAGGAGATCGTGTGGTTCGCGATTCAACGGGTCGTGGAAGCCGGCCTGGCCCAGAAGGGCGACGTCGTCGCCATTCTCGTCGGCTCACCCGAGGAGCCGCTCCCGACCACCGACATGCTGCGCCTCCAGCGCATCCACTGAGCAGGCGCCGGCGGACCGCCAGGGCCGCTGGGCCGCTGGACCGCTACGCCGTGGTGAGCCGGCGGCGGCGCAGGAGCAGCACCGCCAACAGGACCGCACCGGCTACCACCAGCCCGGCGAAGACGGCGGCCACCACGGGCAGCACCGTCGACGTCTTGGCCGGAACGGGCGAGAACTGGGCGACGGCACTGAAGTTGTCCTGGGTCTGGGTCAGGTCGTTCCCCAGGCGGGTGTCGGCCCAGCCGAAGGCGGCGTACTGGCTGGCCGAGGCCACGCCCGGCGGCTGGCGCAGGTCGGAGTTGAAGCTCACGCCGAGGTTGAAGTTGACCGGCTGGTCGTTCACCTGCATGTTGTGGGACCACGTCGCGCCGCCGTCGGCCGAGTAGCTGTAGCGCACCTGGACGTGGTAGTCGGTCTGGTCCCTGGTGTCCTGCCAGACGACGTCGACCCGGCCGTTCGGGGCCACGCCGAGCTGCGGGTAGAAGTTCGTCACCTGGCCCGACGTGTCGTCGTCCACGGCGACCGGAGCGGTCCAGGTCGCGCCGCCGTCGGTCGAGCGCTGGACGATGACGTCCGTCGCGCCGGAGCTGGATGCCGAGTCCGGCGACCCCGCGTAGGCGGCCACGAACGTGCCCTTCGCCCCACCCTTCGCCGTCCACCCCAGGCCGGTCTGGCTGCCGACGCCGGCGAAGACCGGCGGCCCCATCGTCGCCACCGTCCACGTCTTGCCCTGGTCGGTGGAGCGGGCGGCCAGTTGGGGCATGGCGTAGGAGTACCGGGCGTCGAAGTTGCTGTCACCGGGAGGATGGTTGTTGAACGGTGCCTCGGACCCGGAGACCACGAGGACGGTCCCGGCGTGGGCGGTCAGCAGCGGCGCGCCGAAGAAGCCCTCCATCAGCAGCGGGTACGACTTGCCGGCGATCGTGCCGGTCAGGTGCGACGAGTCGCTGATGTTGACCGGCGGCCCGAACGTGGCTCCGCCGTCGGTCGACACGGCGACGTCGACCGGGCCGTTGTTCAGCGGAGAGTCCGGTGGCGCGTCGGGGAAAAGCTGGCTGAAGCCGACGTACACCGTGTCACGCGGCCCCGACGTGTCGACGGCGATGGTGGCGCCGAAGTCGGACGCGGCCGGGCTGGGCTTGCCGCGGTTGTCGTCCACCACGGTGGTCGTCCAGTGGCCGCCGAGGTCGGTGGTCCGAGCCAGCAGCATGCTTGTGTGGCCCTCGGAGTAGCTGCCCTCTCCGGGCCCGAACCCGTTCAGCGCGTAGTACAGCGTGCCGTTGCGCCCCCACGCGATCGACGCCTCGGCGACGCCGGCGCTGCCGTTGGTACAGCTCGGATAGGCGGTCGGCGCAGGGAGCGACTTGGAGAAGTGCCAGATGTGGCCGGCGTCGGTCGACACGACCAGCTGGCACACCCGGGTGCGCAGGTCGGCCGTGGCCGCGACGATCACCCTCGGGTTCTCCGGGTCGACGAGCATGGACGTCGGGCCGGTGAAGGCGCGGGTCGGCGCGGCTTCGTCCTTGGTCATCTGCACTGCGGCGGTCAGTCGCTTGGTGGCCGCCGCCTGCGACGCGAACGTCGCCTGGTTGAAGCCGCCCGCCGCGCCGGCCACGCCCGAGGAGGCGCTCACCAGGCCGGCGGCACACAGGGCCAGGACGACCTTGCGCAGCTTGGCCTCGTTCACGCGTCTCCTCCGTCGGTGTCGGCTGGATGGACCGGGGCTGCGGTCAGGACGCCTCTGCCGCAGGGGCGCGCGGCTGGCGACGCGAGGCGGCAAGGTTGAGCGCCGCGGCCAGGACCAGCCCAACGGCGGCGACGGCCAGGCCGATCAGGAACAGGCTGAGGCCACTAGGGGCCTTGTCGAAGACGACGTTGCCGGGCCGGACCGCAGGACCCGCCGGCGCCGGCGCAGGCGTCCCCACGAACACGGTGGCCCGGGCCGGAGCGCCCCCGTTCATGTAGTGGTAGGCCTGCGTGGCCACCAGCACGTGCTGCCCGGCCGGGACGTTCGCCGGGATCGTGACGTTGACCTTGAACTGGCTGGTCATGGTGTCGGTGGGCGCCGGCACGGTCGTGAGCAGCTGGCCCGTCGGCGAGTCCAGGTGGATCTCGACCGGCGCCCCCTGCGCGAACTCCTTGCCGAGGACCGTCACCGAGCCGCCGGGTTGGACGTTCGGCGAGCTGGTCGTCAGCGACATGAGGCCGACGCATGCCCACGCCAGCGCGGTCGGCACCAGCACGGCGGTCGTCGCCAGCAGCCCGAAGAGCCAGCGTCGCCCAGATCGATGCATCGTCCCGTGACCCCCGTCCGGTCGACTTGTCCTGGCTCAGTGTCGCGCGACGGACCGGCGCCCGTCAGCATCCTCCCCGTTCCCGAAAATATGTCGGCCGGCGCTGTCGATCCCGCCGGGCGCCGTTCGTAGACAGGGTGAGGGTCGGAACACGCCGGCCGGAACCCTGAAGGAGCGTCGCCATGACCGCCACCGTGACCACCACCATCGCCCCGACCACTCCTCGCATCGAGCGGTCGAGCTCGCCGCTGCCGCTGTGGAAGGCCGGCGCTGCGGCCGGGCTCGCCGCCGCAGTCGCCACCGTCGCCATCGCCGGCGGGGCGCACGCCATCTCCGTGCCCATCGAGACCGCCCCCGGCCAGGCCATTCCCATCCTCGGCTTCGGGCAGCTGACCCTGTTCTTCACCGCCATCGGCGTCCTCCTGGCCCGGGCGATCGGTCGCCGGGCCAGCCAGCCCCGGTCGACGCTGCTGCGCACGACCGTCGCCCTCACCGCCCTGTCCGTCGCCCCCGACCTCATGCTCTCGGCCGGCGCCGCCACCAAGGTCACGTTCGTGCTGACCCACCTGGTCGCCGCCGCCATCGTCATCCCGGTCCTCGCCTCCCGGGTGCCCGAGGTCGCCGCCCACTGAGCGACCGACAGCTGCGGGCCTACAGGACCGGTGAGAACGGGGTTTCGCTCCGGAGGGACGCGGAGCGACCGCAGACCGGCCATCTTCCAACTGCGTGCGGAGGGCGACGGCGGACCACATCAACCAGCGACGGCTGAGGGGGACACGGTGTCGCCCATGGCGTTGCGGAAGATGTTGTCCGCCGTCTCCGACGACACGAGGCCTACGGAGCGCTCAGGCGCTGCCGCTGGCGCGCTGGAGCGCCGGCCCGCCGTTGGCCGCCCGCAACAGCTCCGGCGCCACCTGCAGCCCGAACCCGTCGGCCAGCCTGGTGAAGTAGTTGAACAGCCCGACCACGTGGGCGACCTCGAGGAGGCCTTGTTCGTCGAAACCCAGATCCCGCAGCGGCTGCCAGTCGCCCGGGGTCATCCGCGTGGGGGTGCCGCTCAGCTTCTCGGCCAGCTCGCACAACGCCCGCTGCCGGTCCGAGAGGTGGTCCAGCTCCCTCCAGCGCCGCTCCCTGATCGCTGCCGCCAGTGCCGCGTCACCATCCTCGACACGCGAGAACTCCGTGTGGGACGTGGTTCAGTAGAAGCACTGCTGAGCCGACGACGTCACCGCCGCGATCATCTCCCGCTCGGCCCGGGTGAGCACGCCAGGCCCGAACATCACCGCCTTGAAGTGGGCCCCGAACGACGGGGCCAAGGCGGGATGGGCGGCCATGAGCTTGCCCATGGCGCCGGCGAAGCTGAAGTTGTACGGGCTCCCACCACCCGGTCCCCGCGCCCGCAGCTCCTCTTCGGTGGGAAGGCGGATCCACGCCTCCTCCTGTGCCCCGTTCGTCGTCGTCACAGGCGCGGTCCTCTCCGGTCGGCGGCACACCACGGTACCCGGCAACCGACCGGGTCGCCGGGTCGGCCGGGCGCCGTCAGCGGTACGACCGCGCCTGCAGCGCGTACAGCTCGGCGTAGGTGCCACCGCCGCCGACGAGCTGGGCGTGGGTGCCGATCTCGGCGACCCGGCCGTGCTCGAACACGACGATGAGGTCGGCCATGCGCACGGTGGAGAACCGGTGGGACACGAGGATGGTGATGGCTCCGGACCGGCGCGCGGCGCGGGCGGCGGCGCCGGCGTAGCGCTCGAACAGGGCGTGCTCGGTGAGCGCGTCGAGGCTCGCGGTCGGCTCGTCGAGCACGAGGAGCACGGGCTCGTCGCGCATCATCGCCCGGGCCAGGGCCAGCTTCTGCCACTGGCCGGTCGACGGCTCGGTGCCGCCCTCGAAGCTGCGGCCGAGCTGCGTGCGTAGGCCGTCGGGGAGCGCGGCCGGGACCTCGGCGGCGTGGGCCCGGTCGAGGGCGGCGACGATGGCCGAGTCGTCCTCGATGTTGGCAAGGTCTCCCACGCCGACCGACTCGCCGGCCACGAGCTCCAGGCGGGCGAAGTCCTGGAAGCAGCCGGACAGCCGTTGCCGCCAGGCGCCGACGTCCATGCGGCGCAGGTCGGTGCCGTCCACCGCGATGCGGCCCTCGGTGGGGTCGTAGAACCGGCACAGCAGCTTCACCAGCGTCGTCTTGCCTGCACCGTTGTCGCCCACGATGGCGATGGTCGAGCCCGCGGGCAGGAACAGGTCGACGTCGTGGAGGACCTCCACCGCGGTGCCCGGGTAGAGGAACGAGACACCCTCCAGGCGGATCCCGTCAGCGAGCAGCGGCGGCACCGGCGCGGGGTCGGCCGGGGCGGCCCGGGCCGCCGCCTCGGCCGCCAGGTCCTCGAGCCAGGCCAGGCGGGCGCCGGTCTTGAGGTTGTCGAGCAGCCAGGCCACGGAGTTCGCCACACCGTTGACGCCCCAGTTCACCGACGCGGCGAGGGTGAGCGCCAGCACGACGTCGCCGGGGCTGGCCCGGCCGGCGACGGCCTCCCGGGCCACGAGCGCCATGGCGGCCATGAACCCGAGGCCGAACACCAGCCAGCCGAGGCCGCCCAGCACGGCAGCCTGGATGTCGACCCGGTCCTCGAGGTCGTGGATCACGTCCCGTGCGGCGTCGCTGCGGGCCAGGAGCTCGTCGCCCAGGTCGTAGAGCCGGACCTCCTTGGCCGAGTCGCGGGTGGCGGCGATGCGGAACAGGGTGAGGACCAGGCGCCGCAACGGCGCGACGCGGTCCTCTGCCCGATGGCGGATGCGCTGGATGCGAATGCTGGCCAGCACCGACGGGATTCCGCTGAGCGGCAGCAGGATCAGCAGAGGATGGATGCGGGCGAGCAACACGACGGTGAGGACGAGCCGAGCCATGGTCGAGACGTTGTTGACGAACGCGTTCTGGACGTCGGCGAGCTGCTGGTGCTTCTGGTGGAGGACGAAGATCTCGTCGAGGTACTCCGGGCGCTCGTGGTGCTCCAGAGAGTGGATGCCGGCGGTCAGCTCGGCCATCCGGGTGTCGAAGTACAGCGTCGCCCGCTCGCGCAGCCCGACCGAAATGGTGACCGTGGCCCAGTTCCCGGCGACCATCACCGCCACGTTGGCCGCCAGGAGCGCCGCGGCCACGGCGACGCCGCGCTCGTCGCCGCTCAGCGCGGCGTCGGTGAGGACCTTGAGGACGACCGCTCCCAACAGCCCGGCGACCGTCGTGGCGATGGTGATGGCGATGCCGGCCACCGATCGGGCCCGGTCGGCGCGATAGATGTACCGGAGCACGAGGCGGGCGGCCCGGAGCTGCTCACGCACCGGCGAACCGTTCGGCCTGGACCCCGAACATCCGGGCGTAGTGCCCGCCCGCCGCCATCAGCTCGTCGTGGGTGCCCGACTCGGTGACCCGCCCGCCGTCGACGACGACGATGTGGTCGGCGCGGCGCACCGTCGAGAAGCGATGGGAGATCACGATGGTCGTGCAGCCCCGGGTCACGTCGAGGAAGCCCTCGATGAACGACGCCTCGGCCCGGGCGTCGAGGTGGGCCGTGGGCTCGTCGAGGATGAGCAGACCCGACGGCGTGGCCGCCGCCGCGAACAGGGCACGGGCCAGGGCGAGGCGCTGCCACTCGCCGCCCGAAAGGTCCACACCGCCTTCGAAGTCCCGGGTCAGGATCGTCTCCCATTTCCGGGGGAGCCCCTCGATCAGCTCCAGCGCGTTCGCCCGCGCCGCGGCGGCATCGTGCGCCGGCCCGCGGCACGCGCCGAACCCGACGTTCTCCGCCGCGGTGAGCGGGTAGCGGACGAAGTCCTGGAACACGGCGGCGACCCGTCGTTGCCAGGCTGCCGCATCCAGGTCACGCAGGTCGTGGCCGTCGACGAGGATCCGGCCGGCGGTGGGGTCGTACATGCGGGCGATGAGCTTCACCAGCGTCGTCTTGCCCGCGCCGTTCTCGCCGACGACGGCCAGGCTGCGGCCGGCGGGGATGACGAGGTCGAAGTCGCGCAGCACGTCGCGGTCGCGTCCGGCGTACCGGAAGCACACCCCTTCGAGGCGGATCTCGTCGTGGGGCGCATCGTCGGGCGGCGCACCGTCGCCCGACAGGTGCAACCGCTCGTCGGTGGCGACGATCCGCTCCAGCTCCTCGGTCGCCCGGACGACGGCGGCGCCCTCTTCCACCGCGATGTCGTCGCCGGCGACGCACAGCTGCATGCTGGCCAGCAGCGCCTGGGCGTACGCCACCATCGCCCCGAGCCCGATGTCGCGGTGGATGACGGCTCGGCCCAGGAGCACCGCGGCGACGAGCTGGGCGGCGACCACCGGGGCGAGGGCGGTCGCCAGCCGCAACCCGTTCCCTTTCCGCTGCCGCCACACCTCCGTCATCGCGCCGAGCCAGGCCCGGCGGAAGCGCTCGACGACCCATCCTCCGAGTCCGAAGACGCGTGTTTCTTTCGCCGCGTCCGGGTTCATGGCCAGGTTGCGGAGGTACACGGCCCTGCGCAGGCTGGGCATCTGCAGCACCCGGAAGACGATGAGCTGGTTGTACATGGCCCGGTTGCTCCGCAGCAGCCAAAGCTCCGTGCCCAGGACGACCACGGCCAACCACCAGTGGAAATAGCCGACGAGCGCCAACGCGGCCAGGGCGGACAGAAGGCGGCGCCACTGGATGAGGAACGACCTGACCGCGGTCGACGGGCCGCCGGGGGTGAGGATGGTGGCCGCCCCCACCAGGTCGAGCAGCTCCGGATCCTCCAGGTGGGCGATCGTTCGGGGGGTCAGCGCCGCGACCATGGAACGCCGGTACGTCTGGCGTTGCACCCTGCGGGCGAGCATCGCTCCCACCGCGTCCTGCACCGGTGCCAGCGTCTGCTGGGCCGCGAGCAGGAACCCGACGACGACCACGGCGACGAACAGCCGGTGACTGCCGCCGCTGCCCGTGCCGTCGCGGACCGCGGTGGGGACGGCGGCGACCGCGGCGCCACTGGCGATGGCGAACGCCACCGGCAGGGCCGCGCCCACGACGACGCAGACGGCCGCTGCCGTCGCCAACGGACGGCTCGCCGCTGGCAGCTCCCTGAGGAGCACCCGCCGGGATCCCGCTCCCACTTCGGGCACGCTACGCCGATGGAGGTCCAGGGGCGTCCGGTTTTCGACCGAATCCTCGGGCCGGCCGGCCGGGCCGGGGCCTGGGCGCGTCCGGGCTGAGCTAGCGCCTCGGACGGTCGAGGCGGGCCAGGACGACGACGAGAGCGACCAGTACCGGCAGGATGGTCAGGTGGTAGGCGACGTCGGGCAGATGGCCGCCCCGGGCCGTGAACTGGAGGCCGAGCAGAAAGCCGGCGGTGGCGAAGCCGGTGGCCGCCAATCCGACGGCCCTGGACCACGGAGCACCGCGTCGGACGGCGTCCGCACCGAAGATCAGGACCACACCGATGACGGCTTCGGCGATCCCGGCGTGAGAAGCGTCGTAGGGCGCGCCCCGCCCGTGGACGTGACCGGACAGGTGGGCGGCCGACGCGACCGCGAGCGTGACGGCGACGAGACCCATGACGGTGGCGACCCGGCGCATCACGGTCCGCCTGTCGCCGACGCCCCTCACTCCGGCGGTGGTAGACGGAGGGCCGGCCGGTCGGTTCACTCCGCCAGTGTGACGAGCGGACGACCACCTGTCGTCCGCCGCACGGGGACGGGATGGCTGCGTCGAGTGGAGTAGCGGTCGCCGACCCAGTACGCCCGCCGTGGTACGACGCGGGCCCGAAGCGGAGGACGCAGCCGGCGAGCCACTGCCACCGGCGGCCGCGCTGTCGCACGGCGACGTGGGGGCCGGGTGCGGCCATCCGGGCTGCGCCGATGAGTTCCGGCGGCGGGACCCGTCTGATCGTCGGGGAGCACCTCACCGAGGCGCTCGGAACGGAGCGGGTTGAAGACGATCGTTGTGCGCTACCGAGCCAAGCCAGACCGGGCCGACGAGAACCAGAAGCTCATCGAGGCGGTGTTCGCCGATCTCGACGTGCGACAGCCCGAGGGCTTCACCTACAAGGTGTTCCGCCTGGAGGACGGGGTGAGCTTCATCCACGTGCTGATCGAACACGACGTCGACCACCCCGACGCCCTGGGCGACGTGCCGGCCTTTCGCGCCTTCGTGGCCGACATCGGCGACCGCTGCGA
>DATASA010000164.1:0-11040 GCA_036269435.1 Acidimicrobiales bacterium | reverse complement strand
GTGCCGGCCGTGGCGCCCGCGCCGGCGCCCCGCCGGGCCGCACCGGCGGCCCCGGCTCCTGCGCCGGTCCCGGCGACGGCCGAACCCGGCGTCGTGCCCGCACCCGCGTCCGCCGCGCCCGTCGCCGCGCCCGTCGCCGCGCCGGTGGCGCCGGTCCCGGTGGTCCTGCCCGCGGCCGCGGCGCGCGCCGCCGCGCCGCCGGTCGACGTGGAAGCGACGGTCGTCCCGCCCTGGCGCTTCTGGACCTGGACGCCGCCGACGAACCCGGCCGCGGCCACCACGGCCAGGACGAGGGTGCTGGTCAGCAGGCCGAGCTGCCGGGCGATCGAGCGGGGACCGCGCCCGCCGGTCGGGCGCAGGCTCGACTCCAGGGCGACGAGCGCGCTCGGCGGGAGGCCGGGCTCGGTCCGCAGCAGATCGCCGTCGACCGGCACGACCTCGGTGTGGGTGTCGTCCATGGCGGGTCCTCTCGTCTCACTCATAGCGAAGGGCCTCGATGGGCCGCAGCGACGCGGCCCGGTTGGCCGGATAGATGCCGAAGAACAGGCCGACCACGACCGCCACGCCGAAGGCCAGGAACACCGAATACGGCGCCACCACGGGAGTCACGCCGACGACTTTGAAGTGGCTGCCGATCAGGCCCGCGGCCACGCCCACCAGCCCGCCGAGCACCGAGAGCAGCACCGCCTCCACCAGGAACTGGGTCAGGATGTCGGCCTTCGTCGCCCCGATGGCCTTTCGGATGCCGATCTCGCGGGTCCGTTCGGTGACGGTGACCAGCATGATGTTCATCACCCCGATGCCGCCGACCAGCAGCGAGATGGCGGCCACCGCCCCGAGCAGCACGGTGAACACCTGGTTGGTCGAGCTCGACGTGGCCAGCAGCGTCCCCTGGTTGAGCACGGAGAAGTCGGGCGTGCCGTTGGTGATGCGGTGGGTGCCGAGCAATGTGGCGGTGATCTCGGACGCGGCCGGGTCCATGACGTTGCGGGACTTGGCTTCCACGGTGATGTTGTTGAGCGACGTGCTCACGCCGGCGAAGCTGTCCTGGACGATGGTGATGGGCGCCATGGCGATGTCGTCCTGGTCCTGGGCGCCGTTGGAGCCCTTGGCCGCCAACATCCCGACCACCTGCATGTTGATGTTGCCGAACTTGACCGTCTGGCCGACGGGGTCGACGCCGGTCCCGAACAGGTTGGTGACGACGGTCTGGCCGAGGACGACCACCCGGGCGTGGTTGTCGACGTCGTCGTTGGTGAAGAAGTCGCCGGAGGCCACCTTGTAGTTGCGGATCTCGGCGTACTCCGCCGTGGTGCCGACGAACTGGGCGGGCGAGTACGTGGCGCCCTGGTAGGCGCCGGTCACCGACGTGGCGTTCAGGGTCGGGGCGACCGCCTTCACGTCGGGGTTGGCGGACTTGTCGCGCAGGGCGTCGACGTCCTTCATGGTCAGGTCCGTGCTGCGACTGATCGTGCCGGTCCGCGATCGACCGCCCGCTGCCGGCCCGAAGCCGCCCTGGCGGTTCACGATCAGCGTGTTGGTGCCGAGCGCCTGAATCTGCTTCTGCACCGCGACCGACGACCCGTTGCCGACCGCCACCAGCATGATCACCGCGCCGACGCCGATGAGGATGCCCAGCATGGTCAGGGCCGAGCGCAGGCCGTTGCCGAGGATGGCCCGGATGGCGATCTTGAAGCTCTCGGTGGTCCTCATCGGCGGGGTTGCAGGGCGCGGTGGCCGTTGGAGGAGACCTCGCGGCCTTCGAGCGCGGCGCGGGTGAGGACCTCGTACTTGGGCGGCGGGCCGTTCACCGGGGCCTGGCGGCGGTCCTCGATCACCTGGCCGTCCCGCAGTCGGATGACGCGCTTGGCGTGCTCGGCCACCTCGGCCTCGTGGGTGATCAGCACGACCGTGCGGCCCTCGGTGTTCAGCCGCCCGAAGAGGGTGAGGACGTCGCTGGTCGACACCGTGTCGAGGTTGCCGGTGGGCTCGTCGGCGAGGATCAGGGCCGGGTTGGTGGCGATGGCCCGGGCGACGGCCACCCGCTGCTGCTGGCCGCCGGACAATTCCGACGGCACGTGGGACGTGCGCTCCGAGAGCCCGACCGCGTCGAGCGCGGCCAAGGCCATGCGCCGGCGGACCTTGGATTTGAGGCCGGCGTAGGCCAGGGGCAGCTCGACGTTCTGGAGCGCCGTGGTCCGGGCCAGCAGGTTGAAGCTCTGGAACACGAAGCCGATCTTCGAGTTGCGGACCTCGGCCAGCTCCCGGTCGTCGAGCGAGCTGACGTCGATACCGTCCAGGAGGTAGTGGCCGGTGGTCGGGACGTCGAGGCAGCCGAGGATGTTCATCAGCGTGGTCTTGCCGCTGCCGGAGGCGCCCATGATGGCGACCCAGTCGCCCTCCTGTATGGCCAGCGACACTCCCCGCAGGGCGTGGACCTCCACGGAGCCCACCACGTAGGTCTTGACCGCCTGGTGGACCACGATGACCCACGGGCCCGCGCCGGCGTCGGCTGCGCGCACGGCCGCGTCGGCGGCCGACCCTCGGCTCACCCGCCGGGCCGGGCCGCGCCCGCTCCCGCCCCGCCCCCTGCGCCGCCGAGCCGCGCCCCGCCCCCGGCGCCCCCGGTCACCGCGCCACCGACGCCGCCCGTCGGCAGGCGCCCGCCGGTCGTGGCGTTGGAGCCGGTCGCGGTGGCCGATGCCCCGGAGGAGATCACGACCTGGTCGCCCGCCTTGACGCCGCTCACGATCTCGACGCTGTCGTCGCCGCGCAGCCCGACCACCACCGGGGTGACGGTCTGCTTGCCGCCGCTCAGAATGGTCACCGTCGTGTTGTTGCCGGTGCCTCGAACGGCCGCGGTGGGCACGTGCAGGGCGCTGTCGCGCTCGGCGGTGATGATGGTGACGGATGCGGTCATGCCGGGCTTCACTGCGTCGTTCGTCCGGTCGAGCAGGAGCACGGCGTTGTAGGTGACGACGTTGCTGACCACCGTGGCCGTGGTGTCGATGCTGGCCACGTGGGCGGCCAGGGTGACGTTCGGCAGCGCGGCGAGGGCGACGGTGGCGGGCTGGCCGACCTTCACCTTGGCCGAGTCGGTCTCGCTCAGGCCGGCCTTGACCTGCAGGGTCGACAGGTTCGTCAGCGTCATGAAGGCGCTCGAGGACGAACCGGTGCCGGACGCGCCGGAGGCGGCGCCGGTCGTGCTGCTCGACGTCGAGGCGGCCGCCGACCCGCCGCCGGCCACCGACTGGCCGACGACGCCGTTCAGCACGGCGACGGTCCCGTCGGCCGGGGCCAGCAGCGTCGTGTCGTCGAGGGCCTTCTGGGCCGTGTCCACCGAGACCTGCGCCGACGACACGCTGGCCTGGGCCGCGCTGAGGTCGCCGACCTTGGGCGGCTCGACCTTCACGTTGGCCGCGGCGATGGCCGACTGGTACGACAGCTGCGCGTTGTTCACGGAGAACTGCGCCGACTGGATCGACTGGGCGTCCTTCAGGGCTCCGGCCTGCTGGCTGTTGGTGGCGTTCGTCACCGCGTTCTGGTCCGACGTGATCTTGGTCTGGTCGCCGGTGATCTTGGTCCGGTCGCTGGTGACGGAGTTGGTGGCGGACGTCGCCGTGCTCTTGACGGTGGACAGCGACGACTGGTCGGCGGAGAGGTGGGCCTGGTCCTGCTGGAGGGTGAAGGCGTCGGTCGGGCAGACCGAGGTGGTCGTGCTCGTGGTGCTCCCGGTGCCGCCCCCGCCCGAGGACCCGCCGCCGCCTCCGGAGGTGCACCCGTCGTTGAACTGCTTGGCCTGGTCGGAGGTGACCCGGGCCTGGTCGGCGTCGACCACGGCTTGGGCGGCGTTCTGCTGGTTGACCCCGGCGGCCGCCGCGTTCTGGTCGGTGGCCAGCTGGGCGTTGTCGGCGGCCAGCTGGTTCTGGTCGTTGGTGAGCGTGGCGGTGGCCTGGTTCAGGGCGGTCTGGGAGGCGATCGCGTTCTGGTTGGCGGTCGACTGGGCGTTGGCCAGGGAGGCGTTGGCCGAGTCCACGCCGGCGGCGGCCTGCTGCAGCGTGAGGTTGGTCTGCGCCGCCTCCTGGGGCGTCAGCCCCTGCTGGAGCTGGACCAGCCGTTCCTGTGCCGAGCTGAGGTTCGCCTGGGCCGTCTTGAGCGTGCCCTGGGCCGTGAACGGGTCGGTGCGGGCGAGCACCTGGCCGCGCGTGACGTGGTCGCCCACGGCGACGTCGACCTCGACCAGCTTCCCCGCGGTCGTGAAGTTGACGTTGAGGTCGCCGACGACGGCGACGTTGCCGGTGGCGGTGACGCTGGTCTGGACGACCCCGAGGGCGACGGCCGCGGTGCGAGGCGTGGCCTTCGGCGTCGCCGGGCCGCCGATCGAGGTGTAGGCGTAGGCGACCAGGGCGGCCAGCCCGGCGACCAGCAGGACGTTCAACCAGCGGAGCCGGCTCTTGCGGGCTCGGACCGGCAGCCTCCCCGGCGCGTGAGCAGGCGCGTCCACGGCGAGCGTGCGAAGTGGGTCGGGATCGGTCCGGGTGCGAAGGTCGGTCATGGCTTGGCCGCGGGCGCTGCCGGCGTCGTGGTGGACGACGACGGTGTGGGGCGGAGCGGTGCACAGATTGTGTCAGCCGCCTTGAACGCGGGGTCGTCGCGGTTGACGCCGCCGAAGCCGCCGCCGTCGGGAAGGGTGACGCCGTGGTCCTTCAGGCAGCTGGCGTAGGCCTGAAACGCCGGGCTCTGCGTCCCGGGTCCGTTGCCGCCGGTCGGCATGAGGCTCTGGCACGCGTCACGCGCCGCCTGGAACGTGGACGCGTCCACGCCCGGAGGCAGGCTGGTGGGCGGTCGGCTCCCTGTGGGACCGGTCCCCGGCGGTCGGCTCCCGGGCGGTCGGCTGCTCGGCGTGGAGCCGCCGGGGCCGGTCGTGTCGGTGCGGGGCGCACGGGCCGGGAGGTTGACCCCGTGCTGGCTCAGGCACGCGGTGTAGGCCGATCCCTGGTCGGTCGTCGACGTCGTCCCGTTCGCGGCCGCCACTGCGGTGGGCGTGGTCTTGCCGCCGCCACCGCATGCGGTGGCCGCCACCGTGAGCGCCAGACCTACGGCGAAAAGTGACCATCGGCGCCAGTACAGACCAGTCATGAGGCGCGATCAGAGCACACGAACATGAGATCTAGGTGAATGCCGCGGTATGGGCACCGCTGAAGGAGAGCCGGAGGACGGTCCCGCCGCCTTCGGCCCGATCGGCGGTCACCACGCCGCCATGCGCCTCCGCCACCTGGCGGACGATGGCCAGGCCGAGCCCAGAACCCGGCACCCCTCGTGCCGCGGGCGCCCGGTAGAAGCGGTCGAACACGAACGGCAGGTCGGCCGGGTCGATGCCGGGCCCGTGATCGCGCACGACGACCTCCCCACCGGCCACCGTCACCTCGACGACCTGGCCGGGCGGGCTCCACTTGATGGCGTTGTCGAGGAGGTTGGCGACGGCCCGGTCGAGCCGCTCGGAGGCGCCGTTGACCACCACCGGTTCGAGGGCGGTCACGAACCGTAACGACGGCGCGTGTCGGCGGGCCCGCTCGACCGCCCGCTCCACGACCGCGTCGAGGCGGACTTCCTCCAGGTCGGCCTCCGACGGCGGTCCTCCGGCCAGGCGCTCCTCCTCGCGGGCCAGGTCCACCAGGTCGGCCACCAGCACGGTGAGGTCCTCGAGCTGGCTCACCAGGTCACCGAGCAGGCTCTCCCGCTCGGCCGCCGGCATCTGGCCGCTGAGGGCGAGCACCTCGATGTTCGTGCGCAGGCTGGTGAGCGGGGTCCGCAACTCGTGCGACGCGTCGGCCACGAGCTGGCGCTGGGCGCGGCGCGACACCTCCAGGGCGGCGAGCATCTCGTTGAACCGCCGGGCCAGCCGGGCGACTTCGTCGTTCCCCCGGACCTCGATGCGTCGGCTGAGGTCCTGGGTGGCGGCGACGATCTCGACCGTGTCCGACAGTCGGGTGACGGGTCGCAGGGCGGTCCGAGCGACGATCCAGCCGAGCGCTCCGGCCAGGGCGACGCCACCGGCGGCGACCACGGCCAGCACGGCCCGGAGGTGGCCGAGCGTGCTGTCCAGCTCGTCGACCGGCCGAGCCGCCTGGACGGCGACGCCGTCGCGCAGGTGGGCGGTGATGATCCGCACGTGCGTGCCCTTGATCAGCGCGTCGGAGAAGTAGGTGTGGGCGGTACCGGCGGCGACGGCGCGGGCCCGGGCGCTCACCGGCAGCCCGGACGGCTCGTCCGCCGGCTTGACGACGGAACCGTCGGCGTTGACCAGTTGCAGGTACGCGTCCGGCGGGGTCAGGCGCGCCCGTCGCGGCAGCGTGTTGTCCAGATCGCCGGGAGGCAACGTTTCCGGGGCGGCGTCGGGGACGTGGGCGACCCGGCTCCGCAGGTTGGCGTCGACGTCGTTGCGCAGCGCGGCGCGCACACCGAGGAACCCGAGGGCCGACGCGGCCACCACCGCCACCGAGAACGCGGCAGCCGCGGCCAGGATGATCCGCCCGCGGAAACTCATGCCCGGAGCACGTAGCCGACCCCCCGGACGGTGTGGATCAGGCGGGGCTCCCCTCCGGCTTCGGTCTTGAGCCGGAGATAGCGGACGTAGACCTCGAGGCAGTTCGACGCCGGCCCGAAGTCGTACCCCCAGATGCGGTCGAAGATCACCTCGCGGTTCAGGACCTGGCGGGCGTTGGTCAGGAACAGCTCGAGCAGGAGGAACTCGGTCCGGGTGAGCTCGATGAGTCGCGAACCCCTTCGGACCTCCCGGGTGGCCGGGTTCAGCCGGAGGTCGCCGACCTGCAGGACCGGCCCTTCGCCCAGCGACGACCGGCGCAGCAGCGCCCGTACCCGGGCCAGCATCTCCTCCAGGTGGAAGGGCTTGACCAGGTAGTCGTCGGCGCCGGCGTCGAGGCCTGCGACCCGGTCGGCCACCGAGTCGCGGGCGGTGAGCATGAGGATCGGCACCTGGTCGCCCCGCCGGCGGAGCGTCCGGCAGACATCGAGGCCGTCGATGCCGGGCATCAGCACGTCGAGCAGGACCGCGTCCGGCGCCGTCGATGACAGCGTCTCCAGAGCTGCGTTGCCGTCGGCCGCAGCGTCGACCTCGTAGCCGCCGAGCCGCAGGGCCCGCCCGAGAGCGGTGCGAACCGCGGGCTCGTCGTCGACCACGAGGATCTGCACGGCGACAGTGTGCGCCCGCCGGCTGAGAATTGGATGAGACCCGCCTCAGGCGGTCGCGGCCTGTCCGGCGGGGCAGAACGACAGGAAGTCGCAGCCCCGGCACCACGGCCCGGCGGTCGGCCCGAACCGGGCCGCGGCGAGGTCGTCGAGCGTCGCCTCCAGCCTGGTGCGCACGGTGTGGACGGTGCCCGCGTCCCATTCGGAGACCACCAGTTGGGGCGGGCCGTCGGTGCGGAGGTAGCAGTACGTCGTGCGCAGCAGCTCGGGGTCGGCACCCCAGGCGTCGACGGCGGCGAGGCCGTAGAGATCCAGTTGGGTGCCGGCGGCCCGGTCTCCGTCGGAGGCGATTCGCCCGGTCTTGAAGTCGACCAGCTCCACGCGGCCGTCGCGCTCGTACACCGCGTCGACCCGGCCCCGGACCATGTGGCCTCCGACGGCCAGGACGAACGGGGCTTCTACTCGCAGGGGGTCGAGCGCCGACCACGGGCTGGCCATGAACGAGGCGCGAAGGGCGGCGGCCACGCCCGGTCCGGCCGGCAACCGGTCGGGATCCAGGTCGTCGTCGACCTCGGCACCGGGCTCGATGAGCGACAGCTGGCCGCCCGCCCGCTGCTCGATCCAGCGGTGGATCTCGGTGCCGAGACGGGCCGCCGCCGACGACCGCCGGGGCAGGGGCCGGACCACCGTCCAGTAGAACTGCTTGGGGCACCGGGTGTAGGTG
Organism: Acidimicrobiales bacterium; assembly: GCA_036269435.1. Classification (GTDB taxonomy): domain Bacteria; phylum Actinomycetota; class Acidimicrobiia; order Acidimicrobiales; family AC-14; genus CADCTB01. The sequence continues at coordinate 3,107 of DATASA010000164.1, read as the reverse complement.
ACCAGCCCGGTCACCGACAGCGCCGGCGGGGCCACCCGCACCGCCGGCGGGACGTCGACCCCCACGCCGTCGAGGCGCAGCTGGGCCGGGGAGGCAGGCACGGCGGGCGCCACCCGGCCAGCGTAGCGACGGGCCGCTTCCCGCTGGCGCTCCTTCGCCGCGATCTCCGGGTCGACCTCGGCCGCGTCATGGCGGAAGCGCTCGGTCACCAGGTCGGCCTGGGCGGCGACGAAGTCGTAGAACTGCGACGGACCCTGCGGCTCGGCCGGCCCCGGGTACCAGTGGGCGGCCGAGCAGATCAGCCGCCGCTTCGCCCGGGTGCAGGCGACGTAGAGGAGCCGCCACTCCTCGTCCAGGCGCCGCCCACGAATGAGGTCTTCGATGGCCTTCGGGGTGGCCGTCTTCCACGACGGGATGCCGTCGTCCTCGCGCAGCCACCAGGGCAGCGCGGCCGAGTTGGTGAGGGCGTTTTCGCCGGCGCGGACGTCGGGGAAGATCCGTGACGACCCCTTGCCGGCCAGCCCCGGCACGTAGACGGTGTCGAACTCCAGCCCCTTGGCCTGGTGCACGGTCATCACCTTGACCGCGGTCGCGTCGGTGACGTGGGCCTCGGCGAGGTCGTCGTCGGACTCGTCGAGGAGCTGGAGGTACTCGACGAACGCCCGCAGGCCCGGGTCGCCGTCGACCGGGGTGAAACCGTCGGCCAGGTCGAGGAACCGCAGCAGGTTCTCCTGGCCGAGCGGCCCGGCGGCCCGCCACAGCCCGGTCCGCTCGATCACCGTCTCGGCCAACTCGAGGACCGGAAGCCGGATGGCGGCGTCGAGGAAGCCCGACCGCTCGGCGTTGAACCCCCGGAGGCGGTAGCGGGCGTCGTCGGAGAGGTCGGCCACCGCGTCGACGTCGACCACCGCCGCCACCAGCGCGATGTCGGCCGCTCGCGCATGGCGGGCCACCGCCGCGAGATCGCCCAGGCCGATGCGGTAGCGGGGGCCCTCGAGGATCCGCAGGAGGGCGACGGATGCACCGGCGTCGGCAAGGATCTCCAACCAGGCGACCAGGTCGACGACTTCGGGCCGGTCGAGCAGCCCGCTGGCCCCGATGACCTCGACGGCCACGTTGCGGGCCTCGAGCGCGGCGACGATCGGGGGGATCAGTCGCCGCTTGCGGCAGAGCACGGCCGTGTCGAGCGCGGGCTTGCCGTCGACGACCGAGCCGGCGATGTCGTCGGCGATGGTGGCCGCTTCCTCGGCGTCGTCGGCGGCGAGGAAGCACTCGATGGTCGTGTCGGGGGCGTCGGCCGGCGCGGTCAGCTCCTTCTTCAGGGACTCGCCGACCTGCTCCTGGATGCGGTTGGCCAGGGCGACGAGCTGGGGCCCGAACCGGAAAGTGGTCTGGAGCTGGCGCACGGTGACCGGGGGGAAGTGGTCAGGGAAATGCAGGATGTTGGCCAGGTGGGCGCCGCGGAAGCCGTAGATCGACTGCATGTCGTCGCCCACCGCGATGACGCACGACCGGTCCCCGTAGACGAGCTGCAGCAGGCGACGCTGGGCGAAGTTCGTGTCCTGGTACTCGTCGAGCAGCACGATCGGATGCTGGTCGCGCAGGCCGGCGGCGACGTCGGGATGATCCGCGAGCAGGCCGACGGCGAGGGCGATCTGGTCGCCGAAGTCGAGCAGGCGGCGCTCGCGCTTGCGGCGCCCGTAGGCGGCCACGACCTGGCACAGCTCGAGGCGCATGGCCGCGGTGTCGGCCATCTTCTTGGTGGGCGCGGCGGCGATGACGTCCTCGCAGTCGTCGATCACCGCCTGCAGCGGGACGAGATGGTCGGCGCAGCGCGAGGCGAGCGAGAGGGCCTGGTCGAGCAGGATCTGGGGGTACAGGGTGCGCCGGCGCTCGAAGCGGAACTCGTCGAACACCCCGTAGAGGAGCTGCCAGGCCTGGGCTCGGTTCAAGATTCGTGTCCCGGGGTGCAGGTCGAGCTCGACGGCGTGGTCGGCCACCAGCGACGCGCCGAACGAGTGGTAGGTGCCGACGGTGACGTCGGCGTCGGGGGGCAGCGCGTCGCGGACCTTGGTCTTGAGGTGGGCCGCCGCCTTGTTGGTGAAGGTCAACCCGAGGATCTGGTCGGCCCGCGCCTGGCCGGATCGGACCAGGTGGAGGATGCGGTTGGCCATCACCGTCGTCTTGCCCGTTCCGGCGCCGGCCACCAGCAACTGGCCCGACGGCTCGGCCTCGATGGCCGCGAGCTGCTCGTCGGTGAGCTTCATGCCGCCCCGACCTCGCGGCCCTCGGCCTGCAGCGGGCACAGGCGGTGGAACGGGCAGGTCCGGCAGGACGCGTCCACCGCGGGATCGAAGCGTTCGGCCCGGATGGCCTCCGCCGCAGCCAGGACGCGTGCCTCGGTGATCTCGGCGTGCCCGGCGACGATCGGCTGCTCGAAACGGTGCATCGTCCGCAGGTAGAGGAGCTGGAGTCCACGGGGCGGCCCGAGGACCGCCAGGTCCGGATCGCGTGTGGCGGCCAGGTGGTAGATGGCGAGCTGAAGGTCGTCGGCCAGGGCGTCGGGGCGCGGTTCGTTGCGACCGGTCTTGTAGTCGACGATCCGGATCCCGTCCTCGCCGCCGCCCTCCCCTTCGGGGGCGCGGTCGACCCGGTCGATGGCGCCGATCAGCCGTATCCCGCCGACGTCGATGTCGAAGCGCGTCTCTGTCTTGAGGACGTCGGGCGCGAGCGGCCCGTCGCCTTCTGCCGCCCACCACTGCTCCAGCATGGCGAAGTAGTCCCGGCGGCACTCCTCGACCTGGGGCCGGTAGCGGGCGATGTCGTCCCGCCACCGTTCCGCGGCCAATGCGAGGAGGGCGGCGTGCGAGCGCGGCGGTGCCTCCGCCGGCGGGTCCGGGCGGAGGAACTCGGCCAGCACCTCGTGGACCAGCGTTCCCAGCGCCGCCGGGGCCCCGGCCTCGTCTCGGACGCGCAGGCCGTACTGGTAGGCGTAGCGCAAGGGGCAGTCGTCGTAGGTGGCCAGCTGGGTGGCGGAGAGCACCAGCTCGCCGCCGTGGAACACGGCCGTGTCGTTGGCGGTGGCGACCCGGGCGACCGGGACGGGG
>DATASA010000163.1:0-24852 GCA_036269435.1 Acidimicrobiales bacterium | reverse complement strand
GCCCGCATCTTCTTCCCGGCGATGGCCGACGAGGCGTCGCGGCTGGTCGACACCATCCGCAGGGACGGCTTCGACCCGCTCGACCTGCTCGGCCTGGTCCTGCTCGGCATCCCGACCCTGGTCACCGCGGTGTGGCTGATCCGCTCGGCGCTCATGCTGCGGGCCGCGGTGCCGGACCTGTTCGCCACCCGTCAGGTCGAGGGCGTGGTCCTGCGCATCCGGCCGCACGAGAAGCAGCCGTACGTGGCGGTCGACGACGGGACCGGGCCCGGGATCAAGGCGTGGCTGGTGGAGCCGGATGTGCTCAACGGCGCCGGACTGTCGCAGGGATCGCCGGTCCGGGCGACGGTCAGCCCGCGGCTCGGGCACGTGTTCCGGCTGGAGCGAACTCCGGCTCCTCCCGCGGCGCCCTGAGCTAGCCTGGCCTCGCACTCACCCGGGGCTGCGGCAATGGCGCCTCTTCGCCTCTGAAGACTTCGAGGAAGAAGCGCCCCGGTCTCCCGCCAGCACCCCTGTTCCCCGTCGCGAGGTGACGCTTCCTCATGAACACCCTTCGAGAGCTGGACGCCTGCGGCATCGGCTTCGTGGCCCACACCTCGGGGCGCCCCTCCCGCGACGTGGTGACCGCAGCCCTGGGGGGGCTGGCGTGCGTGAAGCACCGCGGTGCGGTGGCGGCCGACGCCCGGTCCTCCGACGGCTCCGGCTTGCTCGTGCCCATCCCGCCCGCCCTCTTCGGCGAGCGCCGGGGCCTGGCCATGCTGTTCGTGCGGGGCGCCGATCCCCGCCAGGCGGTGGAGGAGGCGGCCAAGGCCGAGGGCATCCGGGTGGTCGAGTGGCGGGTGCCGCCGACCGACGACGCCGTGCTCGGGGAGCTGGCCCGGTCGTCGCAGCCGGCCGTCCTCCAAGCCGTCCTCGAGACCGACGGCGTGCCCGATGAGCGGGCTGCGTTCCGCCTGCGCCGGCGCATCGGGGCGACGACGACGGGCACCTACGTCGCCTCGTGCTCGTTCCGCACCGTCGTCTACAAGGGCCTGATCACGGCGGACGCCCTGGCCGACTACTGGCTGGACCTGGCCGACGAGCGCTTCGGCGCCGCCTTCGCCGTCTTCCACCAGCGCTTCTCCACCAACACGCTGCCGACGTGGGAGCGGGCCCAGCCCTTCCGGACCCTCTGCCACAACGGTGAGATCAACGCGGTGGCCGGCAACATCAACCGCATGCGGGCCCGGGCCGTGCTCGGTACCGAGGCCGCCGGGCTGGGCCCCGAGGAGCTGTTCCGTCCGGTGGTCGACGAGTCGGACTCGGACTCCGGCCAGCTCGACTCCGTCGTCGAGCTGCTGACCCGCGGCGGCCGCGACATCCGTCACGCCATGGCCATGACCATCCCCGAGGCCTGGGAGGGCGAGCGCGACCTGGCCCCCGAGGTGCGCGGCTTCTACCGGTACCACGCGTCCCTGATGGAGCCGTGGGACGGGCCTGCCGGGATCATCTTCACCGACGGCATCAGCGTCGGCGCGACCCTCGACCGCAACGGCCTGCGCCCCCTGCGGTGGAGCGTCTGCGACGACGGGTTGGTCGTGTGCTGCTCGGAGGCCGGCGCCGTCGACCTGACCGGGCGGGGCCAGGTCCGCCGGGGCCGGCTCGGGCCGGGCCAGATGCTCTACGTCTCCGCGGTGGAGGGCCTGGTCGACGACACGGCCAACAAGGAGCTGCTGGCCGCGGCGCAGCCGTACGCCCGCTGGGCCCAGGACGGGCTGCGCCAGCAGGCGGCCGGGCGCCACATCGACCAGACGTCGGAGCCGGCCGAGTTGGAGCGCCGCCAGGCGATCTTCGGCTACACCCGCGAGGAGCTGGCCATGGTGCTCCGGTACATGGCCAACGAGGCCAAGGAGCCGACGTACTCCATGGGCGACGACTCGCCCCTCCCCCACCTGGCCGGTCGTCCCCGTCCCATCCACCACTTCCTCAAGCAGCGCTTCGCCCAGGTCACCAACCCCCCGATCGACCACCTCCGGGAGCGGCTGGTCATGAGCCTGCGCACCCTGCTCGGCCCCCGGGCCCCCATCCTGGAGGAGAGCCCGGGCGCGTCCGAGCTGCTGGTCCTCAAGTCGTTCTTCCTGTACCCCTCCGCCGTGGTCGGCCTGCTGACCGACGGCTGCGGCACGTTCGGCTGCGGCCACCTCGACGCCACCTTCCCCATCGCCGACGGCCCCGACGGCCTCCTGGCCGCCATCGAGCGGCTGTGCGCCGAGGCCGAGCGGCTGGTCATCGAGGGCACCGGCATCCTGGTCGTCGACGACGGCGGCGTCGGCCCCGACCGGGCGCCGGTCCCCGCCCTGCTGGCCACCGGCGCCGTCCACCACCGGCTGGTCAGCCGGGGCCTGCGGTCGAACACCAGCCTGATCATCTCCGCCGACGACGCCCGCGACGTCCACTACGTCGCCTGCCTCCTCGGCTACGGCGCCGACGCCATCTGCCCCGGCCTGGCTCTGGAGACGGTGGCCCACGAGGCCGACCAGAACGCCGAGACGGAGCTGTCCGGTCCGGAGGCCCAGCATCGGCTGCAGGCCGGGCTGGAGGACGGCGTCCTGAAGGTCATGTCCAAGATGGGCATCTCCACCGTCGACTCCTACCGCGGCGCCCAGATCTTCGAGGTCATGGGTCTCGCCCCCGAAGTCGTCGACACCTGTTTCGTGGGTACCCCGTCGGTCGTCGGCGGCATCGGTTGGGCCGAGCTGGGCGACGACGTCCTCACCCGCTTCGCCGAGGGCCGCATGACCGAGGGCGGCTACTACCGGGCCCTCAAGAACAAGGGCGAGTTCCACACCCACAACGATCCCGTGGTCAAGGCGCTCAACGAGATGAAGGCCGCCCACCTGCTGCAGGCCGCCATCCGCGACGGCAGCGACGAGCACTACGACAAGTTCGCGGCCCTGGTCAACAGCCGCCCACCGACCGAGCTGCACGACCTGCTGGAGATGGTCCCTGCGGCGACGCCCGTCCCCCTCGACGAGGTGGAGCCGGTCACCGAGATCGTCAAGCGGTTCTCCACCGGGGCGATGTCGCATGGTGCCCTCAGCCGGGAGGCCCACGAGACCCTCACCATGGCCATGAACCTGATCGGCGGCAAGTCCAACTGCGGCGAGGGGGGCGAGAGCCACGCCCGCTTCGTCACCCGCGGCCAGCCCACGGGCGACAAGAACAGCCGGATCAAGCAGATCGCGTCCGGGCGCTTCGGCGTCACCCCGGAGTACTGCGCCTTCGCCGACGAGCTGAACATCAAGATGGCCCAGGGCTCCAAGCCCGGTGAGGGCGGCCAGATCCCCGGCAACAAGGTGTCGGAGGAGATCGCCGGCCTGCGGCACACCCAGCCGGGCATCGGGTTGATCTCGCCGCCGCCGCACCACGACATCTACTCGATCGAGGACCTGGCCCAGCTCATCTACGACCTGAAGCAGGTCAACCGCCTGGCCGACGTGTCGGTGAAGCTGGTGGCCGAGGACAACGTCGGGACCATCGCCGCCGGCGTGGCCAAGGCGCTGGCCGAGGTCGTCCACATCTCCGGGGCCAACGGCGGCACCGGCGCCTCGCCCCTCGGCTCCATCAAGCACGCCGGCCTGCCCTGGGAGCTCGGCCTGGCCGAGACCCAGCGGGCCCTGATGGACAACGGCCTGCGCGACCGGGTGCGGGTCCGCATGGACGGCGGCCTCATGACCGGCCGCGACGTCCTCATCGCCGCTCTGCTGGGCGCCGACGAGTTCTCCTTCGGGACCGCGGCGATGATCGCCGAGGGCTGCATCATGCTGCGGGCCTGCCACAAGGACACCTGCACGACGGGCATCGCCACCCAGCGTCCGCACCTACGGGCCAAGTTCGCCGGTACCCCCGAGGGTGTGGCCGCCTACATGCTGTTCATCGCCGACGAGGTCCGCCGCGAGCTCGCCGCCCTGGGGATGCGAACGCTCGACGAGGCCATCGGCCGGGTCGAGCGCCTGCGCCAGCGGGTGGTCGGCGAGCCCCGGGCCGACAGCATGGACCTCACCCCGCTGATCTCCCGGCCGTCGGACCCGGGCGCCCCTCGGCACTTCGTCCGCCGCGTCGACCTCCAGCGGCCGCGCTCGGCCCTGGGCGACCGGCTCGAGGCCGACGCCTACCACCCCATCTGGGACGGCGACGACATCGAGCTGGCCTACGCCATCAGCAACGCCGACCGCACGGTCGGAGCCGCGCTTTCGGGCGCCCTCGCCCTGGAGTTCGGCTCCATGGCCCCGCCGGGCTCGGCCCTCGTTCGCTTCACCGGCTCGGCCGGACAGAGCTTCGGCGCCTTCCTGGGCAACGGCATCGACTTCCGGCTGACCGGGGAGGCCAACGACTACGTGGGCAAGGCCATGGCCGGCGGGCGCATCGTCGTGCGGCCGCCGCTCAACACCTTCGTGTCGCTCGACGAGTCGGGGGGCACGCCGGTGCTGGCCGGCAACACCTGCCTGTACGGCGCCACCGGCGGGGAGCTGTACATCGGCGGCGCGGCGGGCGAGCGGTTCGCAGTACGCAACTCGGGCGCCCGGGCCGTCGTCGAGGGCGTGGGCGACCACGCCTGCGAGTACATGACGGGCGGCACCGTCGTCGTCCTCGGGCCGGTCGGCTACAACCTCGGCGCGGGCATGACCGGCGGCCAGGCCTACGTCTGGGACCCGAACGCCCAGCTCACGGCCCGGCTCAACACCGCCCTGGTCGAAGCCGCCCGCCCCGACGCGGACTCGACCGAGGAGCTGCGCTGGCTCCTCGAGCGCCACCACGAGCTCACCGGCTCGGCCCATGCCGCCCGCCTGCTCGACGACTGGATCTCGACGGTGGCCCACTCCTGGCTGGTCGCGCCGGTCGACCACATCCGCCGCATGGAGGCCCAGCAGGCGACGCGGGTGGCGGCCAGCGCGTAGGCCGCGGCTGGGCGCCTACGGCGCGGCGATATCGACGGCCGGGAACCCCGGCGTCGACCAGACGTAGCCGTTGGCGTCGATCACAGAGGCCTCGTGGCCGGCCAGGCTCGACAGCCACTCGGGGGCAGTCCGGCCCCGGGCCAGCCCGGCCGTGGCGTAGGCGTCGGCGAAGGTGAGGTCCGGGCCGACGACGGTCACGCTGGCCAAGTCGGTCGCGGGCAGGAAGGTGTGCGGGTCGAACACGTGCAGCCCCCGCTCGTAGGTCCCCGACGTCGCGACGGCGGCGTCGGTGACGGCGACCACCGCGGTCAGGGCGCCCGGGTGGAGGGGATGGACGATGCCGACCCGCCACGGTCGACCGGGCTCCGACTCCCCCCGGACCCGGACGTCGCCGGCGGCGTTGATGCAGTGGTTGGCCGACCCCGCCTCGGCCAGAAGGGCGGACGCCCGCTCGACCGACCATCCCTTCACCACGCCCGACGGGTCGAGCCAGCCGTGGTCGGCGCGGGCGTCGAAGTACCCGTCGGTCTCCTCCCGCAGCCGCTCGCACAGGTCGAGCACGTCGCGCACCTCGACCGAGCAGGCGTCGACGTCGAGCTCGCCCCGGCCCAGCCGGCTGATCTCGCTTCCCTGCTTGTAGGTGCTGAACACCTCGTCGACGTGGCGCAGCCAGTCGAAGACGCGGTCGACCGCCTCGTCGAAGCGGCCGGGATCACGGACGTCGACCGAGATGGGCATCCCCATCACGTGTTCGACGCGGTGCTCAGGCATGGGCCGCGACCAGGGCGGCCTGGAGGGACTGGGCGTACCCCAACAGCAGGGCCGGCCCGGCGACCGTGGCGAGCAGCGCAGCGAGACCCCGACGCATTCCCTGACCCTCTCAGATGTCGAAGTCGCCTGTAACCGGGCCGCGTCCGAGCGTGGTCTTAGAGAACTCTTCATCGGCTCTCACCTGGTGTTCATCCCGGCCTGGCACGCTGGAGAGGCCGAGAGCGCCGCGAGGCGCGCCCGTAGCCATAGCGTCCGAGGAGACCACCGCGTGATCGAAGCAGCAGGCGTCACCAAGCGCTACGGGTCGGCGCTCGCCGTCGACCATTTGACGTTCAGCGCCCGGCCGGGGCGGGTGACCGGCTTCCTCGGGCCGAACGGCGCCGGCAAGTCGACGACGATGCGCATGATCGTCGGCCTCGACGCTCCCGACAGCGGCCGGGTCACGGTCAACGGCCAGCGCTACCGGGATCTGCGCTTCCCGCTCCATCAGGTGGGCGCCCTGCTCGAGGCCAAGGCCGTCCACCCGGGACGCTCCGCCCGCGGTCACCTGCGGTGGCTGGCCGACTCGAACGGGATCAGCCGGGCCCGGGTCGATGAGGTGCTCGAGACCGTCGGCCTGGCCGGCGTCGGTCGCAAGCGGGCCGGTGACTTCTCGCTGGGCATGGGCCAGCGGCTGGGCATCGCCGCCGCCCTCCTGGGCGACCCCGAAGTCCTCCTCCTCGACGAGCCCGTCAACGGCCTCGATCCCGAGGGCATCCAATGGGTCCGCAAGCTGTTGCGCTCGCTGGCCGCAGAGGGCCGGACCGTCTTCGTGTCCAGCCACCTCATGAGCGAGATGGCCCAGACCGCCGACCACCTCGTGGTCATCGGCCGGGGTCGCCTGATCGCCGACGCCACGGTCGACGAGGTCATCCGGTCCAGCTCGTCGAACCACGTCAGAGTGGTGTCGCCCCAGGCCACCGCCCTGCAGGCGTTGGTCGAGCAGAAGGGCGCCAGCGCGGTGGCCGACGGCACCGACACCCTGACCGTCACCGGCCTCGAGTGCCGGGAGGTCGGCGAGCTGGCCGCCGGCGCCGGCATCACGCTGCACGAGCTGTCGCCCCAACAGGCGTCGCTGGAGGAAGCCTTCATGGAGATGACCCGCGACAGCGCCGAGTTCCTGGGCGAGCCCCAGCTGTCGGGGGGTCGGCCGTGACCCTCACCGCCCCTCCCGACCTGCGCCGTCCCCGTCCGGCACCGCCCAGCGGCGTGCAACTGTTCCGGGCCGCGCTGCGCTCGGAGTGGACCAAGATGCGCACGGTCCGCTCGACCATGTGGTCGCTGCTGGTGACCGTCGTCATCATCGTCGGGCTCGGTGCCCTGTTCTGCGCGGCGCGTGTGAGCCGCTGGGACCACCTGGATCCCGGCGAGCTGCGCAACTTCGACCCGGCCGGGTTCAGCCTGAACGGCATCTTCCTGGCTCAGCTGGCCGTCGGCGTGCTCGGCGTCCTGGTCATGAGCTCCGAGTACGCCACCGGCCAGATCCGGGCCACGCTCGGCGCGATCCCCCAGCGGCCTCTCGTCCTCGCCGCCAAGACCGTGGTGTTCGGCGCCGTCGTCCTGGTCGTCGGGCTGATCGCCTGCCTGATCTCGTTCGAGATCGGCCAATCCATCTTCGCGGCCAAGCACGCCGGGGTGTCGCTCGGTGACCCGGACGTGACCCGCGTGGTGATCGGCGGGGGGCTCTACCTGGCCGCGGTCGGGCTGCTCGGCCTGGGCCTGGCCGCCATCCTGCGCCGGACCGCGGGCGCCATCGCCACGCTGGTCGGCCTGCTGCTCGTCGTCCCGATCCTGGTGAACTTCCTACCGTCGCCGTGGAACGACGACATCGCCAAGTACCTCCCGGGCGAGGCGGGCGGTTCGATCTTCCACGTCGTCCAACGCAGCTCGACCGCCCTCTCCCCGTGGGCCGGCTTCGCCGTGCTGTGCGCCTACGCGGTCGCCGCCCTGCTGGTGGGCGCCATCTTTCTCGACCGCCGGGACGCCTGAGAGGCCGCCGGTCATTTCCTGCGCCGTCGGGCGGCCACCACCAGGGCCGCCGCCGACGCCGCTCCGGCGGCCACGCCCCGGTGCATGTTCAACTCGTTCTGCAGGCTCCGGCTCTTCGACTTGCCGTCGAAGATGCCGTGGGCGGCCTGGTGGCCCGGCACGGGGTCGCACAGGTTGTCGGGGCGGTCGGGGCTCACCGGCCGGTCGGTCTGTTGGGCGTCGAAGTTGGTGCGGGCCAGGTAGCGGTCGAGCAGGCCGGGGACGACGGCGTTGGCCACGATGGCCCCCACCGTCGGATAGCCGACCCACATCTCCCGCCGGGGGTGGTCGGCAGCCCAGACGATGGCCCGGGCCGCGACTTCGGGCTCGTAGATGGGAGGAACGGGCTGGGGATGGCGGGGCAGCCGGGACCGGACCCAACCGAATTGCGGCGTGTTCAGGGCCGGCATGTGGACCGTCGTCACCCGCACGCCGCTGCCGTCGTGCAGCAGCTCGCACCGCAGCGAGTCGACGAAGCCGCGGATGGCGAACTTCGAGCCGCAGTAGCTGGCCTGCAGGGGGATGGCCCGGTACGCCAGCGCCGACCCGACCTGGAGAATCGTGCCCCGGTCGCGAGGCCGCATCCGCCGGAGGGCGGCGAGGATGCCGTTCACGCTCCCCAGGTAGGTGACCTCGGTGACCCGGCGGACCTCGTCGGCGTCGAGCTCGGCCACTGGCGAGAACACCGAGGTCATGGCGTTGTTGACCCAGACGTTGATCGGGCCGAGGTCGCGCTCGATGCGCGCCGCGGCCTCCTCGACCGCCGCCGCGTCGGCGACGTCGGTAGGCACGCCGAGGCAGCGGACGCCGGCCGCTTCGACTTCCCGGCATGCGGCCTCCAGGCGCTCCGTCCCACGGGCCAGCAGGCCCACGTGCAACCCTTTCCGGGCGAAGGCCCGGGCGGTGGCCCGCCCCACGCCCGCCGACCCGCCGGTGACGACGACGACGGGGCGCTCGCTCATCGGGCGGCCGCCGGCTCGACGTCGCCCATGGTCTGCGGTCGGGGCGCATCTCTCGGATCGTTCGGCATGGTTGCTCTCTTCCCTTCCCGCTCGGCCGGCCATCGCAACCGGCCCGGCTCGATCGGGGGGTAGGGCGGGCGACGCCGTCGCCCGTGCCGTCCCCCACCCCAACTGGTGACGCCAGATGTCGTATGTCGCACTGGATGTCACCGGTTCGACAGGGCTACCGGCGGCTCCCCTTGGCCGAGCCGGTGACGCGGCCCTGCCCGCCCGTGTCGATCCCGCACACCAGCACCCGGCGCCCGTCCTTCCACGCCGAGGCCTGGGGGACGATCTCGAAGTCCTTCAGCTTCGACTGCTCGAGCGGGATGCCGAGATAGTCGGTCAGCGGCTGCCCGAGGCAGCTGTCGGCCGCGAACTGGACCAGTTGGTCCTTGCCCGGATAGGCGGCGCCCTTGGCGGCCGGGTGCGTCACCAGGAAGAAGATCTCCGAGTCGTGCGACTTGGAGCACGGGATGACCTTGACCCCCCGGACCTGGTTGGTGGAGGAGGAGTTGAAGCAGTCACCGACCTTGAGCTTCGAGTAGTCGATCCCCCGGTCCGTCGTGCGGGCGTAGGCGGCCAGCCCTCCCCCGACGAGCCAGCCGACGAACGCCACCACGGCGACGACGCGAGCCACGTTCGCGAGGGGCGCGTGGCGACGCCGGGCGCGGTTGGCCAGGACGAACCCGATCACCGCGCCGACGAGCGGCAGGACGATGGCCAGCACGATGGCCAGCACGGGCACCCCGGCGCCGGCCCGCCGCTCCGACGTGTCCTTGGCCTTGGCCTTGGCCTTGGCCGGCGGAGGGGTGGCGGTGGCCGTGGTCACGGCTGGCGGCGGTGGCGGTGGGGTCGCCCCGCTCTGTGCCGGCGGCCGCCACAGCGGCGGCGCGTCGGTCGAGGGCGGGGGTGACGCCGGCGGATCGGGCTCCTCGGCTTCGATGACGTCGGGCGGTGCCCACTCGCCCTCGTACTCCACCTCGTCCTCGCCGGTCTCCGCCTCGACGACCTCTTCGTCCTCGACGTCGTCGTCGACCGCCTCGTCCTCGAGAACCTCCGGCTCCTCGACGAGCGTGGGCGCATCGACGGCCTCAGGCCGGACCGTCGCGGGCTCGGGCGCGATCAGGACCCGGGTCGGCGTTTCCGGCTCGGGGTCCCGGACCGGCGGGGCCGACGAGGCGGCGCCGTGCTCGCGGGCTTCCAGGCTGCGGGCCGCAGCCCGCAGAACGCCCCGGATGCGGGCGTTCGGGTCCTCACGCACCCGTTCGGCCGGCGCGGGAGATATGTCCCAGTCGTCGTCGAACGTCTGCTCGGCCGCCAGCCGGGCCCCCGGGGACTTTCGCACCGTCGCCTTCTTCGCCGGACCCCGACCGGCGAGGACCGCGCCACTCTTCGCTGATCGTGCGCCGGTGGTCGCAGCCTTCGCCGGCGAAACCTTCTTGGCCGCCGGCGCCTTCCTCGCCACCGGCGCGGACTTCTTCGACGCCGTGGCCTTGGCGACGGCGGCTGCAGGAGCTCTCCGGGCTCCGGTGGCCGCGGCCGCCTTCTTGGTCCCGGGGCGCTTGGCCGCGGCCGACGGCGGCTGGGGCGGCGCCTTCCGGCTCGCCTTCTTGGCCGCGGCGACAGCCTCCCCCATGCTTGCGCGCGACGCCGAAGGTCGACCCCCTCGAGCGGGCCCACGGGCGCCTCGGGATGCTGCGTCGTCGTCTGCCATGTCGTCCCTCCCCCGAGCCGGCTGGTGCCGCCCGGTCGTCGCCCGACCGCCCCGCGAGCCGCACATCCGCTGACGCGCCAGCATACGGTGCATCACACCGGGGACCGGCCGCGGCGGCGGCTCAACCCAGTGGCCGCAATGCCCGCAGCCGCGGGAGAATGGCTGACCGAGAGGAGGCTGCCATCGCCATCACCGCCAACACGCCCGTCGAGCTCGTCCAGGCCGTCTACGCCGAGCTGGGCGAACGGGTGGCCGCGGGGCGGCGGCTCCTCGACCGCCCGCTGACGCTGGCCGAGAAGATCCTCGTCGCCCACCTGGCCGACTCCGGCTCAGAGACCCCGCGCCGGGGCCGCTCGTACGTGGAGTTGCGGCCCGACCGGGTGGCCATGCAGGACGCCACCGCCCAGATGGCGCTGCTGCAGTTCATTACCGCGGGCCTGCCGTCCGTGCAGGTCCCGACGACGGTCCACTGCGACCACCTCATCCTGGCCCGTGACGGCGCCGCGGCCGACCTGGCCGTCGCCGAGGACGCCAACCGCGAGGTCTACGACTTCCTGTGCAAGGTCTCCAACCGCTATGGCATCGGCTTCTGGAAGCCCGGTGCGGGGATCATCCACCAGGTCGTGCTCGAGCGGTACGCCTTTCCCGGCGGCATGATGATCGGCACCGACAGCCACACACCCAACGCCGGTGGGCTGGCCACGCTGGCCATCGGGGTCGGCGGCGCCGACGCGGTCGACGTCATGACCGGCGGCACCCTCGGCCTGCGCTGGCCCCGGTTGATCGGCGTCTGCCTCACCGGTCGGCTCTCGGGATGGGCGGCGCCCAAGGACGTCATCCTGAAGGTCGCCCAGATTCTGACCGTCCGCGGGGGAACCGGTGCCATCGTCGAGTACTTCGGCCCGGGCACGAGGGCGATCAGCTGCACCGGCAAGGCCACCATCTGCAACATGGGCGCCGAGATCGGCGCCACCACCTCGATCTTCCCCTACGACGAGCGATCGCGGGCCTACCTGGAGGCCACCGGCCGCGCCGCCCTGGCCGACGCCGCCGACCGGGTGGCCGCCGACCTGCGCGCCGACGACGAGGTCCTGGCCGATCCCGGCTCGTTCTTCGACGAGCTCGTCACCATCGACCTCTCCACCCTGGAGCCGCACGTCGTCGGCCCCCACACCCCCGACCTGGCCCGGCCGGTGTCGGCCATGGGCTCGGACGCCGAGGCCCACGGGTGGCCGCTGAAGCTGTCCCAGGCGTGCGTGGGCTCCTGCACCAACTCGTCGTACGAGGACATCAGCCGGGCCGCCAGCGTCGCCCGCCAGGCCACCGATCGCGGCCTGCGGACCCGGACGCCGCTGCTGATCACACCCGGTTCGGAGACCGTGCGGGCCACCGTCGAGCGCGACGGTCTGCTCGCCGACCTGGAGGCGGTGGGGGCCACCGTGCTGGCCAACGCGTGCGGTCCCTGCATCGGCCAGTGGGCCCGCTCCGACACCGAGTCCGGGGAGCCGAACTCGATCATCACGTCCTTCAACCGGAACTTCCCCAAGCGCAACGACGGGAACGCCCAGACGCTGGCCTTCATCGCCTCGCCGGAGACCACCGTCGCCTACGCCCTTGCTGGCACGCTCGACTTCAACCCCCTCACCGACGCCGTCGGCGACCGGCCCCTCGACGAGCCGGAAGGCCGCGAGCTCCCGCCCGGCGGGTTCGCCGGCGGCGACGCCGGTTTCGTCGCGCCGGCCGAGGACGGCTCGGCCATCGAGGTCGACATCGCCCCCGGCAGCACCCGTCTGCAGCTTCTCGAACCGTTCCCCCCCACCACCGTCGACGAGCTGCCCGAGCTGAGGATCCTGCTCAAGGCGCGGGGCAAGTGCACGACCGACCACATCTCCGCCGCCGGCAAGTGGCTCCGCTACCGCGGCCACCTGGAGAACATCAGCGGCAACCTGTTCCTGTCCGCCACCAACGCCTTCACCGGCGAGTCCGGGGTCGGCTGGTGCGTCGTCCACCAGGCCCGGGAGCCGTACCCCGAGGTCGCCCGCCACTACAAGGAAGCAGGGCTGCACTGGGTCGCCATCGGCGACGAGAACTACGGCGAGGGGTCGTCGCGCGAGCACGCAGCCATGGAGCCCCGGTTCATGGGCGGCCAGGCCATCATCGTCCGTTCCTTCGCCCGCATCGCCGAGACCAACCTGAAGAAGCAGGGCGTGCTCCCGCTCGTCTTCTCCGATCCCACGACCTACGACGACATCGGCGAGCTGGACCGGATCTCCATCCTCGGCCTGGGTGAGCTCGCCCCCGACCGGCCCGTCCCCTGCCGCCTGCACCGTCCGGACGGCACGACCGTCGACTTCACCTGCACCCACACCCTGTCCGAGGAGCACATCGGGTGGTTCCGGGCCGGGAGCGCCCTGAACCTCATCCGCCTGCGCTTCGCCGAGGGTCGGGTCTGACCCTGCGGCCCGGAGATCGGGCCCCGTCAGGCCAACCGCTACACTGAACGGCGATGGCACGGAACAACGACCGCGATCGCGGCAAGAAGCGCACGCCGATCCGCGACACGAATCGTCGGGGCAAGCCGAAGGTCTGCGTGTTCTGCCGTGACCACGTCACCTGGGTCGACTACAAGGACGTCAACGTCCTGCGCCGGTTCATCAGCGACCGGGCCAAGATCAAGGCCCGCCGCACCACCGGCACCTGCACCCAGCACCAGCGGGAGGTGGCCGTCGCCATCAAGACCGCCCGGGAGCTGGCCCTGCTTCCCTACACGCAGCGCACGGTGAGCGACAAGGCCGGCCGTGACGGGCGTGGGGGCGGCGGTCGGGGTGGCCCGCGTGGCCCCCGTCCGAGCGGGGACGGGCCCCGTGACGAGGCTGCGGCCGTGGACACCGACGGTGGCTCGGCGGTCGACGTGCTCGAGCGCGACGATGCCGCCGGCAGCGGCGACGAGGTCGCCTCCTCCCCGTCGTTCGACGAGTAGCCCGCCGGCCTCAGGCCAGCGGTTCGAGGGCCTGCACCAGGTCCTCCAGCAGGTCCTCGACGTCCTCGATCCCCACGGACAGCCGGACCATGCCCGGGTCGGCGGCCAACGCCGTGCCCTGCAGGCCGGCGTGGCTCATGCGGGCCGGGTAGCCGATCAGGGACTCCACGCCGCCGAGTGACTCGGCGAGGGTGAACAGCCGGGTGCGGGCGACGAACGCCTCCGCCGCGTCCGCTCCTCCGGCGAGCACGCACGACACCATGCCGCCGAACCCGTGCTGCATCTGCCGGGCGGCGAGGGCGTGGCCGGGATGGTCGGCCAGGCCCGGATAGCGGACCGTCGCCACCGCCGGATGTATCCGGAGCAGCGCGGCCACGGCCAGGGCGTTCGCGCAGTGACGGTCCATGCGCAGGGCCAGCGTCTTGACCCCCCGGAGCACGAGGAAGCAGTCGAACGGCCCCGGGACCGACCCGGCGGCGTTGCGGACGAGGCGGACCGCGGCGGCCAGGTCGTGGTCGTCGGTGGCCACGAAGCCGCCGATCACGTCGGAGTGCCCGCTCAGGTACTTGCTCGTGGAGTGCACGACCAGGTGGGCGCCGAGCTCCAGGGGCCGCTGGAGCCACGGGGTGGCGAAGGTGTTGTCGACGGCACACAGCGCGCCACGGGACCGGGCCAGCGCGGCCAGGGCCGCGACGTCGACCACGCCGAGGCTCGGATTGGTCGGCGACTCGACCCACAGGAGCCGGGTCCGGTCGGTCCAGGCCCCGGCGACCGCCTCCAGGTGACCCAGGTCCACCGGCGTGAACGACGCCCGGTGGACCTGGCTCAGGAGCCGGTGTGTGCCGCCGTAGCCGTCGGCGTCGACGAGGATGTGGTCACCGGGCGCCAGCTGGCGGACCACGGCGTCGATGGCGGCCATGCCGCTGGCGAAGGCGAGCCCGTGCGCCGCCCCTTCGAGCGACGCCAGGCACGTCTCGAGGGCCGAGCGCGTGGGGTTGGCCGTCCGGGCGTACTCGTAGCCCTTGTGTCCGCTGAGGCCGTCCTGGGCGAACGTCGACGTCTGGTAGACGGGCGTGGTGACCGCCCCGGTGGCCGCCTCGGGGTCCTGGCCCGCGTGGATGGCGCGGGTGGAGAAACCGGTCAGGCGGTCAGCTCTGCTGGAGGGCGGCGATGCGGGCGTCGATGCGGCCGCGCTCGGCGAGCAGCGCCTCCCGCTCGTCGTCCTCGGAGTCGATCACGGCGATGATCCGGTCGACCGCGTCCCGCACGGCCTGGGCCTCACCGGCGAGCAGGGGGCCGCCCCGTCGGTCGCACTTGGGCACGTCGGCGTCCCACGGCACCACCGTCGCCAGCGGGACGCCGTACTCGGCCGACAGCCGGTTGAAAAGCTCGACGTCCTCCGGGCCCTTGGCCTTGTTGCCGACGCCGTAGATGCGGGGGATGCCCAGTTCCCGGGCCAGGGGGACGGTGCGCCCCGCGGTCATGACCGACTTGTGGGTCGGCTCCATGATCATCAGCAGCACGTCGGCGTAGGCGAGCGTGCCGCCGGAGCGACTCAGGTGCTCGAGGCCGGCCTCCATGTCGACGAGGGTGACGTCCGCCTCCTCCTCGATGGCCGTGCCCAGCAGGCTTCGGACCATGTAGTGGTCGGCACAGCTGCAACCGGCCCCGGCCTGGTCGATGCGCATGGCGTGCAGCAGGGTGACGCCCGAGGGGGTGGGCAGCCCGTACTCCTTGAGCAGGGCGCCGGGGCTCAGCGTGCCGTCACCCAGGCCGACGACCAGCTTGCGGGGTACCAGGGGCGCCTCGTTGGCCGTCTTCTCGTCCAGGCCCAGGCTCATGGCCAGGTTCGGGTTGGAGTCGGTGTCGACGGCCAGGACCCGCTTGCCACGGGCCACGTAGGCCTGGCACAGCAAACCCGACAGCGACGTCTTGCCCACCCCGCCCTTACCGACGACCCCGAGCTTCATCTGCGATCTCCTCCTGTGGTCCCACTCCATTCTGCCGCGAACGCGGCGCTCGCGGGGCGAATCGCGGGGCCCGGCTCAGAGGACGTCGCGGCGGCGGACCACCCTGCGGCGGGACACGACCGCGGGCTGATCCACGTACCCCTCGTCGACGACGGTGGTGCGCCGGCTGCCGCCGTACCACCCGCCGGCCCCGCCGTTCAGGATCAGCACGCTGACGGCCAGGCCGATCACGCCCACGATCATCAGAATGACGCCGATCGTGTTCAGATCGAGGCCAGACACGGTCACGTTGACCGCGAAGGCCAATACCGCCCCCAACGCGATGAGAAGAATGCTCGCTCCGATGCCCATGGGTTCCCTCCCGTACGAACGCTCTGTACCGGTCCGTACCCAAAGGTCGACAGGAGCTACCCGCCCTGGTCACGTCGGCCAAACAGCCCGAGGGCTATGATGGGCATGTGGTCGATGCAAGGGCATCGACCCGGGGCCTTTCCTTCCTCCTGAGCAACGGGTTCGTCACCGAACCCGGTGACTGCGTGCGGCGGGTTCGGCCCGCCCCATTTCCAGAGTTCAGGAGCATCCATACCCATGAAGACTTTTGCCGCGCTCGGCGTGGCGCCCGACCTGGCAGCGGCCCTGGCCGCGGCCGGGATCGAGACCCCGTTTCCCATCCAGGCCCTCACCATCCCCGACGCCCTCGCCGGCCACAACGTCTGCGGCAAGGCCCAGACCGGCTCCGGCAAGACCCTGGCCTTCGGCCTACCCATGATCATGCGGACGACCAAGGCCAAGCCGCAGCGGCCCCGCGCCCTGGTCCTCGTGCCCACCCGCGAGCTGGCCCACCAGGTCCACGAGGTTCTCGCCCCCCTGGCCGCGGCCCGAGGCCTCGCCCTCGGCGCCGTCTACGGCGGAGCACCGATGGACCGCCAGATCAAGGCCCTGCGCCGCGGCGTCGACATCATGGTCGCCACCCCGGGACGCCTCATCGACCTGGGCGACCGCGGCGAGGTGTCGATGGCCGACGTGGAAATCCTCGTCCTCGACGAGGCCGACCGCATGGTCGACATGGGCTTCCTCCCGCAGGTCGAGTGGGTGCTGCGCCGGCTCCCCGAACAGCACCAGACCCTGCTGTTCTCGGCCACCCTCGACCGCGACGTCGACCACCTGATCCAGACCTACGTCCGGGACCCGGCCCACCACGAGGTGGTCTCGGAGATCCTGACCGTCGAGAGCATGGAGCACCGCTTCCTCAAGGTCCACCAGATGGACAAGGTCAAGGTGGCCACCGTGATCTCCAAGGCGGTGTTCCGCACCCTCGTCTTCGTGCGCACCAAGCGGGGCGCCGACCGCCTGGTCGTCCAGCTCCGCAAGGAGGGTGCCCAGGCCGAGGTCCTCCACGGGGGCCTCACCCAGGGCGCCCGCCAGCGGGCGCTGTCCCGCTTCACCAAGGGCGACGTCGGCCTGCTCGTGGCCACCGACGTGGCCGCCCGCGGCCTGGACATCGACGGCGTCGACGTCGTCATCCACTACGACCCGCCGGAGGACCACAAGGCCTACCTGCACCGGTCCGGTCGCACGGCCCGCGCCGGCGAGGCGGGCGTGGCCGTGAGCCTGCTGCTGTGGGACCAGGTGGCCGACGCCGAGCGCCTCCGCAAGCGCCTGGGGATCCGCCAACCACCGGTCGAGGTGTTCTCCAACGATCCCCGACTGACCGACCTGGCGGGCGACGGATGGGGCCCCCTCGACGACGAGGTTTCGGCCGCCACCGGCACCGACGGCCCCTCGCCGGCCGCCCGGATCGCCGTCCGCAAGTCGATGGGCGCAGGCCGTCGGCGGCGCCGCTGATCGATCCCAGCGGATCGTTGACGCCGGGACCCTGACGAGTATGCTCGCCGCGTGAACCTCATCCTTTCCGACGTTTCTGGTGGCATCGTACTGCTGGTCATCGTGGCCATCGTCGTGGTCGGCGTCATCGTGGCGGTGTCGATGGGGAAGGGGAAGTAGTCGCCGGTCCGCCGTCGCGGCCCCCCCGCTAGCGCGTCGCTGAGCGTCCCGTCGCGGGCATGAAGGCGCTCGTCGTCGGCGGCGCCGGCTACATCGGCAGCGTCGTCGCCCGGCACCTGCTGGACGCAGGTCACCAGGTCGTGGTGGCCGACGACCTGTCGAAGGGCCACGCCTGGGCCGTGCCCGAGGGCGCGGCGTTCGAGCACGTCGACATCCTCGACCCGGCTGCGCTGGGCGTCGTGCTGGCCGGCGGGTTCGACGCCGTGCTGCACTTCGCCGCCCTGTCGCTGGTCGGCGAGTCGGTGCAGCACCCGGTCCGGTACTTCCGCACGAACCTGGGCGGCACGCTCAACCTGCTCGACGCCATGCGGGCCGCACGCGTCCGCCGGCTCGTCTTCTCGTCGACGGCGGCGACATACGGCGAGCCGGAGTCGGTGCCCATCGACGAGACGGCACCCACCCGGCCGACGAACCCCTACGGGGCGTCGAAGGTGGCGGTGGACGCGGCCATCGGCTTCGAAGCGGCCGCGTCCGGGCTGGGCGCCGTCAGCCTGCGCTACTTCAACGTGGCCGGGGCGTCCGGGCCGCTCGGCGAGCTGCACGACCCGGAGACGCACCTGATCCCCAACGTGCTGAAGGTCGCCCTTGGGGAGGCGGAGGCGGTCTCGATCTTCGGGACCGATTACCCGACCGCCGACGGCACGGCAGTCCGGGACTACATCCACGTCGACGACCTGGCCCGCGCCCACCTCCTGGCGCTGGCCGGCACCATGTCCCCGGGCCACCGGATCTTCAACCTGGGCAACGGCGCCGGGTTCTCGGTGCGCCAGGTCGTCGACACCGCCCGGCTGGTGACCGGCTGTCAGATCCCGTCGGTCGAGTCGGCCCGACGGGCCGGCGACCCCGCGGTGCTCATCGCGTCCAGCGCCCTCATCCGCCGGGAGCTCGGCTGGGTGCCGGAGAAGCCGGGCCTGGAGGAGATGGTCGCCGACGCCTGGAACTGGATGCGCTCCTCCCGCCCGCCGGCGTCTCCGCCGCCTTGACGGGGGCCGGGCCGACCGGACCGACGGCCGTTGGGGCCGCCGCCGCCCGCGGTGGCGGAGGTGCCGGAACGGGCGGCCGCGCCGCACGGTAGGCGCCGATCATCATCGGGGCGGCCGCCACCAGCGCGGTCGCCGCGCCGGCCACCACGTCGAGGAAGTAGTGGTTGGCCGTCGCCATCACCGCCAACGAGGTGAAGATCGGATACGCCGCGGCTGCGGCCCGCGCCGGACGGTCCTTGCGCACGCACCACACGGCCAGCGCGCACCACAGCGCCCACGCGATGTGGAGCGACGGCATGGCCGCGTACTCGTTGGCCTGCGACGCCAGCCTCCCGCTGCTCCACGCCCCGATGGAGTGGGTCACCGCGACGATGTCGACGAAACCCTTGCCGTCGAGCAGGCGCGGCGGCGCCACCGGATAGGCCCAGTAGACGACGAACCCGATGAGGTTGATGCCGAGCAGGGCGTTGCGGAGCGGCCGGTAGCGGTCGGCGTGGCGCGACCACACCCACACGAGCACGGCGATGGTCACCACGAAGTGGGCGACGTCGTAGTAGTCGCCCAGCCACCGACCGACCGAGAGGTGGTGGGCCAGCCAGGAGTTCAGCCAGCGCTCGGGGGCCGCGTGGAGCGTCGTCTCCAGGGAGAGGATGGACAACCCGTGCCCAAGGGCGGTGGCGGCACGCAGCGGGTTCAGGTTGTTGATCGCGTCGTACGTCCACCAGACGGTGGCTACGAGGAGGACCTGGGTCCACCATCGGGGACGACCTCGTGCGACCGGCTCCAGCGGGAGCGGGCCTGAAACGTCGGCGCCAGCCATTCCAGGCGACGTTAATGCGCCAACCGCCCGGCCTTCCGGCACCGGACCCGCGCGCAGGCTCCTTGAGGGGCTCCGCGGCCTAAGGTCGTGGACATGGAGGCGAGCGCAGCTCCGCCGACGCCGGAGGGCGGCGCCCACACGATCGAATGGGGGCTGCTGTGCGCCGGGCTCTACGCCGTCGTCGGCTCCCTCGCCCTCTGGGTGCGTGGCGGCAGCTCGCCGCTACGGATCGACCGGGTGGTCTCCCGGGTGGTGGGTTCGTCCCACATCAGTCGCGTGCTGGCCGACGCCCACCTCGGGACCGTGTGGCCGCAGGGCCTGGGGCGGGCCGTCGTCGCCCTCGGACTTCCGGTGGCCGGCATCGGGATCGCCGGGGGTCTGGCCGGCATGGCCGTCCTGCTGCGGGACCTGCGCGCCGCGGTCGTGTGCCTGGTCGGCCCGGCCGTCGCCGTCCTCACGACCGACGCCCTCCTCAAACCGCTCGTCGACCGCCACAACGGGGCGGCCCTCGCCTACCCGTCCGGACACGCCACCGGGGCCGCGGCTGTGGCCACGCTGCTCCTGGTCCTGTTCCACCGCTGGGGCGGCTGGCGGGCCACGGCGTGGTTCGCCCCGGTCGCCATGGCTCTGCCGGTCGCCATGGGAGTCGCCCTGGTCCGGCTGCACTTCCATTACCCCACCGACGTGCTGGGCGGCACGGCGATGGGGATCGCCACCGTGCTGGCCGTCGCCGTCCTCCTCGGGGCGCAACGGCCTCGCCCGCTACGCATGTCGCACCATGCGGCGCCCCGGGGTAGGTAGGGGGTGACGACAGGAAGGAGCGTTCCCTCATGGCTGAGTTGCACGCGAAGAAGCGGGAGGAGCTGCCGGCGAAGGAGTTCGGGCTGCCCGAGAAGGCCCGGACGCCCGAGGACAAGCGGGACAGCGGCAACTACCCCATGCCCGACAAGGCGCACGCCCGCAACGCCAAGGCCCGGGCCGCCCAGCAGCACAAGGCCGGCAACCTCACCGACGAGGAGCTGGCCCGCATCGACCGCAAGGCGGACAAGATCCTCGGCAACGACTGAGCCGTCGTCGGCGCACCGCCGGGCGCTTTTGAGGGTGGGCCGTAAGGGATTTGAACCCCTGACCCCCTGCGCGTCATGCAGGTGCTCTGCCAACTGAGCTAACGGCCCTCGACCAGGACACTACCTCGGCTGCATCGGCGCGGGCTCTGCCGGCGCGAAGCCTTGGCGGAGGGTGTTCTCGCTGACCGTCCGGGGCTCGACGAACTGGAGCAGGTAATCCGGGCCGCCTGCCTTTGATCCGACCCCCGACAGGCCGTAGCCGCCGAAGGGCTGTCGGCCGACGACCGCGCCGGTGATCGAGCGGTTCACGTACACGTTGCCGGCCCGGAGCTCGGCCCCAGCCATGCGGATATGGGCGGGCGACCGCGACACCAGGCCCGCAGTGAGGGCGTACTCCGTGTCGTTGGCCAGGGCGATGGCTTCGTCGAACGAACCGGCCCGGAACACGCTCAGGACCGGGCCGAAGATCTCCTCGGTGGCCAGCCGGCTGCCCGGGCGCACGCCCGTGACGATCGTCGGCGACACGAAGTACCCGTCGTCGGGCACCTGGCCGCCGGCGAGGGCGACCTGCCCATCCTCGTGGGCAAGGTCGACATAGGACCGGACCCGCTCGTACGCGTCGGCGTCGATGAGGGGGCCGAGGTCGACGGCCATGTCCCGCGGATGGCCGACCCGAAGGCGCTGGGCCGCTCCGACCAGGCGCTCGACGAGCTGGTCGTGGACCTCCTCGACGACGATCAGGCGGGAGGCGGCCGAGCACTTCTGGCCGCCGTAGCCGAAGGCGGACGCGATGGCGATGGGGACCGCCTGGTCGAGGTCGGCGTCGGCGTCGACCACCAACGGGTTCTTGCCGCCCAACTCGGCGACGACCCGCTTGATGTGACGCTGGCCCGGCCGGACGCGCGCCGCCGCCTCCAGAATTCCGAGCCCCACGGGCTTGGAGCCGGTGAAGGCGACGAACGAGACGTCGGGGTGCTCGACGAGGTAGGCACCCACCTCCTCGCCCAGCCCGGGGAGGAAGCCGAGGACGCCCGGAGGCAGGCCGGCCGCGGTCAGGGCGTCGACCAGCACGGCGGCGACCGCCGGCGTCTGCTCCGCCGGCTTGAACAGGACGGCATTGCCGGTGACGACGGCGGCGACCACCATCCCGGTGGGGATGGCCAGTGGGAAGTTCCACGGCGAGATCACGACGCCGATCCCCCGGGCCTGATATCGCAGGTCGTTGTGCTCCCCCGGCGGTGACTGGACCGGAGCGCCGGCGTCGAGCCGCAGCGCTTCTCGCCCGTAGTACTCGCAGAAATCGATGGCCTCGCAGACGTCGGCATCGGCGTCGCGCCACGGCTTGCCCGCCTCGAAGACCTCGAGCGCGGCGATCGACGTCCGTCGCTGCCGCATCCAGTCCGCGGCCCCGAACAACACCGCGGCCCGCTGCCGGGCCGGGGCCCGCCGCCACCCGGGCCAGGCGCGGCGGGCCGCGTCCAGGGCCTGCTCGGCCTCGTCCGGTCCACATCGAGCCGAGCGGGCCACGACGGTCGACGGGCAGGCGGGGTCGACCGAGGTGAGCTCCTCCTGGGTCAGGACGGGACGGTCGCCGATGACGGCGGGGATGCTACGGCCCAGACCGTGCCGGCCGACATCGTCCGTCGCCGCGGCCATCGCCGCCCGGACGGAGGCACGTCGCCACTCCCCCACGGGCTCGGGCTCGTACCCGCTCGGCCGCTCGGGGTCGGTCGGGGCTCGCTGCTGGGCCGGCTGCGGGCCGGGCAGCGCGTCCAGCTTCGGCGGGGCGAGCAGCTCGTCGAGGTCGCGACCTTCGACGAACCGGCGGCGCACGAAGCTCTCGTTGGCCGTGTTTTCCAGCAGCCGCCGCACCAGGTAGGCCATGCCCGGCACCAGCTCGCCGACGGGGGCGTACACCCGCAACCGCAGCCCCACCCTACGGACGGCGGCATGCAGCGGCTCGGCCATCCCGTAGAGCAATTGGATCTCGTAGCCGTTGTCGGCGATGCCCTTGGACCGGGCGTACTCGACCGCGTACGCCAGCGAGCGCAGGTTGTGGGTCCCGAAGGCGGCCCTGACCTCGCCGTGGTGGTCGTGCAGGAGTCGGGTGCACCGCTCGTAGTTGGCGTCGGTCTGGACCTTGTCCGAGAAGACCGGTACCGGCCATCCCTCGGACTGGGCCTGCACCGTCTCGGTGTCCCAGTACGCGCCCTTGACCAGCCGGACGGTGATGGGGCGAGCCCGGCCGGACGACCAGGCGATCAGGTCGGCCAGGTCGTCCCGAGCGTCCTTCAGGTAGGCCTGGACGACCACGCCGGCGTCGAGTCCGGCGAGCTCCGGCTCGTCGAGGAGCTCGCGGAACAGCTGCAGCGTCAGGTCCTTGACGTCGTAGTGCTCGGCGTCGAAGTGGACGTACGCCCCGCTTCCCAGGGCCTGGGTGAGCAGCGGGCGCAGTCTCGCCTTGGCCTCGGCCAGGCCGTCGGCCCGGGTGAGGGGCGCGTAGCGGGTGGCCAGGGCGGTCGGCTTGACGCTCACGTTCACCCGGGGCAGTGGGCCGAGGTCGTCGGTCTCCAGATGGGCGTCGGCCGGCCAGGTGGCGGCCGCCTTACTCAGCGTCCGCAGCAACTCTGCGACACGGGACGCGTAGCGGTCGGCGTCGGCCGACGTGACCGTTTTCTCGCCCAGGAGGTCGACGGTGAACGCGCTCCCCTGGCCCCAGCGCTGGCGCAGACCGTCCACCGCCTCCGCCGGTGTCTGTCCGACGATGAACTGCTCGGCCACGCGTGAGATGCCACGCCGGGCGATCGTCGCCGCCGCACTGCGGCCCATCGGCACGTGGTCGGCGACGCCCAGTCCGACATCGAGCACCTTGGGCATGTCGGACCCGTGGAGGTATTCGTCCAGGTGCCGGACGACGTCCCTGTCACCCGTCGTGGCCGGGAACACGTCGACGAACCGGAACAGCTGGGTCTTGAACGACGGATGGGACATGGCCCACTCGAGCATCCGCTCGCTCCACCAGGAGGACGACACGATGCCCGACTTCTCCTCGCCGCCGAGGTCGGCGAGGTGGCGGGCCAGAGCGGTCGTGGCCTTGTCGAGCGGCGTCGCCATGCTCGCGAGGGTACGTGCGTCGGACGGCTCCGACCGCCGACCGTTACGTCGGCGGCCGGGGGCACGGCCGGCGGCGCCGGCGCCGGTTGCGGCCCGGCAGCAGGCGGGCCACGTCGCCGGCGATCCCGGCCACGTTGTGCGCCGCCACCCGGTGCAGCGAGTAGCGGGCCGCCTTCTCGGGCTGGGACGTCGCCAAGGGCGAATACCGGTCGACGTGAGCCGAGACGCGGTTCCCCTTGCCCACGGTGATGTGGAGGCTGTGGGTGGGCGACACCTCCCGCAGGGAGACCTTGCCCCGGTGGAACAGGTTGCCCAGGCGGGTGTCGCGGCGGAACCGTCCGCTCTGCTCGAGCTCGTGCAGCAGGGCGGTCGGATCCTCGGTGGTGAAGTGATGGGTGGCACCTCGGCGGGCCGGCTCGCCGTCGGCCTGTAGGCCGGCGGAGAGGCCCAGGGCGGCCACCCGGTGGGGCACCGGCGCGGCCCCGGGCTGCATCGGGCGGCGCGTCGCCGGGCGCACGTCGTGGACGGCCCACCCCCGCCGCTGGGCGACCTTGCGGAGCTGCCGGTCGGGGTTCACGACCACGGCCCGTCCCACCAGCTCGAGCAGCGGGAGGTCGTTGATCGAGTCCGAGTAGGCGACGGAGAAGGAGAGGTCGATGCCCGCGGCGGCGGCGTGCGCCTCCACCGCCCCGGCCTTGGCCGGGCCCTGCAGGACCGAGCCCACCAGACGGCCGCTGTAGCGCTCGCCGTCGTCGACCTCGGCCGTGGTGCCCAGGCCGCCGGTCATGCCCAGCCCGTGGGCCACGATCTCGGCCAGCTCGGCCGGGGCCGCGGTGGCCACGAACGTCAGCATCCCAGCGGCGCGGTGGGCCTCGATCAGCTCGGCCAGGTCCGGGTACACGAGGGGCACGATGCGCTCGTCGGCGATCTCCTGGGCCAGCGCCCGCAGCTCCGGTCGGTGCCGGCCGGCGGCGAACGACAGGGCGGCCGCCGACGGGGTCTGCATGCGCGCGCCCTTGTCGCCACCCCGGCCGAGCGCCAGGCGGGTCCAGGCGAAGCCGACGAGATCGGCGCGGCCGTAGAAGTGCCGGCGCTGCAGGCCTTGGGCCAGCAGGTACAGGCTGGAACCGGGAATGAGGGTGTCCAGCCCGAAGAACGCGGCCCGCCGGGCCGCGGGTGCCTGGGTGGCGGTCGGATCAGGTGCCCGGGAGGCGGTCGGATCAGGTGCCTGGGTGGCGGTCGGATCAGGCGCCCGGGAGGCGGTTGGATCAGGTGCCTGGGTGGCGGTCGGATCAGGCGCGCGGGAGGCGGTTGGATCAGGTGCCTGGGTGGCGGTCGGATCAGGTGGAGGCACGGCCGGG
>DATASA010000162.1:0-7809 GCA_036269435.1 Acidimicrobiales bacterium | reverse complement strand
ATGTCCGGCTCAGTCCAGGCCAACCGGGACCATCTCCTCCAGGCCGGTACCCAGCCGGGCGCGCAGCCCGGCGATACCGCGGTGGATGTGGGTCTTCACGCTCCCGAGCGAGATACCGAGCGTCTCGGCCACCTCACGGTCCGTCAGGCCGCCGAGGTAGTGGAGCGCTATGGCCTGGCGCTGGCGGGGGGCGAGGGTCAGCAGGGCCGCGTTGAGGGCGAGGCGCAGGTCGACGCCGTCCTCGAACTCGGGCTCGGCCTTGGCCCAGAGCTGCGGCGGTCGGCGTCGCATGCGGTCGATGGCCAGGTTCGCCGCAACCCGCAGGAGCCAGCCGTCCCGGTACGGCAGGGTCGAGACCTTCGGCCACCGGGCGTAAGCCCGAGCCATGGCCTCGGCGGCGACGTCCTCGGCTGCGGCGGCATCGCCCAACATGCGCCGGGCCAGGCGGAAGGCCCGCGGGAAGAGCTCGTCGAAGGCCTCGTCGAAGCCGTCGCCGTCGCTCACGCGGGAGAAACGTCCGGCGCGTCGGTTCGGTTGACAGGGACGTCGACACCGGCCGTGCGCTGAGCCCGGTCGAAGAGGTCCTGCAGCGTGCCCTGGAGCCGGACGGTCAGCTCCTTCACCGCCCGACGGGACGGGTGGCGGGCGCCCTCGGCGATCGGCTCCGGTACCAACGGCGGGCCGACCAGGACGTGGATCTTGACCGGACGCGGAAGTTTCTTGCCCTTGGGCAGCGCCCGCTCGGACCCACCGATGCCCACGGGAACGATGGGCACGCCGGCCCGCGAGGCGAGGAACGCCGTCCCTTCGGCCAGGTGCTCGATCACCGGTCCCCGCCGCCGGGTGCCCTCCGGGAACAGGACCAGCGGCTCACCCCGGTCGAGCAGGGCCTGGCTGCGGCGCAGCGCTTCGCGGTCCGGCGCGCCCCGGTTGACCGGGAACGCCCCGAGGGTGGAGATGAACTTCCCCAGCAGTGCGGAATCCCAGAGCGACTCCTTGCCCATGTAGCCCATACGCCGGCGGGTCACCCCCGAGACGATGCCGAAGTCGATGAACGACCGGTGCACCGGCGCCAGGATGAAGGCGCCCTCGGTGGGCACGTTCTCGAGCCCGTCGAACGTGGTCCGCCAGAACAGCTTGGCCACGATCCAGATCAGGAACCGGACGAGCTGGTACAGGATCATCTGGCGGTCACGGTCGGTTCACCGTCATGGGACGAGGGCCAGGATCTCGTCGACGATGTCGTCCACCGGGCGGGCGGTCGTGTCGACGACGGTTGCGCCGGGCGGCACGATCAGGGGCGACACCGCGCGGGTCGAGTCGATCAGGTCCCGCCGGGCCAGGTCGTCGGGGGTCTCGTCCTGCATGCGCCGGCGGGCCCGCTCGGCCGCGCTGGCGGTGAGGAACACCTTCACCTCGGCGTCGGGGAACACCACGCTGCCGATGTCGCGCCCCTCGACCACGCCACCGCCGCGCTCGGCCACCCACTCCCGCTGGCGGCGGACCAGTTCTGTGCGCACGCCGGCGATGGCCGCCACCGGGCTCACCGCCCGCCCCACCTCCGGGCTGCGCAGGTCGTCGGTCACGTCGACGCCGTCGAGGAGCACCCGGTCGCCGACGTCCATCTTCAGGTCGGCGGCCAGCGCGGTGACGGCGCCGGCCGAGCCCTCGTCGGCGGGGTCGATGCCGCGTTGGACCGCGGCCAGGGCGACGAGGCGGTACATCGCCCCCGACTCCAGGTACGGCAGGTCCAGGCGATCGGCGACGGCCTTGGCCACCGTCGACTTCCCCGAGCCGACCGGCCCGTCGATGGCTACGACCCGCACAGCCGCTCCAGGTCGTACTCGAAGCCGGGGTAGCTGGTGGCGACGGCCTCCCAGCCGTCGATCTCGGTGGTCCCCTCGGCCGCCAGCCCGGCGACGGCAAGGGCCATGGCGATGCGGTGGTCCCAGTGCGAGCGAACTGGCGCGCCCCGGAGCGTGCCGCCGCCGCTGACCCACAGTCCCTCCCCGTCGCCGGGGCCCACCCGGGCGCCGAGCGCACTCAGCTCAGAGATGATCGTGGCGACGCGGTCGCTCTCCTTGACCCGGAGCTCGCCCACCTCCCAGAACAGGCTGTCGCCCTCGGCCAAGGCCGCGGCCACGGCGAGGACCGGGATCTCGTCGATGATGGCGGCCACCTGCTCGGGCCACACGTCCGTGCCGTGCAACGGTCCGTACCGGGCGCGGATGGTGCGCGGGCCGACCTGCTCCACGTCGGCGCCCATCCGTTGCAGGACGTGGACGAAGCCGTCACGGGCCGGACCGAGGTAGACGTCGTCGACGGTCACGTCGCTGCCCGGGGTGATGCAGGCGGCGACCACCCAGAACGCGGCCTGGGAAGGGTCGCCGGGGACGTCGAGCTCGAACGGCCGCAGCTCCGACGGACGCAGCCGGACGACGAGTCCATCGTCGCTGACCTCGACGTCGGCGCCGCACGCGGCCAGCATCTCCTCGGTGTGGGCCCGGGTGACCACCGGCTGGTGCACCACCGTCTCGCCCGTTGCCGACAGCCCGGCCAGCAGCACGGCCGACTTCACCTGGGCGCTCGGGACCGGCAGGTCGTAGTCGATCCCCCGGAGGCCGCCGCCGCGCACGGCCAGCGGCGGCAGCCGGCCCCCGTCACGCCCGTCGACCGTCGCGCCCATCAGCCGCAACGGCTCGGTGACGCGCGACATCGGCCGGCGGCGGACCGACCCGTCGCCGGTGAGCACGGTGAGCCAGGGCAGGCCCGCGCACAGCCCGGCCAGCAGGCGGATGCCCGTGCCCGAATTGCCCATGTCCAGGACGTCGTCCGGTTCGTGGAGGCGGTCGCGGCCGCCGGTGATCTTCTCGCCGTCGAAGCCGGCCCCGAGGGCGCCGACCGCGGCCCTGGTGCGAGCCACGTCGTCGCCGTCGGACAGGCCGCGCACGACCGACGTCCCCTCGGCCAGAGCGGCGAGGAGCAGGGCCCGGTGGGAGATCGACTTGTCACCCGGCACGGTGATCCGCCCCCGCAGCGGCCGGCCGCCGTGGACCGTGAACGAGGTCACGAGAGCCTCCGCAGCGACGGGTGGAACGCCCGGGCGACGAGGGCCTTGCGGGCGTCGTCCGCCGCGGTGTCCTCGACCACGAGGACGATGACCCCGCGCGGGCCCTCGGCGGAGTGGGCGATCTCGAGGTCCTCGATGTTGACCCCGAGCTCGCCGAGCAGGGTGGTGACCTCGGCCAGTACGCCGGGGCGGTCCGGAACGGGCACGCGGATCTCGACCAGGTGCTCGGGCTGCGGGGCGCGCGCCGGCAGGCTGACCCGGGCGGCGCGAGCCCGGTCCAGCGCGGTGAGGAGCCCGGCCCGGTCGCCGGTGGCCACGAACTCGCGCATCTCGGAGAGGGCGGCGACGAGGCGGTCCATCGTCTCCACGATCGCGTCGCGGTTCTCGGCGCAGATGTCCGGCCAGATCCCGGGATGACCCGCGGCGACCCTGGTCATGTCGCGGAAGCCACCGGCGGCGAGGCGCAGGACGGCGGCGTGCTCGTCGGCGCCCTCGGCGGCCAGCGCCATGAGCGTGGCCGCGGTGAGGTGGGGCACGTGCGACACGGTGGCCACCAGTTCGTCGTGGCGTTCCGGCGACAGGGCCACCACGTCCGCGCCCAGGGAGGTGATGACGGACTGGACGAGCGCGTACGCGTCGGGGTCGGTGTCGACCGTGGGGGTGAGCACCCAGGTGGCCCCGTCGAACAGGCCGGCGTCGGCACCGTCGACCCCCTCCTGTTCGGAGCCGGCCATGGGGTGGCCGCCGACGTAGCAGCGGTGGTCGACCGCGGCGACCACCGGGCCCTTCACTCCGCCCACGTCGGTCACCACGCCACCCTCGCCCAGCGCGGCCCGAGCCTCGCCGGCGATCGACGAGACCGGCGTGCAGACGAAGGTGAGCTCCGCCGCAGGGTCGCGGCCGACGGCGTCGAGGGCGCCCAGCGCCAGGGCCCGGTCGGCGCGAGCCGAGTCGAGGTCGCGACCGGTCACGTGCCAGCCCTGCCGGCGCAACGCCAGTCCGAGCGACCCACCGATCAGGCCCGTACCCACCACCACGGCGCGCCGGCTCACCGGGAGCGGGGGTCAGGCCGGCAGGTCATCGCGCAGGCCTTCGGCACCGGCCAGGTAGACGTGGCGCAGCTCGGACCGGGCGCGCTCGGTGGTCAGGTGCATCAGGACGCGGATGCAGCGAGGCGTGGCCCCGTCGATGGTCAGCTCCCGGGCGCACAGGAGGGGGACGTCGCCCAGGCCGACGGCCCGGGCCGCAGCGGCCGGGAACATCGACGTCACGTCCTCGGTGGCGGTGATGATGACGCTGATCAGGTCATCCTTGTCGACGCCGTTGCGGGCCAGCATCTCCTTTATCAGCACGCCGACCCGCTCGTGGATCTGCTCGGACGTGTCCACGTCGACGGTGGTCGCCCCTCGCAGGGCGCGTACGGCGGCGGTCACGCGTCGAATGTAGTGCGGGGCGTGGCCGCCCCTTCGAGGGCGCGGACCTCGTCGAGGTCCAGGATCCGCCACTCCCCCGGCTTGAGCCTCCGGTCGGCGAGCGGGCCGATCCGGGTGCGCACCAGCCGGCGTACCGGATGGCCGATGGCCTCGCACATGCGCCGGACCTGGCGGTTGCGCCCCTCGTGGATGACCAGCCGCAACAGGCCGGGCCCGCTGACCGACGCCCTGGCCGGCGCGGTCATCCCGTCGTCGAGCTCGACGCCCTGTCGCAGCCGGCGCAGATCGGCCGGCGTGGGGTCGCCGTCGATCTCGGCCAGGTACTCCTTGTCGACGCCGAACGACGGGTGGGTCAGGCGGTGGGCCAGGTCACCGTCGTTGGTGAGCAGGAGCAGCCCCTCGGTGTCGGTGTCGAGCCGCCCGACCGGGAACACACGGGGCTCCTGCGGCACGAGCTGCACCACGGTCGGCCGGCCATGGGGATCCGACGCCGTCGTGACCACCCCTCGCGGCTTGTTCAGCAGGTAGGTGACCAGCCCGGCCCGGACCGGGACCCGCAGCCCGTCGACCTCGATCCGGTCGGTCTCCGGGTCGACCCGGCGACCGAGCACCGCGACCTCGCCGTTCACGGTCGCCCGACCGTCCTCGATCATGATCTCGCAGGCCCGCCGGCTGCCCAGCCCCGCGGCGGCGAGCACCTTCTGCAGGCGGATGCCATCCGGCTCGCGGGTCACGCCTCGTCGGCGCCGAGCCCCCGCTCCAACGCCTCGACCACCTCGGCGCTCGGGACGAAGTCCCCCAACGGCGGCAGGTCGGCCAGGGAGTCGACGCCCAAGCGCTCGAGGAACAGCCGGCTGGTCCCGTACAGGATCGCCTGGCCCGGCCCGGGGTCCCGGCCGACCTCTTCGACGTATCCCCGCTGCGACAGAGTCCGGACCACGGCGTCCACGTTCACGCCCCGGATGACCGCCATCTGGGCCCGGGAGACGGGTTGCTTGTAGGCCACGATGGCCAGCGTCTCCAGGGCCGCAGGCGACAGCCGGGCCGGTTGGCCGTCCAGGACGAAGCGTTCGACGTAGGCGGCGAGGTCCGGGTGGCTCTGGAAACGCCAACCGCCCGCCACCCGGGCCAGCATGAATCCCCGGTCCTCGGCCACGTAGGCCGCGGCCAACTCCTCGCACAGCTCGTCGACCCGGGCCGGGCTGACCTCCAGGAGCTGCCCCAGCAGCTGCGGCTCCACGGGTGCGTCGGCCACCATCAGGATGGCCTCGGCGGCGCGCGCCGCCTCGCTAGCCACGGCGGTCCCCACCCCCGCCAACCGGGGTCACCCAGTGCGATATCCGACATCCCGTGTCACCAGTTCGGATGTACTTGCGACGCTCAGCCATCGTAGGAGTCGACTCCGGCGAAGGCGTTGCGCTCGGCGGCCGCCACCCAACACACCTCGAGATCGCCGAAGGTGACGGTCTGGTCCAGGTCGACCAGGCCCTGCTTGAACAGCTCGAGCACGGCCAGGAACCGGACGATCACCTCCATGCGGTCGGTGATGCCCTCCGTCAACCGGCGGAACGTGACTCGACCGGCTTCGGGCAGGAACGTGAGCAGGTCCTCGACCGCCTCGCCCACGCTGACCCGTACGGGGGCCACGTGGTCGAGCACCACCCGGGGCACCGGCACCGGCGCCGTGACCCGCAGCCAGGCGGCGTGGACGTCCGCCGGCGTCACCCCGGCCAGCAGGTCCGGCGCGAGGGCCAGGAAGCGCTCCTCCAGGCCCGCGGTCCGGGGCAGCGACCGGCTCGCCGACGCGGCCAGGCGCTCCAGCGCGGCGCCGGCGTCACGGAACGTCTTGGCCTCGATCAGGCGGGCGAGCAGCAGGTCGCGCTGGTCGTAGAGCGCCAGCTCCTCGTCGACCTCC
The DNA here is from genome assembly GCA_036269435.1 of Acidimicrobiales bacterium. Classification (GTDB taxonomy): domain Bacteria; phylum Actinomycetota; class Acidimicrobiia; order Acidimicrobiales; family AC-14; genus CADCTB01. The sequence goes on along the minus strand of DATASA010000162.1, from coordinate 1,391 downwards.
ACGTCGACGGGGCCGGGCAGCAGGCGCCGGGCCTTCAGGTCGACCAGGGTGGCGGCGATCACGAGGAACTCCGTCGTCACGTCCAGGTCCAGCGTGCCGAGATGGTCGAGGTGGGCGAGGAACCCGTCGACGATCGTGCTCAGCGACACCTCGTAGAGGTCGACCTCGTCGCGCAGGATGAGATGGAGCAACAGGTCGAACGGACCGTCGAACACCCCGGTCTGGACCGCGTAGGACATCGGGGTCGAACAATACCGGCCGACCGTCGCCGCACCCCGCATACTCTGCAGCCCATGGCCCGCGTCCTGTCCGGCATCCAGCCCACCGGCGACATCCACCTCGGCAACTACCTGGGTGCGATCCGCCAGTGGGTCGACGACCAGCACGCCCAGGACGCGTACTTCCTCGTCGTCGACCTCCACGCCCTCACCGTGCCCCGGGACCCGACCGAGCTGCGGACCAAGACACTGGAGACGGTCCTGCTCCTGGTCGCCGCCGGGCTCGATCCCGACGTGTGCACCCTGTTCGTCCAGAGCCACGTGCACGAGCACGCCGAGCTGACCTGGATCCTCGAAGGCGTGGCCAGCATGGGCGAGCTGGGACGGATGACCCAGTTCAAGGAAAAGGCTCGCGACGGCTTCGAGTCGGCCCGTGTCGCGCTGTTCACCTACCCGGTGCTCCAGGCCGCGGACATCCTCCTCTACGACGCCGACCGGGTTCCCGTCGGCGAGGACCAGCGCCAGCACCTCGAGCTGTGCCGTGACCTCGCCGTGCGGTTCAACCACCGCTACGGCGACACGTTCGTCGTCCCCGAGGCCTCGCTGCCCAAGGTCGGCGCCCGGGTCATGGACCTGCAGAGGCCGGCGGCCAAGATGTCCAAGTCGGCCGAGTCGCCCCAGGGCACGGTCCTCGTGCTCGACGACCCCGCCACCATCGAGCGCAAGTTCAAGCGGGCGGTCACCGACACCGGCACCGAGGTGGCGTTCGACCCCGAGTCCAAGCCGGGCGTGTCCAACCTCGTCTCCATCCTCGCCGCCGCCACCTGTGGCCAGCCGGCGGAGCTCGCCGGCCGCTACTCGCAGTACGGGCCGCTCAAGGCGGACACGGCCGAGGCGGTGATCGAGCTGCTGCGGCCCATCCGCGAACGCTACGCCGAGCTGTCCGCCGACCCCGCCGCGGTCCGGGCTGCCCTCGCCACCGGTGCGGACAAGGCCCAGGCGGTGGCGTCGACGACGCTCAACCGGGCCCGCGACGCGATCGGTTTGCTTCCACGGGGTTGACCCCGCCGCCTATCCTGTCGCCGTGAACACCCCGCACCGGCCGCGGACCAACGGCCCGGCAGCGGCCGTCGTCCTGCTTCTCCTGCTCCTGACCGCCGCATGCAGCAGCGG
>DATASA010000161.1:0-7287 GCA_036269435.1 Acidimicrobiales bacterium | reverse complement strand
CCAGGGTGTCCCGCTGATGGACGTCGTACGCCAGTGTGGCGCCGGGGACCTCGAGGGTGTGGGTGGTCGTCGTGGCCATGTGTCCTCCTTCGTGCAACTCCTGTTCAGACTGACTGGTGTAGCGCTCGGAACTCATCCCTCAGCCGGCGCAGGTGATGGGCCACCTCTCGTGCGAGCGCACACATATCGACGGGTTGGGCACGTCTCGCCGCAGGCCGCACTCCGGTACCGGCACGCGACCCGCGAGCGGGAGACGACCGTCGCCGAAGCGACGGGCGCCATGATCCGCTCGGCGCGAAGTGCCCCCGCTGAGGTGGAACTCCCTGCCGCTGAAGCCCGAGGGCGATCGGCGGTGACCAAAGAGGGCGCTCCGTTCGGTCACGTCAGGGTCACGCCGGCCCTTCGGCGGAACCCGGCGCGGCGGCCGCAAGCCCCTGACCAGGACTTTCGTGAGAGCGGGCGACGAGAATCGAACTCGCGTTCTCAGCTTGGGAAGCTGATGTTCTGCCGCTGAACTACGCCCGCGTGGGGTTCCACCTTACCCGCCGCGGGCGCAGCGAGGGTGGCGTCGGGAGATGCGACCTCCAGTTCACCGGGGCGAAACATGGCCGCAACCTTTGCTCTCTATGGTCAGTGCCGATGGACGTCACGATGCTCAGGTGGCCCGACGAGCACGCCCGGCGCAGCCGGATCAGCCAAGCCCACGAGCCACGGCTCCTACTCGTCCCCGACGGTGAGGAGCCACCCGCCGTGGTGGACTGCCTGGAGGACTGGATCAGGATTCCGGCCACCGAGAACGAGGTGCGCGCCCGCGTGGACGCCCTCGCCGTGCGCAGCCAGGCCCACAACGGCCACGCGAACGGGAACGGCAATGGGAACGCGAACGGCCACGACCAGCCCGCCTCCCCCATGCTCGACGACTTCGGTGTCCTGCGGGTCAACGGGGCCTGGGTCGCGCTCCCGCCTCTCGAGGCCCGCTTGACCGAAACCCTGCTGGAGCGACTCGGTGCGGTGACGTCCCGGGAGCTGCTGATCCGAGCGGGCTGGCCGTCGGGCGCGCCGGGCCGCAACGCCCTGGACGTCCACGTCCTGCGCCTGCGCCGTCGGCTGCAGCCGGTCGGGCTGGCCATCCGCACCGTCCGTTCCCGGGGCTACCTCCTCGAGCCGGCGCCGGCCTGAGCCGGACTCGGCCCCTCCGGAAGAGGCCCTAGCCTGGACGGCATCATGACGCTCGATCTCGCGACCCTCGTCCAACCCGCCACGACCAAGATCCTGCTGGTCGTGCTCGACGGGCTGGCCGGCTACGCCGACCGCGACCGTGGCACGGAGCTGGAGGAGGCCGACACCCCCAACCTCGACCAGCTGGCCGCCGACGGCTCCACCGGGCTGCTCGACCCGGTCGGTCCCGGCATCACGCCGGGCTCGGGGCCGGCCCACCTCGCCCTGTTCGGCTACGACCCGTTCGACTACCACCTCGGCCGCGGAGCGCTGTCGGCCGCCGGCCTCGACGTCCACCTGAACCCGGGCGACGTGGCCGCTCGCGGCAACCTGGCCACGCTGGACGCCGACGGGGTCGTCGCCGATCGCCGAGCGGGGCGGATCGCCGACCTGGAGGCCGTCGAGGTCGTCCGCCTGCTCAGCGAGCAGGTCTCGATCCCGGGCGTGGAGGTGCTGTTCGTCCACGAGGCCCAACACCGCGTCCTCGTCGTCCTGCGGGGGCCCGACCTGGACCCCCACGTCGACGACACCGACCCCCAGGTCGTCGGTGTCCCGCCGTTGGCGCCCATGGCCCAGACCCGATCGGCCAACCACACCGCCGAGGTCATCGCCGAGCTGGACCGCCAGGCCCGGTCGATCCTTGCCATGGAGCCCAAGGCCAACGCCCTGCTCCTGCGGGGCCTGGACTCGCACCGCCAGCTGCCCACCGTCCAGGAGCGCTACGGCGTGCGGGCCGCGGCCATCGCGGTGTACCCGATGTACCGCGGAATCGGTCGCCTGGTCGGCATGGACCCCGTCGGCCCGCCGGCCACGATCGACGAGCAGCTCGTGCTCCTGAAGGAGCACTGGGACGCCTACGACCTGTTCTTCTTCCACCACAAGCCGGCGGACTCCGCCGGCGAGGACGGCAACTTCGACGCCAAGGTCGCCGCCATCGAGGCCCTCGACGCCGTCGTCCCGGAGCTGGTCGGCATGGGCCCAGACGTCATCGCGGTGACGGGCGACCACGCCACGCCCAGCCAGATGGCGGCCCACTCCTGGCATCCGGTGCCGGTCCTGCTCGGCGGCGAACGGGTGGGGCGCGACGACGTCGACCGGTTCGGCGAGCGCTGGTGCCGGTTGGGCGCGCTCGGTCGACGGCCGGCTCGGGAGCTGATGCCGATCATGTTGAACGTCGCCGGTCGACTGGCCAAGTACGGCGCCTGAGCACCTCCCGCCGCCGACTTTACCGGTTGCATAACAAATAGTTTCTGAGTAACTTCGCCCGCGTGGACGACACCACGCCGGGCCGGGCGTACCGCTCCCCGCTGCGTGCGCAGGCGGCGCGCCAGACCCGCACGGCCATCCTGGCCGCGGCCCACGAGCTGTTCGTCGCCGACGGGTACGGCGCAACATCGGTCGACGCCATCGCGGCGCGTGCCGGCGTGTCCAAGCCGACGGTGTTCTCGGCCGTCGGCAGCAAAGCCACCGTGCTCAAGGTCGTGCGCGACGTCGCCATGGCCGGCGACGACGAGCCGGTGCCTGTCATGCAACGGCCGGCGTACGTCGAGCTGCTGGAGGAGCCCGACCCCTATCGGACGATCGCTCTGGTGGCACGCAACACGACGGCCCTGCTGTCCCGGTACGCGGCACTGGACGACGTGCTCCACGGGGCGGCCGACTCGGACGCCGACCTTCGTGCGCTGTGGACGTCGAGCGAGGCACAGCGGCTCGCGGCGGCCGAGCAGTACGTCCGCAACCTGAACGGCAAGGGACCGCTTCGCCCCGGGCTCGACCCCGACACGGCAGCCGAGCTGGTCTGGCTGCTGATCTCCCCCACCAACTACCAGCGGCTGGTCCTCGCCCGGAGCTGGTCTCCGGCCCGGTTCGAGACCTGGCTCACCGAGGCTCTGACGTACCACCTGCTCCCCGTTCCGCCCCCGACAAAGGACACGAACCGATGACGCTCAGCACCTACTTCAGCCAGGACGCCGATCACCAGCGCATCCGCTGGATCGGCGACTCCACCGTCGAGATCCTGCTCGACTCGGCGACGAGCGACGGCCAGTTGATGATCCTCCGCACCGACGCCACGGCCGGCGATGCGGCACCCGTCCACGTGCACGGCCACGAGGACGAGGTCTTCCTCGTGCTCGAAGGCTCGCTGACCGTATGGGTCGGTGACGCCCGCCGAGAGGTCGGCCCCGGCGGCATCTGCTTCCTGCCCCGGGGCGTGCCCCACGCCTACCGGGTGACCTCGGCGACCGCCAAAGTGCTCAACATCTGCACGCCGGGCGGCCTGGAGGCGGCCTTCCGGGAAGCCGGCTGGAACCTTCGCGACCCGGCGCCGGAGGGCTGGGCGGTCACTCCGACGGCAGTCGCCGAGGCCATGGGCAGAGTGTCGTGCCAGATCCTCGGGCCGCCGCGGGGCGCGGACGACGGCCCGATCCAGGTTGTGGCGGCTCCCGCGGCCGGGTGAGCCGGCGCGCCCGGTTCAGCCGTTGAGGTTGCCCGAGCGGAAGCCCTCCAGGTCCAGCGTCACCCACCGGTAGCCCGCCGCCTTCACCGTCGCCACCACCCGGTCCCGGCAAGCCAGGGCGGCGGCCAGCTCCTCGACCTCGACCTCGACGCGGGCGACGTCGCCGTGGTGGCGCACGCGGACCTGGCGGAACCCGAGACGGTGCAGGCCCGCTTCGGCCCGGCCGACCCCGTCCAACGTCGACAGCGTGACCGGCGTGCCGTAGGGGATGCGCGAGGCCAGGCAGGCGGCCGCCGGCTTGTCCCAGGTGCGCAGGCCGAGATCGTGCGACGCCCGGCGCACCTCGACCTTGGTGAAGCCCGCGTCGACCAGCGGGAAGACCGCGCCGCGGTCCTGGGCCGCCCGCTGTCCCGGGCGGTGGTCGCCGAGGTCGTCGACGTTCACGCCGAGCACGACGGTGGCCCTCTCGGCGCAGGCCAGTGGACCGACGACATCCATCAACTCCGACTTGCAGTGGAAGCAGCGGTCGGTGTCGTTGGCGACGTACGCGGCCCGCTCAAGCTCCGCGGTGGGTACCGCCTGCCAGCGCAGGCCCCACTCGGCGGCCAGCGCGGCGCAGTCGGCCCCCTCGTCGGCGGCCAGCGAGGGCGACACCGCGGTCACCGCGAGAACCCGCTCCGGGCCGAGCGTGTCGTTGGCGACCCAGGCCAGCAAGGCGGAGTCGGCACCGCCGCTGAAGGCCACCGCCACCCGCCCGAGCTCCCGAAGTCGGGCGCGCAGGACGTCGAGGGGTGTCACCGGGGGCGGCCCGTGGGCGAGATCACGCCGTCCGAGCGTATCGGGTTACTGTCGAACCTTGACCACCCTGGACTTCTTCTTCGACCCCGGCTGACCGTGGACCTGGATGACCTCCCGTTGGGTGGTCGAGGTGACGGCCGAGCGGGACGTGCCCGTGCGGTGGCGGGCCTACAGCCTGGCCATCAAGAACGAGGACGTGGACATCCCCGAGGAGTACCGGCCTCTCCTGCAGGTGACCCTGGGCACCCTGCGCGTGGTCGAGGCGGTGTGGGCCGAGCACGGCGATGAGCCGATCGGGCGGCTGTACACCGAGATCGGAAACCGGTTCCACCTGCAGGACGACAAGTCACTCGACGCGGTGGCGGACGCGTTGGAGGCCGCCGGGCTCGACCGGGGCTTCGTGGCTGCGGCCGACGAGGAGCGGTGGGACGCCGAGATCCGCGGTTCGATGGCCGAGGCCATCGAACAGGTCGGCACGGAGGTCGCCGTGCCCATCCTGCTGTTCCGGACCGACGCCGGGATGACCGGCATTTCCGGGCCGGTCATGTCACCGGCCCCGACCGGCGACGCCGCGCTGGCCGTCTGGGACTCGGTCTCCAGCCTGGCCTTCACCCCGAATTTCTTCGAGCTGAAGCGCAAGCGCACGACCGGCCCGCAGCTCTAGCCCGGGCTCACCTCGGCCAGCACCTGCTCGACCGGGCCGACCAGGCCGGTGATGAAGGGGCCGAAGTCGGCATAGACAGCCGACGCCGGATCGAAGCGCATCTCGTACACACACTGCTTGAGGTCGGCGGGGTCGGCGGCGAAGAGGGTGACGGCCCACTCCCAGTCGTCGATGCCGGTCGAGCCGGTGACGAGCTGGACGACCCGACCGGCGAACTCGCGACCCTTGCGCCCGTGGCTCTCCATCAGGTCCCGCCGCTCCTCGTACGGGAGCATGTACCAGTTTCCGGCGACGTCGCGCCGCTTGGACATGCCGTAGAAGCAGATCACCCGCTTGCCCTCGGGCGGCAGGATCGGGTGCAGCCGGGGCTCGAGCCGCTCGGCCGGAACCCCCTGTGCGTACTCCGACACCTCGGTCAGCGACACGTACGAGTCGACCACCACCAGCCCGGCGGCGTCGAGATCGGCCTGGAGCCGCCGGAGCCGCCACAGGTCGGGGCCGACGGCCATGAAGCCGATGTCGGCCTTGTGGCCGAGCACGGCGAAGGTCACGACCTGGTGGTCGTCGGCCTGGCATCCCTTGACCGCGGCGGCGACCGACTCGTGCTCCACCGTCGGGCCGAGCTTGCAGAAGAGGTGCAGCACGCCCCACCCCTGGGCGGACACGATGGGGTCGGGCGCTTTCACAGCGTCTGCGCGCACTCCACCATCGGGTACTGCTTGGCCGCGGCAGCCGCGGTCTTGGCGTTGGCCTTGGCCCCGTCCACGGCCTTCTGGGCCCGGGTCTGGTCGTTGACCATGCGGGACTGGTCCACGTCCTGCAGGGACAGGTTGACGTTGTTGAGCGCGGCGATGAAGACGTCGGCCCGCTCGCTGTCCTCCTTCGGCTTGGGGACGGCCATGATCTTCGCCACTGCGTCGGCGACGGCGGCGGCCTGCTTGCCCGGATCCGAACCCAGGTCACCGCCGAGCTGCGAGCGCAGGTTCTTACAGATGGGATCTACCTGGGCGACGTACGCAGCCTTGGCCCCGCTGATCTTGTTGCTGCTGCCACAGGCACCTACGAGGAGAGCGACGAAGAGTGCGACGACACAGTTCCGAAACAGAGATGTGGTCACCGCCGGATGCTACCGCGAGGCGGCCCCGGCCTTGGGGGCCGGGGCCGCTTCGGTACTTCGCAAAATGTCGCCCGGGGGCGCTGGCTCCTAGAAGTCGCCCATGCCTTCCATGCCACCCATGCCGCCGCCGCCGGCACCCGCCGTCTCCTTCTCGGGCTTGTCGACGATGACGCACTCGGTGGTCAGGAACAGCGCGGCGATGGACGCCGCGTTCTGCAGGGCGGACCGGGTGACCTTGGCCGCGTCGATGACGCCGGCCTTGAACAGATCCTCGTAGTCGCCCGTGGCTGCGTTCAGCCCGCTGGCGCCGTCGAGGTTGCGGACCCGCTCGACCACGACACCGCCCTCCATGCCGGCGTTGACCGCGATCTGCTTCAGCGGCTCCTCGAGGGCACGGGACACGATGCGGGCCCCGGTGGCCTCGTCGCCGTGCAGCGTGAGGGCCAGCTCGTTGACCTTGACCTGGGCGCGGAGCAGGGCCACGCCTCCGCCGGGCACGACACCCTCCTCGACCGCAGCCTTGGTGGTGCTGACCGCGTCCTCGATGCGGTGCTTCTTCTCACGGAGCTCCACCTCGGTGGCCGCGCCGACCTTGATGATGGCGACGCCGCCGGACAGCTTGGCCAGGCGCTCCTGGATCTTCTCCCGGTCGTAGTCGGAGTCGGTGTTCTCCATCTCGGCCTTGAGCTGGTTGACGCGGCCCTTGATGTCGGCCGCCGAACCGGCGCCCTCCACCAGGGTGGTCTCGTCCTTGGTGACGGTGACCTTGCGGGCCCGGCCCAGCATGTCCAGGGTGACGTTCTCCAGCTTGAGGCCGACGTCCTCGGTGATGACCTGGCCGCCGGTGAGGATGGCAAGGTCCTGCAGCATGGCCTTGCGGCGCTCGCCGAAGCCGGGCGCCTTGACCGCCACCGACTTGAACGTGCCCCGGATCTTGTTGACCACGAGGGTGGCGAGAGCCTCGCCCTCGACGTCCTCGGTGACGATCAGCAGCGGCTTGCCCGACTGCATGACCTTCTCCAGAACCGGCAG
>DATASA010000160.1:0-1936 GCA_036269435.1 Acidimicrobiales bacterium | reverse complement strand
CGCAGGCACGCCGTCGAGGGCCGAGCCGGCGAAAGCCGCCACCACGTCGCGCCGATGCGCCCCGCCGTGCGGGGTCACGGCGATCATCCCGGCGAAACGGTGCTCGTCGTACGAGCCGGGAATAGGGTCAGAGTGGTCCGGGCCCGGTGCCGGAACCCGCACCCGCAGGTCCCGTTCGAGCCCCGGCCCGGCAACGGCGGCCCGGCGTCGCCACTCGACCGCGAGCTCCTCGTACGGAGTCCCGGTCGTCTTCGGCGGCCGCGTCGCCGCCCACGCCACATGCCGGCCGCGGGCCGACCGTGCTCCCGCCCAGAACGCGTGCATGCGCACCTCGGCGCCCCTCGACGAGAACTCGCCCGTCAGCTCGGCCGACACCCCAGCGATCTCCGGCGTCCGGCCAGGACCCGTCGGCGTCTCCCACCGCGCACCCAGCGTCGACGTCAGACCATGACGCAGGTGCGCCTCGTAGACGCCGCCCGCCGCCACACGATGCGCGTCGAGCCCCCGCCCGTCGCACGCACTCCAGCGCCCGTCCACGCCGTGGACCGCGTTCACCACGACCACGTGGCTGTGCAGGTGGGGGTCGAGGTTCCGGCTCACGCCGTGGGTGAACTGTGCGCCCGAGAACCCGGTGGTGCCGATCACCTCACGCTCCCCGTCCTCCCGACGCCAGCGGGTGGCGCCCAAGCCGTGACGCTCGACGTAGCCCAAGGCGGCCACCACCGCCTCCGTGTGCGCCGCCACGATCGCTCGCGCCACGTCGTCCCCGCCCAACGCGAAAGCGACGCTCACCGACTTGGGCGCGCTGAAGGTCAGGTCGTAGCCCGCGACCCGCCGCCCACCACCACCGGTCGGCGTCGGCAGCGGCCGCCCGGTCCCCGGATGCCGCCCCGCCAGGAGCGACCGGAACTGCGTCGCGTCGATGGGCACGGCCCCGTCCAACCCCAGGTCACCCGCGGCCGCCCCGATCCAGCGACCCGCACCCCGACCCGATCCGGGTACCGGCAACTCCGCCGCCAGGTCGGCCAGGTAGTAGTCGGCCCGGCCTGCGCCGATCCGACGGATCCCCAGCATCGCCGACCGAACGGTCGGCCCGTCATGCCGGCTACGACGTCCGGCGCAACTCCACGACGGGGATCACCCGGCCACCGGTGCGTTCCTGGTATTCACCGAACCCGGGCATCCGCGCCACCTGCGCCTCGTACAGCCGGTCACGCTCCGCACCGGTCACGACGTGGGCGACGGCCGGGAACTTCTCGTCCCCGTACTCCACCTCGACCTCTGGATGCGCGACCACGTTGTGATACCAGTCCGGGTTCGTCGGAGCCCCGCCCTTCGACGCGAAGACGTACAGGCGTCCGTCCTCGGCGAGCGCCGCCAAGGGGTGCGTCCGCCGCGTCCCGGACTTCGCACCCGTCGTCGTCAGGAGCACGAGCGGCGCACCCTCGAACGGGCCGCCGACGACACCGTGGTTGGAACGGAACTCCTCGATAATCCCGGTATTGAAATCCTCGCCCTGGCTCATCTCCGGCAACCTACCGGGACGACGGCTACCGGTAGCGCGCCAGCACCCGCCGGGCCGCGTCCGCCGCCAACACCGTCAGCTCCGCCGGCCGCACCACCCGCGCCGCCGGCCCGAGCTGGAGCAGCAGGCGCTCGAACCACGCCATCCCCGCCACGTCCAACACCACGTCGGTGATCCGCCCGTCACCGTCCCGCGTCACGCTGCGCACCGGCACCGACTCGGGCACCCACTGCGCCGACGGCCCCAGCCGCACATGCACCTCGACCGCACCCGGACCAGGCACGAACATCTCCTCCAACGGCCGCGCCGTCGCCCCACCTGCCGACCCGTCGCCGGCCGCCCCGTCCGGCGCGTCCCGCACCGCAATGATCCGGTCCACCCGGAACCGCCGCATGTCCCCCGCTCGATGAC
>DATASA010000159.1:0-9543 GCA_036269435.1 Acidimicrobiales bacterium | reverse complement strand
TCCACCCGGACGGCGGCCACCCCGAGGGCTCTGGCCAGGTCGGCGACGTGGATCGGGGGCTGGGCCAGGTCGAAGCCGACCGGGACCCCGTGCTCGGGGATGTCCCGCTCCTTCCAGTACTCGTCGATGTTGAGCTTCAGCAGCTCGTAGCTCGAGTTGTTGCAGACGACGAACTTGGCGTCGATGTCGTAACGGGCGGCGGTCCACAAGGCCTGGTACGTGTACATGCTCCCGCCGTCGCCGGTGAAGCCGAACACCACCTTGTCGGGGTGGGCGACCTTGAGCCCGATGGCCCCCGGGATCCCGACGCCGAGCGAGCCGCCCCGGGTCAGGTAGTAGTGCCCGGGCGTGGTCGGCACCAGGTACCGGGTCAGGTCGGGCGACGTGGTGAGGGCCTCGTCGAAGATGATGGCGTCGGGCGGGAGCTGGCGGGCGAGCTCCTCGGCGAACAGCGAGGCGTGCAGCGGCAGGCTGTCGTGGAACGACCGGTCCCGGGCTTTCTGGGAGTCGAGGTCCTGCTGCTTGGCCGTGGCCATCGCCGCGGCCCGATCCCGAGCCCCCGCCTGGTGGCTCGGCGTCATCTGGTTGCCGAGGGCGGTGGCCAGGGCGTCGAGCGTGGGCTTGGGGTCGGCGACGAGGCCGATGTCGACCGGGAAGTTCTTGGCGATCTCGTGGGCGTCGAGGTCGACGTGGACCACGGCCACGCCGGGGCCGAACACGCCGGCCAGCTCCGGGAAGACCTCGGGGAACACGTAGGTGCCGCAGATCAGCACCGCATCGGCCGGCGAGGTGATGGACTTGCTGTGGTCGCCGAACATGTGGCCGAGCATCCCCTTGAACTGGGGGTGGCCGTGGTCCATGTTCACCTCGGACCAGTCGGCCCCCCACACCTCGGCCCCCCAGGTCTCGGCCAGGCGGGTCAGCTCGGGCTGGGCGCCGGAGAAGGCCACGCCGTCACCGGCGATGATCATCGGGCGCCGGGCGGTGGCGAGCAGTTGGGCGGCGCGGTCGACGTCGTCCTGCTGGGCCACGGAGTGGGTGACGAGGAACGACGTCGGCACGATCTCCTCGGTGTTGACCGCGTCGAGGACGTCCATGGGGAGCGACACGAACACCGGGCCCATCGGCGGGGTGGCCGCCTCCTTCATGGCCCGGCGCAGGACCCGCAGGAGCGATCCCGGATCGACGACGCGGGTGGCCCACTTGGTGACGGGCGCGGCCATGTCGACGAGGTCGGCCCACATCTGGGCTTCCATGGCGTCGTAGCGCACGCCCGACTCCCCGGCGATCACGACGAGCGGGGCGTGGCCCCGCTTGGCCTGGTACATCATGCCGATCCCGTTGCCCAGGCCCACGCCGCTGTGGAGCTGGACGACCGTGGGCTTGCGGGTGGCCCGGGCGTAGCCGTCGGCGATGCCGACGACCACCGCTTCCTGCAGGGCGAGGATGTACTCCAGGTCCGGGTAGTCGCTGAGGGCGTCCAGGAACCCCTGCTCGACCGTGCCCGGGTTGCCGAACAGGTAGGTCACGCCGTCGGCGAGGAACTGCTCGATCATGGCGAAGCGACCGGTCTTGGCGGTCTTGCCCGTCATCTCGGACCGGCCTCCCGGGCCGCTCACGCGTCTTCGGTGTGGAAGCCCCAGTGGCGAAGGCCCTCCTCGAGCACCTCGACCATCTTCTGGCCGGTGAGGTAGGAGTCGGGGGTGGAGCGACCGGTGATGAACGGATAGTCGACGATCACCGACGTCGGCTTGCCGAAGTTGCCGTGGAAGGCGCCGCCGGGCTGGGTGGCGTCGCGGAGGATGTACTCCAGCGGGTAGGGCGGGGGACCGATGATGAAGTCGGTGCCCATGAAGCCCGTGCCCTCCTTGTAGTCGTACTCGATGCAGTGGCCGGTCACGTGCTTGCCGGCGATGATGCTGCGGCGGTCCTCCTGGTCACGGGCGAAGGCCAGGACGGGTACGCCGTAGCACTCGGCGCCGATCGGCTTGTCCACCTTGTAGAACGCCTGCACCAGGTCGTGGACCCGGAAGTTGTTGACCATGTCGACGATGGGCCCGGCCCCGCCGACCAGCAGGATGGCGTCGTACTTCTCCGTCAGCTCCTTGGAGACCTTGTCGAGGGCCTGGAAGTAGGCCTCCTGCTCGCGGAGGTAGTTCGCCGAGCTGCGGTACGGCCGCTCCGGCATGAGCTCCTTGATGCTGATCGGGTTGTCCAGCCGGTCCGCCGCCTCGAGGGCCTTGACCTTGTCGGCCACCTCCTGGCTGGTGACCGACTTCCCGAGGGGAGGGTCGACGTAGCCGGGGTCCATGCTCACGGAGATAGCGACGGGGCGCTTGCCCGTCGGCGTGGCGAAGTCGACCTCGTAGCCGGCTGCGTCGAACGTCTCGAGTGGGCCGACGAGCTCCTCGCCCCAGTAGCCCCACTCGGACAACACAATCAGGATGCGCTTGCTCACCGGGGATCCCCCTCGTCGTGTTTCCGCTTCGGGTCGCGAGCCAGTCACGGCCTCCTCACCAGCCTGGGATACTAACCGTTCGGCGCAACTACGTATCCCGGGAGATGCCCCGACCATGGTGACGGAACAGACTGTCGATCCCCCCCTCGCAGCCCCGAACGGCCCCCGGCGCCAGCGGGCCGGAGCGGGGCTCCGCCACGAAGGGCGGCGGGTGATCGGCATGGTCGAGGTGGCCGAGGACATCGTCCACTACGCGGTGGCCATCCTCCTGGTCGCCGTCTCGGCCATCGTGCTGGTGTCGTCGGTGATCGACTTCTTCGACACGAGGAGCACCGACAACTCGCACCCCACGGTGACGACGGAGTCGACCGTCGCCGGTGCAACGTCGGACACGACGGCGCCGGACACCACGGCGCCGGACACCACCGCGACGGACACAACCGCGACGGACACCACCAACGACTCGACCACGTTCCCCGAGCGGGTGACCTCCGTGATCAACAGCGTGCTGTTCGTGATCATCGTCATGGAGATCCTGCGCACGGTGGTCGCCCACTTCGACGACGCCGGCCTCCAGCTCAAACCGTTCCTCATCATCGGGATCATCTCGGCCGTCCGCCACATCCTCACCGTTGGTGCCCAGGTGTCGCTCGGCGGCGGGGGGAACGCCGCCGACTTCCGCCGGACCCAGACGGAGCTCGGCGTGAACGCGGCCGTGGTGCTGGCCCTGGTGCTGGGGCTGGTCCTGGTGTGGCGCAGCGAGCGGGTGGCGCCGGACTCGCCCGAGACCGACACGACCCACGGGCTCGTCGCCTGAGTCGGGGCGCGCCGCCGGAGCGGTGGTAAGACACCGGCGGTGCCTCCGGTCGCGAAGCTCGTCGAGCTGCTGGTCGGCGTGGCCCTGGTGCTGGGCACCCTGGTCGACGCCATCGGCACCCTGGTCGCGGCCCGGGGCCTGACCGGACGCTGGCGACCCACCCGCCAGTTCTACTGGGTGACGTGGCGGGTGTGGCGGGGGATCGGGCGGCGGCTGGGGCACCGCCAGGAGGGTTTCCTCTCGCTCTACGCGCCGCTCACCCTGCTCACCCTGCTCGGGTTGTGGCTGCTCGGGCTGCTGGTGGGCTGGTCGCTCGTGTACATGGCCGCCCGGAACTCGCTGCACGGCGAGACCGGCTACGCCAGCCTCCTCTACTACTCGGGCACGTGCCTGTTCACCCTGGGCTTCGGCGACATCCTGCCGACCGGTGCCGCGGTCCGCCTGGCCGCGCTGGCCGAGGCCGGGACCGGGCTGGTGAGCATGGCCCTGGCCATTTCCTACCTGCCCGTGCTGTACGCGGCCTACGGCCGCCGCGAGTCGCGCCTGCTCACCCTCGACGACCCGTCCGGCCACCGCATCGAGCCCACAGCCCTCATCCGGATCTGGGCCCCCGGCGGCGACGTCGACCGGCTGTACCGCTTCTTCGGGGAGTGGGAGTCCTGGACCGCCGACATCCTCGAGAGCCATGTGTCGTATCCCATGCTGGCCCTGTTCCGGTCACAGCACCGGGGCCAGTCCTGGATCACCGCCCTCGGCGTCGTCCTCGACGGAGCGGTCCTGACCTGCGCCGTTGTCCCCGGCGCCGAGCTGCGGGAGCCGTACTTCATGTACCGGCGGGGGCGGCGGGCCCTCAACGAGATCGTGCGCCGGCTCCCGCAGTCCTACCACCAGCCGACGCCGCTGCAGCGGGCCCAGTTCGACATCGCCTACGAGCGGGTGGTGGCCACGGGCCTGCCCGTGCGGGACCCCGACGAAGCGTGGGAACGCCTCCAGGAGTACCGGTCGACGTACGCCACCAGCCTCCAGGCCCTGATCGACTACCTCCTCGCGCCCGCCGGATTCTGGGGCCATTCGGCGGAGGACAGCGACGGCGACGGGTAACTTCGACGGGATGACCGAGGACATGGCGGCCGCCCGCCGACCGGAGCTCTGCCTGCTCACGGTCCACGCCCACCCCGACGACGAGTCGTCCAAGGGCGCGGCCACCGTCCACCGCTACGCCAACGAGGGCGTGCGGTGCGTGCTGGTCTGCGCCACCGGCGGCGAGGAGGGCGACATCCTCAACCCGGCCATGGACCGGCCCGAGGTGCGCGAGCACCTGCACGAGATCCGGATGGAGGAGCTGGCCCGGGCCACCGAGATCATCGGCTACCACGAGGTCGTCATGCTCGGCTACCGCGATTCGGGGATGCCGGGCTCCGAGGCCAACAAGAACCCGGACTGCTTCGCCTGCGCCGACGAGCACGAGGCGGTGGGCCGGCTGGTGGCCGTCATCCGCCGGGAGCGCCCGCAGGTGATCGTCACCTACCCGGACGACCAGCAGGGGTACCTGCACCCCGACCACCTGCGGGTCCACGACATCAGCGTCGTCGCCTTCGACGCTGCCGCCGACCCGGACGCCCATCCCGAGGCCGGGCCGCCCTGGCAGCCGCTGAAGCTGTACTACAGCGCCTGGGCCCGGGCCCGCATGGTCGCCATCCACGAGAAGTTCAAGGAGCTCGGCCTGGAGTCGCCCTTCGACGACAAGCGGTTCGAACGGCCCGGGCTCGACGACCGCATCACCACCAAGATCGAGGTGAGCGACGGGGACCTCGTCCGCAAGCAGGCCCTGCTGGCCCACGCCACTCAGATCGACCCCGACTCGCCGTTCTGGTTCGGCCTTCCGCCGGAGGTGACCTCGGTGTACCCCTGGGACGATTACATCCTGGCCCGCTCGCTGGTCGAGACCCCGGCCACCTTTCCCGAGGACGACCTGTTCGCCGGCGTCCGGGAGCGGGTCCGGCCCGAGCTCGGCCGCTAGGGTCCTCCGGGGCCCCGGCACCGGGTGGGGCAGCGGCCCCATTTCGGAGAAGGAGGCGGCGAGATGCCGCCGGGAAGGAAGCGATGCCCAAGTACCTGACCCAGGAGTGGCTCGACACCCAGCAGGAGCTGGCCCAGGAGTTCCCGGAGCGGGCGGGGGCCACGGCGCGGCTCCAGTACCAGGTCGCCGGGACCCCCGAGGGCGACGTCCACTACTACTGGGTCATCGACAGCGGGAAGATGCTCGAGGCCACACTCGGCGACGATCCCGACGCCGAGATCACGCTGTCGATGAGCTACGAGGACTCGGTGAAGATGCAGAAGGGCGAGCTCGACGCCAACGCCGCCTTCATGCAGGGCCGGATCAAGGTCGTGCCGGGGAGCAACATGGGCAAGCTCATGAGCCTCCTCCCCCTCACCCAGAGCGCCGAGTACAAGGCCATCGTGGCCAAGATCGACGCCGTCACCGAGTACTGACGGCTCCGTCGGCCGGCGTCGGTCGGCCTCAGCCGGTGACCCGGTCGGCCTGGGGGTCGGCGGGAGCGAAGGAGACGTCGCTCGGCTGGACCCTCTCGTCCACGCCGCTGCCGACCGGGTACATGCCGATCACGTAACGCAGGACGGCCTGGTGGGCCTGGTCGACGACCAGGATCTGGCCGGCCAACCTCACGCTGTCCGGGTTCTTGAGCGTGGGGATCATCGCGAGGTACGTCCGGGAGGCGTAGTCCTCGAGCTGGAGGCTCAGCCGGGCGACGGTGATGACGTCCGTCAGCGTGGCCATGGCCAGGTCGACCTTGGTCTTCAGCTCGACGTGCGGCGCGTCGTCCGCCGGCCGGCCGCCAGCGGTGAGAATTGCGTTCCAGCCCTCCATCGCCTTGTGGTGCTGGTCGGCCGCGGCGATGACGAAGGCCACGATGGCGCCGGGGAGCGCCGCCCCCAGCCGGCCCCGGGTGATGAGGTCGCGGATGGTGACGTAGGCGTCGAAGGCGACGCGTTCGATGCTGGCCGCCTTGGCCGCCGCGTCGAGGTCCGTGCCGGCACCGCCTCCGGCCCCGTGCCCGGTGCAGGCGCCCACGGCGGTCGCGGCGGCGACCGACGTCGCCGTGGCGGTCAGGAACCGCCGGCGGGAGATGGACGACGCCGGCGTGGCCGACGGGTCGGGCCCCCTCACCGGACTGCTCCCGACGTGGGGTCGGCGATGCCGTCGGGCCCGTTGAGCCGGTGCAGGGCGTCGGGGAACGCCCCGTTGCACACCGCGGCCGGCACCCTGACGATGCCGGCCTGAGGAAACGGGAGGGCGATCAGATCCGGCGTGGCGAGGAGCGCGGTGAAGGCGCGCAGCGTCGCCAGGTGCTGGGCCTCCGCCCCGAGGACCCCCCCGACGATCTCCTTGGTCCGCCGGTCGGCCAGCGCGGTGAGGTTCGACAGGTAGGTGTCGGTGAGGAGCTCCTCCAGCCCGATGGCCGCGTCGACGAGCCCCTGCAGGTCCCCGATGGCGGACAGCTGGCCGGACACGGCCTGCTGGAACCGGGCGTTGGCCGCGTCCTGCGCGACGCCGCCCAGCGTCGCCGTCTGAGCCTGGAAGGCCCGGAGGTGGTCGGCGTGCTGCTTGCGGGTGGTGGCGACGAAGGTCATCACCGCGGCCCGGGCGCCGGCCGGTTCGATGGCCTGGACCGCCGTGTTCGGGGCGGTCCCCGGCGTGAGGAGGCTGTCGTAGGCGTCGATGGCCAGCTTCTCGATCGAGGACGCGGTTTGGAGGATCTGGACGTCCAACGCCGCGTCGGCTTCCGCGGGAGCGGCCGCAAGGCCGGCGAGCGCGCCGCCGACGGCGCCGGCCAGCACGCTTCGGGCGGCCAGCCCGGCGGCGCCGCAGCCGAAGCTGCGCAGCACGTCCCGCCGACGGGCACCGGCGCCGGCGTCACTGTCGGGCTGGCGGCGGGCGCGGACGTCGTCCGACGGAGGTGTGGCTGTCATCGGTTCAGGGGACCGTATCCATCCGGGAGCGCGGACGGCACCGAACAAGGGATGCTGTGGACGTGGACGATCTCCGAGACGCCAGTGACGCCGCCCTTGTCGTGGCCATCGGGCGTTGGCGCGAGGACGCCCTGGCGGAGGTGTACCGGCGCCACGCCGGGGCAGCGTACGCCCTGGCCCGGCGGCTCCTGAACGACAACCAGCTGGCCGAGGAGATCCTCCAGGAGGTCTTCCTGCGCCTCTGGAACAACCCGGAGCGCTTCGACTCCGAGCGGGGCAGCCTGCGGGCCTACCTGCTGGCCCAGACCCACGGGCGCGCCGTCGACCTGCTGCGGTCCGAGACGGCGCGGCGGCGCCGCGAGGAACGCGACGCCCGCGAGGCGCCCGAGTTCGGCGACGACATCGAGCGGCAGGTGATCGACCTCACCGTCTCCGAGAAGGTGAAGGAGGTCGTCGCCCGGCTGCCCAACGACGAGCGCCAGGCCATCGAGCTGGCCTATTTCGGCGGCCACACATACCGCCAGGTCGCGGTCATGCTGGAGTCCCCGGAGGGGACGGTCAAAAGCCGTATCCGCTCGGGACTGCGGCGTCTCCGCACCGATCTGGCCGAGGCAGGAGTCGGAGTGACATGGGCCGAGAGTTGAGCCACGGTGATGTCGTCGAGTTGCTGGGGGCCTACGCCCTCGACGCCCTCGACCCCGAGGAGCGCCACGCCGTGGAGGCGCATGCCTCCTGGTGCCAGCAGTGCGCCGACGAGATCATCCAGCACCGTGAGGTCGCAGGCCTGTTGACGCCCGGATGGGCCCGTCCTCCGGCGGCGCTGTGGGACAAGATCGCCGCCTCGCTGGTGGAGGTGCCGCCTCCCCTCGACCTGGCGCCGGTGATCGCCCTGAAGCGCCGCGAGAGCCAGCTTGGCGCGCCGCCGCGGCGGGCCGGCAACCGGATCGGGCTCGGGATCGCGGCGATGGTGGCGGCCGCGGCCGTGGCCATGGTCGGCTTCCTCGGCGTGCGCGTGTCCGACGACCGCCAGCGGATCAGCCAGCTGGTCGCCGGCCAGCAGGGCAACGAGCTGGTGCGGTCGGCCAACGCCGCCGTCGCCGACCCGCAGGCCCGCAAGGTCAGCCTCACGTCGACGGACGGCTACCGCACCGCTCAGGCCGTCGTCCTCCCGGACGGCACCGGGTACGTCGTCAGCAACAACCTCCCGGGCCTGGCCAAGGAGCGGACGTACCAGCTCTGGGCCGTCGTGGGGACGTCCCGCATCTCCGTCGGCGTCCTGGGCCCGCAGGTCCAGGTGGCACCGTTCAAGATCGGCACCGACGTGTCGGCCCTGGCCATCACCGACGAGACCGCCGGCGGCGTCCCCACCACCACCAAGGACCCGGTGGTGATCGGCAAGATCCAGGACACCTGAGCGCTCCAGTCGCCCGGCGCCCGGCGGGAGGTGGCCGGCTCAGCCGGAGCGCTGGAGGTCGCGGAGCTGGCGGTAGCCGATGAGGGTGGCGCCGGCGCGCTGGGCGAGTGACCGGATGGAGGAGTGGCCGGTGACGAGGTCGTGGTCGTCGACCCGGCCGGCCCAGTCCGGGGCCAGGGCCCGGAGCTCGGCCGCGTCCACCGCGGGCCGCACCTGCAGCTCGGTGACCCCCTCGGGCAACTCCAGCAGGGCCCGCTCGACGGCCCGGCGGCTGCCGGCGCGAGGCACGTGAACGAAGTGGTCGGGGAAGACCACCCCCTCCTCGGCCGCCAGGCGGCGGAACGGGAAACCGATCGAGCGCTCGGTCGACGCGTCGCCGAGCCGGATGGGCAGGCGGAAGTCGACGGCCAGCTCGAGGTAGACGTCGAAGAACTCGGGCCGGAGCTCGAGGGCGGCCATGTGGGAGTCGAGGTGGCTGACGTCGAAGCCCCAGTAGATCGCCCGCTCGACCTGGGCCCGGCATTCCCGGCGCACCTCGTCCAGGTCGGCGTGGTCCCACAGGTCCTCGGTGGTCCGGGGGAAGCCGCCGTCGCCGTCGAGCAGCGAGGGGGCCCGGGTGATGGGGCCCCAGCGGTACAGGTCGTGCTCGGCGTTGAGGGTGAGCTGCACGCCGACGTCCTCCCCGCGGTAGCGGGCGGCGGCGTCGCGCGACCACGGGCAGGGCACCATCAGGCCGGCACTCGTGGCCACGCCGTCGCGCAGCGCTTCGTACACGCCGACGTTGGCCGCGTGGCAGGACCCGAGATCGTCGCAGTGGACGATGATCAGGCGGGCACCGGGCGGGTGGCCCAGCCTCTCGGC
>DATASA010000158.1:0-22701 GCA_036269435.1 Acidimicrobiales bacterium | reverse complement strand
CGCGAGGGGCTGAGGTGGCGTTCGGTCAGCAGTCGGGGCCGCCGGCGACGGCCCGGCAGGTGCAGGAGCTGCTGTCGCTGCTCCAGGACGCGGGGCACACCGACTTCCGTGACGCCCGCGGTCCGATGGGGTTCACCCAGCGCCAGGCCGGGGGCCGCTTCACCCGGGACGAGGCCGCGGCCTTCATCGAGCAACTCCAGGAGGGTAGCGCCACCGAGCCGGCCGAACGCCTGACCGCCGCCGAGCAGGCGATCCGGCGAATCCCATCCGCGCAGCTCGCCGCCGAGCTGCAGCGACGAGGCTGGATCGTCGTCGAGCCGTAGGGTGCGGCGGTGAGAGAGCATGGTGCGCCGACACCCGAGAGCGTGGCCGCCCGGGTCGTCGCCGCGGTCGAGGGGGGCGACCTGGCTGCCTTCGCCGACCTCCTCGATCCGAACGTGCGCTGGGGCGCGGCCGACGACCTCGCCGGGGGCTGTCAGAATCGCGACCAGGTGCTGGCCTGGTACCAGCGGGGCTGGGACGCCGGCGTGCGGGCCAAGGTCACCGAGGTCGTCGGGGACGGGGAGAAGATCCTCGTCGGGCTGGACGTGCCCGGCGGCGAGCGCCGATGGCAGGTGGTGACCCTCACCGGTGGGCGCGTCGTCGACATCCGGGTCTTCGAGAACCGGGACGACGCCGCCCGTCGGGTCCCGGGCGCGACCTGATCGCAGCGGAAGCCCGCGTCAGGGGAGGAAGCGGCGGCCGTCGGCAGCGCTCTTGATCTGGACCGTCTTGCCCGAGGTCCCGGTGGGGACGATCCCACCCCAGACGATCATCTCGCTACCGGTCCACAGGCCCGAGGAGAACCGGCCGGACCACGTCGGAATCCTGGTCCACGTGTCGGTGGCGGGGACGTACGCCGCGCCGTCGGCGAAGTAGTTGTCGTACGTTCCCGGAGTTCCGCCCCAGATCACCATCTCGCTGCCGGTCCACGCCTCCGACGTGCCGATGCGGGCGCTGAGCGGGCCGCCGGCGATGGTCCGCCACGTGTTCGCCACCGGGTCGTAGGCGGCACCGTCGCCGAAGACCTGGGCCCAGTCCTCGCCGCCCCAGTAGACGATCTCCTTGGCGGTCCACTGGCCCCGCGAGAACCGGCCCTTGAGCGGCGACGGGGCCAGCGACCGCCAGGTGTTCGCGGCCGGGTCGTAGGCGGCGCCGTCGGCGAAGGCCTTGTCGCTCGTCCCGCCGCCCCACAACACGACCTCCTTGCCCGTCCACGTCATCCCTTCCCGCATGGAGCGGGCGGACAGCGGTGACGGAGGGAGCATGCGCCAGGTGTTCGCGGCGGGGTCGTAGGCCGCCCCGTCGTCGAGGTAGAAGCCGCTGACGATGTCGCGGCCGCCCCACACGACCAGCTCCTTTCCCGTCCACAACCCGGTGGACCCCCGGGGCCCGAGCGGCGACGGCGCCAGCGTCCGCCAGGTGTCGGTGGCCGGGTCGTAGGCCGCGCCGTCGGAGAAGCTCTGGTTGGTCCCCACCGTGCCGCCCCAGACCAGCATCTCCTTGCCCGTCCAGTCGGCCACCGCCCCGGTCCGGGCGGCGAGCGGCGAGGGGGCGATGGCGCGCCAGGTGTCGGTGGCGGGGTTGTAGGCGGCGCCGTCGGCCAGCGGTTCGACGTTGTCGTACTGGCACGGGTTGGCCTTGCAGCTCCCTCCTCCCCACACGATCATCTCCTTGCCGGTCCACACCCTGGCCGCCGGCGTACGCCCGGCGATGGGCGCGGTGGCCATGTCCTTCCACGTGCCCGTCGTGGCCTCGTCGGCGGCGGTGCCTCCGCCGGCCCCTCCGCCGCCGCACCCGGCCAGTGCGAGTGCGCCCAGCAGCAGCACGACGACGACCGCCCGACGTGCCTTCGGAGTCCCAGTCGTTCCCACGTCGACATTCTCGTGCCTCCGCGGCGGCGGCGCGGTGCGACGCCCCGCCGGTTGCCGCTGCGCATCCCGTACGCTGGAGCGGTCGTCGCCGGACCGGTAGGGGGTTGTGCATGGGCCTGATGGACAAGCTCAAGGGCGAGCTGGTCGACCTCATCGAGTGGATGGACGATTCCCACTCGACGCTGGCCTGGCGGTTCCCCCGGTACAACAACGAGATCAAGAACGGCGCCCAGCTGATCGTGCGGGAGGGACAGCGGGCGGTGTTCGTCTACCGCGGCGCGCTGGCCGACACGTTCGACCCCGGCCCCCACGAGCTGACCAGCGAGAACCTGCCGATCCTGAGCACGCTGCAGGGCTGGAAGCACGGGTTCAACAGCCCGTTCCGCAGCGAGGTCTACTTCATCAACACCCGCCCGGTCACCGACCTGCGGTGGGGGACGACGCAGCCGGTGACGGTGCGCGACCCGGACTTCGGCATGGTCCAGGTCCGGGCCAACGGCCTGTGCGTGGTGAAGATCGACAACGTCGAGACGTTCCTCAAGCAGGTCATCGGGACCGACAGCGAGGTCGACGCCGAGGAGGTCGCCGAGCTGCTGCGACGGGTCATCACGCTCGCCTTCTCGGACATGGTGATGGCCACCGGGCTGGGCGCCATCGACCTGCAGGGCCGGCAGGTCGAGCTGTCGGGCAAGCTGAAGGAGTTCGTCACCGAGCGGGTCGACAACGAGTTCGGGCTCACCGTCACCGACGTGACCATGAACATCTCGCTGCCCGAGGAGATCACCCAGGCCATGACGGCCGGCGTCGCCCGCGGCGTCGCCGAGAAGGGCTACCTGACCAACCTCGGGCCGATCGACCGGTACCAGCAGGTGGCTGCGGCGGACGCCATGGTGGCCGCCGCCGGCAACCCCGGCGGCGGGGCCGCGGGACAGTTCATGCAGGCCGGGCTCGGCCTGGCCATGGCCGGCCAGATGGCCGGGAACCTTCAGGGCGCGATGGCCCCGGCAGCGCCGGCGGCCGCTGCTCCGCAGGCGGCTGCCGGCGGCCCTCCGCCGCTGCCCGGAGCCGTCATGTTCCACGTCGACATGGGCAACGGCCAGTCCGGCGGCCCGTACAACGCCCAGCAGATCCAGGCGGGTATCGCCAGCGGCCAGGTCACCCCGGCGACCCTGGTCTGGTCGCAGGGCATGGCCGGGTGGGCGCCGGCCAACACCGTCGCCTCGCTGCAGCCGCTGTTCGCGGCGCCGCCGCCCATGCCGCCCCCCATCCCGCCGCCGGCCGCTGCTCCTGAGCCGCCGCCGGCCCCACCGGCGCCATGAGCGACGCCGCGCCTCCGCCGCTGCCTCCCTCGGGCGGCGGGCCACCTGCCCCCGCGGCCCCGTCGGCGCCCGCGGCCCCGTCGGCGCCACCGCCACCGCCACCCCAGCCGGCCGCACCGACCGAGCGGGCCGTGCACCAGGTCACCGAGCAGACCCGGACGTACCCGTGCACGTCGTGCGGGGGCCAGCTCGTGTTCGACATCACCCTGCAGAAGTTGAAGTGCCCGAACTGCGGCAACGTCCAGGACATCATCGAGAACGCCGGCCGGGTGACCGCCGAGCAGGACTTCGCCGCCGCGGTGGCCCGCCTGCACGCCCAGGCCGCCGACGCCGGCCCCCAGGTCGTCGGAGAGAAGGAGGTCGTGTGCCAGAACTGCGGCGGCCACACCACCTTCACCGGCAGCCTGACCTCCACCCGATGCCCGTACTGCGCCACGCCGATACAGCGCGACGACGTCCACGACGCCCCGGCTCGGCTGCCCGTCGACGGTGTGCTGCCCTTCCAGGTCGACCAGAAGCACGCCAAGGAGTCGCTGGAGAAGTGGATCAACGGGCGGTGGTTCGCGCCGACCGAGTTCAAGAAGTACAACCAGGCGGGCTCGTTCACCAGCGTCTACGCGTCGTACTTCACGTACGACGCCGCCACCGACACCTGGTACCAGGGCCGCCGCGGCGAGGAGTACACGGTCACCGTCGGATCCGGCGACCACGAGCACACCGAGACCCGGGTCAACTGGTACGACGTCTCCGGCCAGGTCAGCAACTCCTTCGACGACGTGTGCGTGCTGGCCAACGACGGCTTCGAGCGGGACAAGGTCGCCGCCCTGGAGCCCTGGCCGACGGGCCAGGCCCGACCGTTCTCGGCGGAGTACGTCGCCGGGCACCTCTGCCGGACCTACGACCGCGATGTCGAAGCGTGCCTCGGCGAGGCCAAGTCCCGGATGGAGCCCGAGATCGACAACACCATCCGGCGTGACATCGGCGGGGACCGCCAGGACGTGAACCAGAAGAACACGACCTACAACACGCTCACCTTCAAGCACCTGCTCCTGCCGATCTGGCTGTTGACCGTCGTCTACGCCGACAAGCCATTCCAGGTCTTCATCAACGGCATCACCGGCGAGGTGCAGGGTGAGCGGCCGTGGAGCCGGGTGAAGCTGGCGGTGGCCATCGTGCTCGCGGTGATCGTGATCGCGGTCATCGTCGTCGTGTGGCGCTCCAGCGGCGGGAGCAGCGGCGGCAGCACCGGGAGTCCCTGACCGGTGGCGGTCGCGCTGCTGGTCGTGCTGATCGTCGCCGTGCTCGGCGGAGCCGGCGCGGTGGTGATCTCGACGCGACGGCGCTTCGCCGCGGCCAACCAGATCGTGCCCGGCACCGCCACCCGGGCCCCGGCGGCGTGGGCCGGCGCCCACACGCCCGAAGCCCGGCTGCACCGCCGCCTCCGCGACGCGGTGGCCGCGCTGCGGGCCAATCCGGCGCTGGAAGACGCCTGGGCGCTCGAGTCCCGGGTGTCGCTGGAGCAGCACGCCCTCGCCGTCGACGAGCGGCTCGTGGCCGTCGCCGCGCTGCCGGCCGGAGTACGGGCCGCGCCCCTCGCCGGGGTCGCCGCTGCCGTCGACGCGTTGGAAGGCG
Source organism: Acidimicrobiales bacterium (assembly GCA_036269435.1). Classification (GTDB taxonomy): domain Bacteria; phylum Actinomycetota; class Acidimicrobiia; order Acidimicrobiales; family AC-14; genus CADCTB01. Next base: position 17,837 of record DATASA010000158.1, on the reverse strand, counting down.
CGGTGGCGTCGCTGGCCTCCGCCGGGCCGGACCTCACCCGCCACGCGGGGCTGGACCAGGCCATGGCCCAGGTCGAGCAGCGGGTGGCCGAGCTGGCCCAGGGCTGAGCCGGCCCCGAAGCGCGCCAGGAACCGGTTGACGGGTGGCGCCGGCGGTGGTTCGATTTGAGCAGTTGATCAAATCGAGCGATTGGAGCATTCGAAGAATGGCGAAGTCCGGTCCGAACGGTGCGGTGGCCCGGTCCATCCGAGAAGGGACGCGCCAGCGCATCGTCGAAGCTGCGGTCCAGACCATCAAGGAGCGTGGCTTCGCCGCCACCAGTGCCCGGGCCATCGCGACCACGGGTGGGTTCAACCAGGCGCTGGTCTTCTACCACTTCGGCAGCGTGAACGACCTGCTGGTGGCCGCCCTCGACCGGACCAGCGAGCTGCGCATGGCCCGCTACCGGGCCGCCATCGACGCGGTCCACTCCCTGCCCGAGCTCCTCGCCGTGGCCAGCGAGGCCTATTCCGAGGACCTGGCCGGTGGCCACATCAAAGTGCTGGCCGAGATGATCGCCGGGGCGTCGTCCATGCCCGAGCTGGGCCCGGAGATCGCGTCCCGGATGCAGCCGTGGATCACCTTCACCGAGGAGGCGGTCACCCGGGTCATGGCCGGCTCCAGCCTGGCCCCGCTGGTGCCCAGCCGGGACCTGGCCTTCGCCATCGTGTCGCTCTATCTGGGCGCGGCCATGCTGACCCACCTGGCCGACGATCCCGCCCCGGCCGACTCGCTCTTCCGGACCGGCACCAACGTCGGCGCCCTTCTCGGCGGCCTGTTCCGGGACCCCTCGCCGTCCGCCTGAGAACAATCCACCGCCCACCCCCCTCGAGGGTGGAACGATCGGGCCCTGCCATGCGTCTGAAAGTCATGCCGACCCTCGCGGTGCGCCGCCCCGCCGATCTCGGCGAGCTGCACCGGGAGCGCTACGCGGCGATGGTGCGTCTCGCCACCCTGCTGGTCGGCTCGCAGGCCGTCGCCGAGGAGGTCGTCCAGGACTGCTTCGTCCGTCTCCACACCCGCTTCGACGGGCTGGACGACCCGGCCGCCTACCTGCGACGGGCCGTCGTCAACGGCTGCCGGTCCGTGGGCCGGCGTCGGGCCCTGGAGCTGCGACGGCTCCGCGCCGCCCGGCCGGCCGTGGCCGAGCTGGGGGCCGACGAGATGCTCGACGCGCTGGCCAAGCTCCCGGCCCGTCAGCGCGCCGCGCTCGTCCTGCGCTTCTACGAGGAGCTGCCCGCGGCCCAGATCGCCCTCGCCCTGGGATGTCGCCCCGGTACGGTGAAGTCCCTGATCCACCGGGGCCTGGCCGAACTGCGGAAGGGGCTGGAACCGTGACCGTGGAGAGCCGGCTCCGCGTCGCCCTGCGGGAAGCGGCGGGCGGCATCGTTCCGGCCGAACCCCGGTGGGAGGCCATCGCGTCGCGGGTGGCCCGCCGGGACCGTCGCCGGCGGCGGCTGGCCACGACGGCCACGACGCTGGCCGCGCTGGTGGTCGTCGGCGCCGTCCTGCTTTCGCTGCGCCGGGGCGACGAGGCCGGCAGCAAAGTTCGCACCGCCGGCCCCGCGGCGGCGACGGTCGTGCCCACCACGGCCGTGCCGACGACGGCGACCACCCCGGCCACCGCACCGCCGGTCACCCCGCCCACAACGGCGCCTCCGCCGGCGACGACGATCGCGCCCGGACCGGTGGGTGGGCCGGTGCCGGCCGGGTTCCGGCCAGTCTCGGTGACCTGGATCTCGTTGCGCCAGGGCTGGGTCATCGGCGCCGCGCCGTGCGCTTCCCCGCCGTGCACGTCGCTGTTGCGGACCACCGACGGCGGGGCCACGTGGGCCGGTGTCCCCGCGCCTCGCGCCGCGCTGAGCCAGGGCGGGGCGGTGGGGGTCAGCCGGATCCGCTTCGCCGACGAGAGCAACGGCTGGGCCTTCGGCCCCGAGCTGTGGGCCACCCACGACGGCGGCGTCACGTGGCACGCGGTGGACGCGGTGCCGTCGCCGACGACCAGCCTGGAGGCGTCGGCCGGCAGGGTGTACGCCGTCGCCGGCAGCCCGGCGGCCCACGTGTTCGCCAGCGACGTGGGTCGCGATGGCTGGCAGCAGGTCGGCGCGGACGAGGTCGTCGCCGGGGGCGCCGTCGCCTTGCACGGCACGACCGGCTACGTCCAGGGCACCGACGGAGTCGTGCGGGGCCTGTCCGCCGGCGGGTCGGACCGCCGCAGCGCCCCGTGCGGCACCAGCCCGGCGAGTGGCCTGGCCGCCGCCGGCTCGGACGTCGTGGCCGTGTGCGTCTCCGACGCCGCCGCCGGCTCGTCGACCAAGACGGTGGTCGTCTCCCACGACGGAGCCCGCACCTGGGCGCCCGCGGGCACTGGGCCACGGAGCGGGCAGCCCAGCGGCCTGGCCGCGACGCCGGTGGCGCCCCCGATCGACGTCCTGGCCACCAGCGGCGGCATCTCGTCCATCTGGCGGAGCGAGGACGCGGGCGCCACGTGGACGACCGTCTACACCGACACCGCCTCGGGCGGGGCGGGGTTCGTCGACCTCGGCTTCACCGATGCCACCCACGGGGTGGCCGTGGAGGGCGGCGCGGCGTCGGCGACGAGCCGCCTGCTGGTGACGGCCGACGGCGGCCGGACGTGGGCTCCGGCGACGTTCGGCCCCTGAGCGTCGCCAATGGGCGGCCGCCAGGTCAAGCGAGGACGGCGCGGGCGACCAGGTCGGTGCCGAAGGCCGTCAGGATGGCCAGGTACAGCAGACCGGTGGCGGCCATCACCGCCGAGTAGGCCCGCTCCTTCAGCGCGGCCTGGGTCACGCCGGTCAGGATCAGCGTGGTCACGGCGCAGGCCACCCAGAACCAGCCCAGGGTGCCGCCCCACCCGTCGTCCACCGAGCCCGACAGCACCGACAGCATGCCGGTGGGCCAGAGCAGGGCGGCCACCTCGAGCGGCCAGGTCAAAGCGAGCCACCGGTTGAGCTCGAGCAGCGGGCCACGGCCGAGGCCGGGCTGGACCAGGTACCAGTGGCCGAGGAGCATGGCGTCGGACACCGCCCCCAGGAACACGGCGCCGGCCAGCGTGCGGGCCACCGCCAGCGGGTGAGGACCGCCGGCGGCCATGCCGGCTGCGATCAGCCCGATGAACCCGACGAGCGGCGCGACCACGTCCAGCACAGGAGGGAACTCCTTGACCGCCACCGCCCCCTGTGACGGGTCCGGCGCGATCGGGGGCTGGCCGGCCATGGCGGCCACGCGGGCCGCCTTGCGGTCCCGACGGGCTCGTTCACCGGCCACCCCCGCCTTCCGCCGGAGCACCGAAACCACGAGGGCGACGGTGGCCGCCACCGTGACAGCCGCGGCGCAGCCGTCCCGCAGCGCCACCGGGTTCACCGCGGCGCCCACGGCCGCGGCCCCCAGGGCCAGCACCCCGTACACGGCACGGAGGAGCCACCCGTAGCCGATGCCGACCTCACGCCGGCGGGTGGTGACCCACAGAAAGAGCAGTCCGCCCGTCGCCCACTGCAGCAGGACCGTCGCCGCGTCGAGGCGTATCACGGATCGAGTTTCGCATAGGGTTTCAAATCCGCATCGGCGCGGAACAAGACGAGAAGCTCAAGGTCTTCGCCGCGGTGGTCGAGGATCTTCCTACAGCGGACATCCCAGGGGAACGGGAGGGCCAGTGAACCGGTTCTTGGAAGTAGCGGCATGGTGTTCGCTGGTGGTGGCCATGAGCCTGCTGCTCATCCGCCTGTTCTGGCCGAAGCTGGCTCCCACGGTCCACGCCCGCCGCTTCCGCCACCGCCTGGGCAAGTTCGACAACGTGCTCGCCACCTGGGCCGAGGAGTTCAAGGCCCAGGACGAGTGGAAGCGCCACGAAGAGCGCCACCCCGAGCGCACCGACGACTAGCCGGCTCCCGGCCAGCCCAGCTTCCGGCTAGCCCAGCCCGCGGCTGCGGGCACCGTCGACGACGACGGCCGTCCCGCTCAGGAAGTTCGCGGGCTCCGAACACAGGAAGGCGACGATCCGGCCGAAGTCGCCCGGGTCACCCATGGGCCCCTGAGGCACCGAGATGGCCTTCATCCGGTCGGTGGCATGCGACCCCGGGCAGGCGGTGTTGAGGGTGATCCCGTCGCCGAAGAGGTCGGCCGCCGCCGTCTTGGCCCACGCCCACAGGCCGGTCCGGGCCATGTTCGACAACGACAGCGTGGGGATCGGCTCCTTGATCGACGACGAGGTGATCAGGCAGATCCGGCCCCAGCCGCCGTTGCGCATGTGAGGGACGGCCTCCCGGACGAGCCGCACCGACGTGAGCAGGTTGGCGTTGATCGCCGCGGCCAGCTGCTCGTCGTCGACCTCCAACGCCCGCCCCGGCGGGGGGCCACCGGCGTTGGCGACCAGGACGTCGAGGCGACCGAACCGCTCGACCGCGGCGGCCACGAGCCGGGCCGGCTGGACGGGGTCGGTCACGTCCGCGGGGATGGCCAGCACCTCGGTGTGGGCGCCCACCGCGGCCTCGGCATCGGCCAGCGCCTCCGCCCCTCGGGCGCAGATCACCACCTTGGCGCCCTCCTGTCCGAGGGCGACCGCCGTCGCCCGACCCAGCCCCTTGGAGGCCGCGGTCACGAGCGCCACCCGCCCGGCGAGGCCGAGATCCACTACGACTCCACCACCGCAAGGGCGTGGTCGGCCCGGTTCAGGGGGTCCGGCCCGGCGTCGGTGGCGACCACGATGTCCTCGATGCGGGCGCCCCACCGCCCGTCGACGTAGATCCCGGGCTCCACGGAGAACGCGTGCCCGGAGGCCAGCGGCTGACGGTTCCCGGTCACGAGATAGGGATCCTCGTGCTCCTCCAACCCGATGCCGTGGCCGGTGCGGTGGATGAACTGGGGGCCGTAGCCGCCGTCGGTGATGAGGTCGCGGGCCACGCCGTCGACATCCTGGCACGGCGTGCCCACGCGGGCCGCGTCGACCGCGGCGGCCTGGGCGCCCAGCAGGATGGCGTAGAGGTCCCGGAACTCCTCGGGCGGGGGGCCGGTGAAGACGGTCCGGGTGATGTCGGAGCAGTACCCGTCGAGGGTTCCGCCGAAGTCGCAGACGATCGGCTCGCCCGCCCCGATGGCCCGCCCGCCGGGCTCGTGGTGGGGGCTGGCCGAGTTCGGCCCGCTGCCGACGATGGCGAAGTTCACCGAGTCGTGGCCCTCCTGCACCAGCCGGTCGCCCAGCTCGCGCGAGACGTCGGCCTCGATCCGGCCGATGAGGGGGATCTCGCCGGTCATGAGGTCGGCCGCGACGCGGTCCGCAGCGGCCGCGGCCCGGCGGAGGGCCGCCACCTCGTCGTCGTCCTTGAGCGCCCGCAGTGGGCTGACCACGCGCGATGCGGTCGTCCACGTCGACCGGGGCAGCTCGGTCTGCAGGGCGAGCAGGAAGGTGGCCCACGTCCGGTCCGAGACGGCCAGGCGACGACGCGAGCGGCCGACCACGCCGGTGACCACGTCGATCGGGTTCTCGGTTTCCTCCCAGGGCCGCACGGTGAACAGCTCCGGCCGCACGTCCACCCGGGGAGCCTCCAGGCGGGGGACGACCAGGATGGCCTCGCTCTCGAGAGGCAGGATCAGCATGGTCAGGCGCTCGAGCGGCATGGCCGTGTAGCCGGTGAGCCAGTGCAGGTCGGCCCCGAGCGACAGCAGCAGCGTGTCGACCGCCAGCAGGCGCATGCGATCGCGCACTGCGGCCATCCGGGCCGCCCGGGCGTCAGCCACGCCGGGCGGACGCGCTGCCCGCGGCCTCGCGGGCGTGGTAGCTGGACCGGGTCAGCGGCGACGCCTGCACGTGGGCGAAGCCCATGTCCCGCCCCGCGTCGGCCAGCCGGTCGAACTCCTCGGGCGCCCACCACCGGTCGACGGGCAGGTGATCGGCCGACGGCCGCACGTACTGGCCGAGGGTGAGGATCGACACGCCCACGTTGCGGAGGTCGACCATGGCGGCCAGCACCTCGTCGGCCGTCTCGCCCAGGCCGACCATGAGGCCCGACTTGGTGACCCGCCCGGCCTTCGCGGCCCGGGCCAGCACCGACAGGCTGCGGGCGTAGGAGGCCGATGGCCGGACGGTGCGCTGGAGCCGGGCGACGGTCTCCAGGTTGTGGTTGAGCACGTCCGGGCGGGCGTCGAAGATGGTGGCGAGGGCGGTCGGGTCGCCCTTGCAGTCGGGCACCAGGACCTCGACCGCGGTCCCCGGGCAGCGGCGGCGGACGGCCCGGATGGCCTCGGCGAACCCGGACGCGCCGCCGTCGGCGAGGTCGTCGCGGGCCACCGCGGTGATCACCGCGTGGGCCAGGCCCATGGCCGCCACCGCTTCGGCCACCCGCTCCGGCTCGGCCGGGTCGACGGCCAGCGGCTTGCGGGTGTCGACCTGGCAGAACCCGCACGCCCGGGTGCAGCGGTCGCCGTTGATCAGAAACGTCGCCGTGCCGTCCCGCCAGCACTCGAAGATGTTCGGGCAGCCGGCTTCCTCGCACACGGTGACCAGCTGCAGGGACCGCATCGTCCGCTTCACCTCGCGGAACCCGGGACCGAGGTCGGCCCGGACCCGCAGCCATTCGGGCTTGCGGCTGGCCACAGGCAGGCCGTGGTGGTCGTCCCGCTCCCAGGCGACGTCGGCCCGCTCGACCCGCCCACCCGCCCACCGGCACCCGGCACGGCCGACGACCGCCTCCACGACCGCAGCCATCTCGACCGGCACGCCCTCGGCCGCCAGCGACGTCACCCCCTTGTCGGCGATGCCGCACGGGACGATCCGGTCGAACCAGGACAGGTCGGGGTCGACGTTGAGGGCGAAGCCGTGCATGGTCCGGCCCCGCGACCGGCGCACGCCGATGGCGCAGATCTTGCGAGGGGCGGGGCCGTCCGGGTCGGCCCAGACGCCGGGCGCCCCGTCGATCCGGCCCAGGCCGGGAAGGCCGAGGTCGGCGCAGACATCGATCACCAGCTGCTCCACCGAGCGGACGTAGGCGACGGGCGAGTCGGGCACCGACAGGATCGGGTAGCCGATGAGCTGGCCCGGGCCGTGCCAGGTCACGTCGCCCCCGCGGTCGGTGGCGACCAGCTCGGCCCCCAGCTCGTCGACCGGGACCCGCAAGCTGTCGAGCGTGCCCCGCAGGCCGACGGTGTACACGGGGTGGTGCTCCAAGAGCAGCAGGTAGGAGTCGGTGGACCCCTCGAACAACGCCCGCTGCAGGGCATGGGCGTCGCTGAACCGGACGCGGCCCAGCCACCTGGCCCGGAGCGTCACAGCTCCTGGGACCAGTCCCGCGTCTCCAGGATGTCGCGGCAGCGGGCGAGGAAGGCGGAGGCGTAGGCCCCGTCGAAGGCACGGTGGTCGAAGCTCAGGGCCAGGGTCCCGACGGGATGGATGGCGATGGCGTCGCTCCCGTCCGCCAGCTCGATCACCACCGGGCGCTTGCGGACCCCGTCGGTGGAGACGATGGCGACCTGGGGCTGGTTGATGACCGGAGCGGTGAAGAACGTCCCGTATCCGCCGGGGTTGGTGATGGTGAAGGTGCTGCCCGAGATCTCGTCGGCGTTGAGCTTCTTGCTGCGGGCCCGGGCGGCCAGGTCGGCGATCTCCCGGGCGATGGTCCGCAGGCGCTTGCCGTCGGCGTCGTGGACGACCGGGACGATCAGCCCCTCGAAGTTGATGTCGACGGCGATGCCGAGGTGCACGGCCCGGTGCACGATCAGGGCGTTGTCGCCCACCGACGCGTTGACGTGGGGGAACTCGCGGATGGCGTCGATCACCGCCCGCGACACGAACGGCAGGTAGGTGAGGGAGAAGCCCTCCTCGACCTTGAACCCGTCCTTCTCGGCCAGCCGCACCCGGTCGACGGCCTCGAAGTCGACCTCCACCGCGGTCAGCACGTGGGCCGACGTGGCCTGCGACCGCACCATGTGCTCGGCCGTCCGCTTGCGGATGTTCGAGAACGGAATGACGTCGTCGGCGCCGCCGGCACGGGGGGTGGGCGCGACTGCCGGCACCCCGGGCCGGTCGCGCTTGGGGCCCGGAGCCCGGCTGCCGGCCTTGTCGAGGTGGGCCATGACGTCGTTGCGGGTGACCCGGCCCTCGATCCCGGTGCCCGCGATCTGCTCGACGTCCAGGTCGTGCTCGGCCAGCAGCCGCCGGACGAGTGGCGACAGCACCCGCCGGCCGCCGGCCGGCACCGTCGCCTGGACGGGCGCCGACGCCCCCGCCGGCCCGGCCCCCGCCCGGGGGGCCGCGGCCGGCTGGGGCTCGGGCTCCGGGTCCAGCTCGGGCCCGGTCTCGGGTACGACCGTGCGGATCTCCTCCTGCACGTCCTCCTCGGCGCGCTCCGCCGCGGGTTCGGCCTTCGCCGGCGCCGCCGGCTTCTTCGACGCGGCACCGTCGGACGAGCCGTTGGACGGCGGCTGCTCGCCGATCACCGCCAGCTTGGTGCCGACGTCGACGGTCTCCCCCTCCTCGACGAGGATCTCCGAGAGGTAGCCGGCCGACGCGGCCGGGACCTCCGAGTCGACCTTGTCGGTGGACACTTCGAACAGCGGCTCGTCCTCGACGACCGTGTCGCCCACCTTCTTGAACCACCGGGTGATCGTGCCCTCGGTGACCGTTTCGCCGAGCTGGGGCATGGTGATGTCGGCCATCAGCCGTGCAGTCCTCTCCCTGTGAGCGTGAGGACCGTCTCGCCGAAGGTCTCGGACAATGTCGGATGCGGGTGGATGAGCTGGCCCATGTCGTCCGGAGTCGCCTCCCAGTTGACCGACAGCCACCCTTCGCCGAGCTGCTCGGTGACCCAGGGCCCGACCATGTGCACGCCGAGGATCGGCCCTGCCTTGCCGTCGGGCCGCTTCTCGGCGATGACCTTCACCAGGCCTTCGGCCTCGCCGATGATAAGGGCGCGGCTGTTGGCGTTGAAGGAGTGCTTGGAGACGGTGACGTCGTGCCCGGCGTCGCGAGCGGCCTGCTCGGTCATCCCCGCGAACGCCACCTCGGGGTGGCAGTAGATGCACCACGGGACCTTGCCGTGGTCGACCGGCGCGGCGTCCTCGCCGAGCATGTCCTTCACCGCCACGATGGCCTCGGCGAACCCGACGTGGGCCAGCTGCGGCGTGGCGACGACGTCGCCCACCGCGTAGACGCCCGCCTCGGTGGTGCGCTGGTGGGCGTCGATCACCACGAAACCCCGCTCGTCGACGTCGACGCCGGTCTCGTCCAGGCCCAGGCCGTCGGTCAGCGGCCGCCGCCCGACGGACAGGACGACCTTGTCGACGGTCACACTGTCGCCTCCCGCCAGCCGGACGGTGACCTGGCCGTTGGCCACCTCGTGGCCCTCGACGGTGACCCCCGTCCGCACGGTCATCCCTCGACCGGTGAACGACCGGACCACGACGTTGACCACGTCGGCGTCGCAGCCGGGCAGCAGCTTGGGGAGTGCCTCGAGGAGAGTCACCTCGGCGCCCAGGTCGCTGAGCATCGACGCGAACTCGCAGCCGATGGCGCCTCCGCCGATCACGGCCACCGACGCCGGCAGCTTGTCGAGCTCCAGCACGTGGTCCGAGTTGAGGATCGTGGTCCCGTCCGGCTCCAGGCCCGGCAGGCTGCGGGGCAGCGACCCGGTGGCCAGCACCACGAAGCGCCCGTGGAGCTCCGTGCCGTCGGCGTCGTCCACCGTCACCACGTGCCCCGGGCCCAGCCGGCCCGTCCCGATGACCGTGGTGATCTTGCGCCGCTTCATGAGGCCCTGCAGGCCCTTCCAGAGCTGGTCGACCACCTTCTGCTTGCGGGCCAGCGACACGCCCAGGTCGACCTGGGGCTGGTCGGCCTGCACACCGAACTCCTTGGCGCCGGCCACGGTGCGGAAGACCGAGGCCGTCTCCAGGTAGTGCTTGGCCGGGATGCAGCCCCGGTGCAGGCACGTCCCGCCGACCTTGTCCTTCTCCACCACGGCGACGGACATCCCGGCGCCGGCGGCGTACAGGGCGGCCGCGTACCCTCCCGGTCCACCGCCCACCACGACGAGGTCGAACTCCTGGGCCATCGGCCCGAGCCTACCGGCGACCACCTACTTGGCCATGAGGGTGATCTGCAGGGTGAACGCCACAAGGATGGCGACGCCGGCGATGGCCGCCAGGATGAGCAGCGTCCTGGTCTTCACGGCTCCGCCTCCACCCTCGCCGGGCCGGTCACTCGGGGTCCCGGGGGAGGGGCTTGCGGCCGGGGAAGCCGTCCTCGGGCAGGTGCCACCAGGCCAGGTCGTCCTCGTCCAGGCGCCAGCACAGGAAGTACACGACGCCGTCGGCTCCTTTGGCGTGGAAGTCGAGGAGGCCGGTCAGCGCGTCACGGAACAGGATGTCGCCGGCCTGCAGCTCCTCGAGCGCCTCCTGGGCGTCGAGGATGGGAGCCCGGTTGCCGTTGGTCGACCCGGCCTCGCCCGCCCGCAGCTTGGCCGCGTGTCGGATGCATTCGGCCAGCTCCCGCACGCGGGGAAGGTAGGCCCGGGCCTCGCTGACCGTCCAGTACCGCACGCACGTAAGGTAGGCCGGGATGCAAGACGCCCTCGTGATCGCCGGACGGGAGTTCGCCAGTCGGCTGTTCCTCGGCACCGGCAAGTTCCCGTCGAACGCCTCGCTGGCCTCCGCCATCGTCTCTTCGGGGACGGAGATGGTCACCGTCGCCCTCCGCCGGATCGACGCCACGGCCGAGGAGGACATCCTCGACGCGGTCGACCCGAACCGGGTCCTGCTGCTCACCAACACCAGCGGGGCCGACGACGCCGAGGAGGCCGTCCGCCTGGCCCGCCTGGCCCGAAGCGGCGGCTACCCCACCTGGATCAAGCTCGAGATCACGCCCGAACCCCGGTATCTGCTGCCCGACGGGGTGGAGACGCTCAAGGCGGCCGAGGTCCTCTGTCGTGAGGGCTTCACCGTCCTGCCCTACGTGAACGCCGACCCCGTGCTGTGCAAGCGGCTCGAAGAGGTCGGATGCGCCACGGTCATGCCGCTCGGCTCGTGGATCGGCTCGAACCAGGGCCTGCGCACGAAGGCGGCGCTGGAGATCATCATCGAGCAGTCGCTCGTGCCCGTGGTGGTCGACGCCGGCATCGGCGCCCCGTCGCAGGCCGCCGAAGCGATGGAGATGGGGGCGGGCGCCGTCCTGGTCAACACCGCCATCGGCACGGCCGGCGACCCCGAAGCGATGGGCGAGGCCTTTCGCCTCGCCGTGGTAGCCGGCCGGCAGGCCTTCCGATCGGGGTTGGCCACGGTCGGGCGGGCGGCGGAGGCGTCGTCGCCGCTCACCGGCTTCCTGACCTCGTGACGGCCGTCCCCGTCGCGCTCGAATCCCGGCCCGACGGCGTGCCGCCGGACTCGGCCGCGGCCGACTTCCTGGCTGTCGACCTCGCCGGTCCGGTGTCGCTGGCCACGTCCGCCACCGCGGCCGACGTCGACCGGGCCCTCGGCGGGCCGGGTCGGCGACCGGGCCTGGCCGACCTCGGCGCCCTGCTGTCGCCGGCGGCCGGCGACCGCTTGGAGGATCTGGCCGCAGCCGCCCACCGGGCGTCGGTGCGGCGGTTCGGCCGGGTGGTGCGGCTGTTCGCCCCGCTGTACCTCTCGAACGAGTGCGTCTCGGCCTGCACCTACTGCGGGTTCTCGGCCGGCAACGACATCGCTCGGCGCACGCTCACCCCGGTCGAGGTGGCGGCCGAGGCCCGCACCCTGCGCGACCGGGGCTTCCGCCACGTCCTGCTGGTGGCTGGCGAGCACGCCCGCATCGTGTCCAAGGACTACCTGGTCGAATGCGTGGCCGCGCTGGCGGGCGACGTCCCGTCGATCTCGCTGGAGACCCAGGTCTGGGACGTCGGAACGTACCGGCGCCTGGTGGAGGCCGGCTGCGAGGGCCTCGTGGTCTACCAGGAGACCTACGACCGCGACACCTACGCCGCCGTCCACCTGAAGGGCAAGAAGCGCAATTACGACTGGCGCCTGGCCGCCCCCGACCGGGCCGCCGAGGCGGGCATGCGGTCCCTGGCCGTCGGCGCCCTGCTGGGCCTCGACCCCGACTGGCGGTCGGAGGTGCTCGCTCTGGCCGCTCACGCGTCGGCGTTGCTCCGACGCTGGTGGCGCTGCGACGTGGCCGTATCGCTGCCGCGCCTGCGACCTGCCGCCGGCGGGTTCGAGCCCGAGCGGGCGGTCACCGACCGGGAGTACGTCCAGATCCTCTGCGCCCTGCGCCTGGCCCTGCCCGACGTGGGAATCACCCTGTCGACCCGGGAGTCACCCGCTTTTCGCGACGCGGCCTGCAAGCTCGGCGTGACCCAGATGTCGGCCGGCTCCCACACCGAGCCCGGCGGCTACGCCGACCCGGGGCGGGCCGAGCCGCAGTTCGAGGTGAGCGACACCCGCTCGCCGGCCGAGGTCGCCGCCGCCCTCCGGGCCGCCGGCTACGACCCGGTCTGGAAGGACACCATCGGCGCCCGCGTCAAGGACGCCGTCCCGACGGTGCAGTCCCGACCCTGATTCGCGCCGCCCTCCTCGCCGTGGCCCTCGTCGTCTCCGGCGCGGCCCCGGCCGCGGCCGCGCCCGCGGCGACGTCGTCGTCGGACTGGCAGCAGTGGGTGTCGCTGCCCGGCGTGGTCGACGTGGTCGGCCCCCGACCCGACGGGATGTTGGTGGCCGCCGCGGCCGGCAAGCTCTTCACCGTCGACCCGGCCACCGGCACGACGACGCCGTTCAGCACGTACTCGACCGACCCGGCCCCCGAGAGCTACATCGCCATGTCGCCCGGGCTCGACGTCCCTGCCGGCCCGACCTGCCGCTTCGAGGCGGGAGACGTCTTCGCCCTCGAGCTGAGCACCCCGCCGCTCGGGATCGTCCAGGTGACGGTCGACGGGCAGTCGGGCCGCTTCGTCGACCTGCCCGGGGCCGAGACCCTCACCGGCATCGCCTTCGACACCACCGGCCGGTTCGGCAACAAGCTCCTGGTCGCCGGGCGCAAGGACAACAAGACCGTCCTGTTCGCGATCGACTGCCGGGGCCGGGTCGTCACCCTCACCGACAGCGCACCGGTGATCGAGGGCGGTATGCAGATGGCGCCGCAGACCTTCGGCTCCCACGGTGGCGACCTGATCGGCGTGGACGAGAACACCGGCGACGTGGTGTTCATCCGCTACGACGGGACCAGCGGCGTGCTCATCTCCTCCGGCCTGCCGACGGGGGGCGACGTCGGCGTGGAGAGCCTCGGCTTCGTCCCCACCGACTTCATCAACCGGGGCGGGACGGCGTACATGACGGACCGCAAGTCCCCGGGCGCGCCGACCGAGGGCACCGACAACATCTGGCGGCTGAACCGCGACGCCCTCAGCCGGGTGGGGATCGACGACGACGACCTCATCGTGTCCACCGAGGGTGGTGGCCGCACGGTCATCGTCCGCTGCCGTGAGACCTGCCGGATCCTGCAGCTGGGCCAGGCCCCGAACGCCCACGTCGAAGGCCACATCACCGTGGTGCTCGGGCCGCCGCTGCCGCCGTGGGGCGGCTACCTGCGGACCGGTTCGATCATGTTCGGCGTCTCGACGCTGGTCCTGATCGTCGGAGGCTTCATCCTGTACTTCGTGCACCGCAAGCGATCTCCGAACTTCCGGGAACCAGACCCGGCGTAGCGGTCGTCCCATCTCCGGACCAACACACCTGGAGGTGGGGCGATGCGCCGCACGCTGCTCGCGATCGGTATCGGGACCGTCAGTGTCCTGCTGGGAGCCGGGCCGGCCCTGGCCTGCGGAGGGCTGATCGGCCGCAACGGGTCGGTCAACCTGGTGCGGACGACCACGCTCGCGGCCTGGCACGACGGCGTCGAGCACTACGTCACCGCCTTCAAGTTCGCCGGCGCCGGGGGCCAGTTCGGTTCGATCATCCCGCTGCCCGGCGTGCCGACCAGCGTGGAGAAGGGTGGCGACTGGACCCTGCAGCGACTGGTGCGTGAGGTCACCCCGGTCCCGCCCACGCCTCTCGGAGTCGCAGTTTCGTCGGCGAACAGCGGCGCCGCTGGCGGCGCCGAGGTCCTGCTGGAGACCCGGATCGACGCGCTCGACATCACCGTCCTTCGTGGCGGGGCGGCCGAGGTGGGGAAGTGGGCCACGGACAACGGCTTCCTGCTCACGCCCGACACCCCCGAGGTCCTCGACTTCTACGCCAGCCGCAGCCCGATCTTCCTCGCCGCCCGCTTCGACGCCGACGCGGCGAAGGCCAAGGGTGTGGCCCTAGGCGACGGCACGCCGGTGCACATCACCATTTCCACCCCGAACCCGTGGGTGCCACTGCGCATCCTCGGCGTCGGCCTGCACCCGCTGGAGCGGATCAACGCCGACGTCTTCCTGCTCACCGACCGCAAGCCTGCGCTGCTTCCGGGCGACGGTGCCCCCGGGCTGACCCTCGCCCGCCAGGAGCCGGCGAGCACCAGCCTGCTCACGGACCTGCGAAGCGACAAGGGCATGGACTGGATGCCCCAGTCCATGTGGCTGAGCTACCTCAAGGTCGACGCCCTTCCCGCTACCCTCGACTACGACCTGGCCGTCGACGCGACCGGCGCAGGCCAGCCGTCGGCGGTGGCCGCCGGCTTGCAGGCGCGGACCCCGGTGACGGTGCCCGCAGTGGCGACCGTCTCGCCGAAGGCCTCCGGCGGGCTGTTGCTGCCGGCCGCGGCCGCCGGTGGGGCCGTGCTGGCGATCGCCGTCCTGGGCGGCGCGGTGACTGCGGTCCGCCGCCGCCCGGTCGAGACGCAGTGAGCCGGCGGGCGGTGCTGGCGGCCGCGGCCGCGGCCTGCGTCGCCCTCGGGGCGGCCGTCGGCGGCTGCGGCCACGGGACGGGAAGCGGTGAGCGGACGGTCACGCTCACCGTCCATCACTCCCAGTTCTCGGTCGCCGACCTCCACGTCCGCCCGGGCCAGACCGTGCGCTTCGTCGTGCACAACACGGATCCGATCGCCCACGAACTGATCGTGGGTGACCAGTCGGTCCAGGACGCCCACGAAGTCGGGACCGACGCGTCGCACGGCGGCCGCCCCGGAGAGATTTCGGTGCCGCCGGGCACGACGGCGACCACCACCTACCGGTTCGGCCCGTCGGGTGGGCCTGCGGTGCTGTTCGGCTGTCACCTGCCGGGCCACTGGGCCTACGGCATGCACGGCACGATCACTGTCGCCTGAGCGGTCGCGTCAAACGCGGCGCCACTGGTCGATGAGCTCGACCAGCTCGGGGAGGCGCTCGATCCGGGCGTCGGGTTCGATGCCGTCGATGTCAGGGGCGACGGGATTCGGTCGCAGCACGGTGCGCATCCCCGCGGCCTGCGCCCCCGAGACGTCGTCCCAAGGCCGGTCGCCGACGAACACAGCGGAGGCGGGGTCGACGCCGAGGGCGTCGGCCGCAGCCAGGAAGGCCGACAGGTGCGGCTTCTGGAACGCCATCTCGCTGGTGTACAGGCGGGCGTCGATCAGGTCGGCCAGGCCGTCGCGGTCGAGGAACCGCTCATGGAAGGCGCGAGGCCAGTGGGTGTTCGACAGCATCCCGATGCGGAGCCCCCGGTCACGCAGCTCGGCGAGGGTGCCGGCGGCGTCGGGGTCGTGGCGGATGTGGGGCGTCCATGCGTCGAGATGGCGGACGGCCGCTTCCTCCAGCAGCGCCTCGGCGACGTCCATCCCGAGCTCGCGGGTGGCCCGGGCCAGCAGGTCGGCCAGCGTGGCGCTGCGCTGGTGGCTCGACGTCGTCTCCCAGAAGTCGGCCTCGACCTGCACCAGCCGGGCCGCGAGCTCGTCCTCGTGCTCCGGGTCGAGGTGCCGCGCCGCCAGCCGCCAGGCGTCCACCAGCTCGACGGAGACGAACTCCGACAGCGTCCCACCCCAGTCGAAGATCACCGCCTCGACTGCTCCCTCGCCCACGGTCCGACGGTAATCGGGCTTCCCGACCGAACAATGGCTGGTTTCGGGCTCGACCTTGCCGGGACAGCCTCCTTCAACCAGGCCGCGGTGGGATCACGCCGTAGCCGCCGCCGCCGGGGGTGAGGACGCGGATGACGTCGCCCGGCTGGAGGGCGATCGTGACCTTGTCCGGGAGACGGCGGGCGAGCGACTCGTCGCCGCCGGGCACCAGCCAGTTCTCGCCGGGGGCGCCTGGCCCGCCGCCGGCCAGGCCCCACGGTCGAGAGACACGGCGTTCGGTGATCAGGGACACGGTCGCGGCCACGAGCAGTTCGAGCTCACGCTCGATGCCGTCGCCGCCCGGCCAATGGCCGGCGCCACCGCTTCCAGAGCGCAACCGGTAGCGGCGCACCCGCACGGGGAACGAGCGTTCGAACGCCTCGACGGGCGTGTTCTGGGTGTTGGTCATGCCGGTCTGGATCCCGTTCATGCCGGCCCGGCCCGGACGGCCGCCCTGGCCGCCGGCGACGGTTTCGTAGTACACCCAGCCGTCGCCGCCGATCAGGGTGTTGTTCATCGTCCCCTGGTTGGCCGCGCCGACGCGGTCGGGGCAGGCCGCGGCCAAGGCGCCCAGGCAGACGTCGGCCACCCGCTGGCTGACCTCCACGTTGCCGGCGCCGACGGCAGCGGGCGGCCGGGCGGCCACGATGGACCCGCCGGGCGCAATGACCTTGACCGGGCGCATGGCTCCGCCGTTGGCCGGAATCGTCGGGTCGACGGCCGAGCGCAACGCGAACGAGACCGCGGACAGCGTCACCGCCTCGACCGCGTTGACGTTGCCGGGACGCTGCGCGTCGGTGCCGGTGAAGTCGAACGTGGCCTCGTCGCCGGCGATGGTCAGCGTGAGCACGATCCGGGCCGGGCGCTGCTGGTCCGGTTCTGGCCCGCAGGAGTCGAGCTGGTCCTCGAACGTCCACGTGCCGTCGGCTACCGCGGCCAGCGCGGCGCGCATCCGGCGCTCGCCGTAGGCGGTGACCTCGTCCAGCGGCGCGCCGGCGAACTCGGCCAGCCGGCGCACGCCGACCACGTTGGCCCCCCGCTGGGCGTCCAGGTCGCCGGCCCGCTCGGCGGGGGTGCGGGAGTTGGCGAACAGGATCGCCTCCACCTCGGCCGTCAGCAGGACCGGCGGGATGCGCAAGCCCTCCTGGTAGACCTCGGTGGCCGCCGCCGGAATCGAGCCGGGGGCCATGCCGCCGACGTCGGCGTGATGGGCCCGGTTGGCCACCCAGCCGACCAGCCGATCGCCGTCGACGAAGCACGGCGCCACCAACGTCAGGTCGTTCAGGTGGGTCCCGCCCGCGAACGGGTCGTTCAGGGCGACCTGGTCGCCGGGACGGATCGTCGCCCCGAACGCCCCGATCGCGGCCAGGACGGACGCGGGCATGGAACCGAGGTGGACGGGGATGTGCTCGGCCTGGACCGCCAGCTCGCCTTCGGGCGTGAAGAGCGCAGCCGAGCAGTCGGCCCGCTCCTTGATGTTGGGGCTGAATGCGGCCCGTCGCAGCACCATCCCATCTCCTCGGCCACGCCGGTCAGCCGGGAGATCAGGATGTGCAGCTCGGCCGGGCTCATCGGGTCACCACGAAGCTGCCGTCGGCACCGACGTCGGCCGACCAGCCCGCGGGCACCCAGATCGTGCAGTCGGCCTCGGCGACGACACACGGACCCGTCACCGGCCGCCGATCGACCGGGCTGAGGTCGCCGGGGCGGAGGCCGGCCGGGCCCCGGGCCGACGCCCGCAGGGCGACCACCTCGACCGGTGCTCCGGGCCGGGCGTAGCCGTTGCGGCGGACGTGCTCCCCGGCGAAGT
>DATASA010000157.1:0-1701 GCA_036269435.1 Acidimicrobiales bacterium | reverse complement strand
TGGAGGGCCACGGTGGGCACCGGCAGCACGGCCGGCCGCTTGAGGACCCCGGCGAGGGTGGCCGTAAAGGTGGCGTTGGTCACCGGCTCGGGCGACGTCGAGTTCACCGGCCCGGCCAGGTCGTCGGCCGTGAGCAGGTGCTGGATCGCCGCGATCTCGTCGTCGAGGGAGATCCAGCTGAGCCACTGCCGGCCGCTGCCCAGGCGACCGCCGACGCCCAGCTTGAACGGCAGGAGCTGCTTCTTGAGCGCCCCGCCCTTGGCCGTGAGCACGACGCCGCTGCGCAGGCGGACGACCCGGATGCCGGCTTCGGACGCCGGAGCGGCCGCAGCCTCCCAGGCGGCGACCACGTCGGCCAGGAAGCCGCGGCCTTGCGGGCTGGCCTCCGTGAAGGTCCCGTCGCCCTCCGACCCGTAGAAGCCAACCGCCGAACCGGACACGAGGACGGCAGGGGGATGCGAGAGCCCGGCCAGGGTCCGGGCCAGCAGGCCCGTCCCCTGGACCCGACTGTCCAGGACGGCCCGCTTGTGCTCGTCGGTCCAGCGGTGGTCGCCGATCCCCACGCCGGCCAGGTGCACCACGGCGTCGTGACCCTCCAGCTTGTGCGCCTCGATGGTGCCGGCGCCCGGGTCCCACGCCGCCTCGCCGGCGGCCGGGTCGCCGCGGACCAGCCGGGTGACCTGGTGGCCGTGCCGCCCGAGCTCCGCCACCAGCTCACTGCCGATGAGGCCGTGCGAGCCGGTGACGGCGACCTTCACGGCGTGGAGTTCCTGGGTTCAGGCACGAGGCCCGACCGTCAGGCTGCGACCTGGGCGGCCCGGGAGATGACG
This sequence comes from Acidimicrobiales bacterium, assembly GCA_036269435.1. Lineage (GTDB taxonomy): Bacteria > Actinomycetota > Acidimicrobiia > Acidimicrobiales > AC-14 > CADCTB01. Next base: position 871 of record DATASA010000157.1, on the reverse strand, counting down.
TGGTCGATCATGCCGTACGCCTTGGCCTCCTCGGCCGTGAACCAGCGGTCCCGGTCGAAGTCGAGCTCGATCTGCTCGACCTTCTGGCCGGTGTGCTGGGCGATGCGCTCGGCCATGATCCGCTTCGTGTAGACGATCTGCTCGGCGTGGATGGCGATGTCGACCGCCGCCCCCTGCATCTGGGCCGACGGCTGGTGCATCAGCACCCGGGAGTGCGGAAGGGCGTACCGCTTGCCCGGCGTCCCCGCGCACAGCAGGAACTGGCCCATGGAGGCGGCCATGCCCAGGCAGATCGTGCCCACGTCGCAGCTGACGTACTGCATGGTGTCGTAGATGGCCATGCCGGCCGACACCGACCCGCCCGGCGAGTTCACGTAGAGGTAGATGTCCCGCTCGCCGTCCTCGGACTGCAACAGCAGCAGCTGGGCGCAGATCAGGTTGGCCGAGGTGTCGGTGACCTCGGACCCCAGGAAGACGATGCGCTCCTTGAGCAACCGCGAGTACACCTCGCTGGACCGGTCGCCGACGAAGGTGTCCGCAGTGAAGGTAGGAGTCATGCAGACGAGGGTAGCTGGACGGCCCATGAAAGGCGGGCGGTTGCCGGCTGGCCTGGCGCCAGTCCACGCCGGACTCGAGGAGCGCGTCGTTTGCCACGTCGCAGGCAACGTCGACAGCCGCCGAGGGTGGCGGCCAAGGGTGCGAACAGGATCGCAAGGCCGGCGGCGCAGTGGGCGTGCCACGGCCCGAGCCCCTTCCGTCAACCGACCGCAGGTCGTCGGCCCGTCCCCGGGCCCACGCCCGGGCCCGTTCGCCGTCCGGGCCGGTCAGGGCCGGGTGCCCGGGGGTGTACTCCACCGGCCGGAAGGGCACG
>DATASA010000156.1:0-23450 GCA_036269435.1 Acidimicrobiales bacterium | reverse complement strand
GGCCAGCACCAGCAGGTCGACCACGTCCGGGAGGTCGGCGGCCACCGCGGCGAGGTGCCGCCGGTGCCGTCGCCGGGCGCCGAGGGCCGGCAGCGCCCAGGCCACCGCACCGGCCGGCAGGGCGAGGGGCGGCAGCACCGGCAGGGCCACCGCCGCCACCAGCAGCGCCGTCGCCACCCGGCGCCCCTCTCCGGGGGCGGGCGCGCGGCCCAGCCGGTGCAGCAGCGCCTGGCCCGACCGCTCGAGCATGCGGCTCAGGGCCGCTTCGTGGGCGGCGACGGGCACGTCGCCTCCCGGGCCGACCGGTGGCGGCCCGAGCGACCGGATGCGGGCGGGGGCGGGTCGGTGGCGCCAGCCGGCGGTGAGGACGACTGCGGCCCAGGCCAGGAACACCACCGGCGGTGAGGTCATACGTCGACCCGCGCCAGGCGCTGCATCCACAGCCATCCCAGGCCGTCCAGCGTGAGGCCCGCGCTCAGCAGGCCGAGGCCTGCGGGCGTGTGCAGCAGGAACTGCGACGTCCGGGGGTCGGTGGCCGCCGCGAACCCGCCGAAGCCGACCGGCGCCAGCCCGATCACCAGGGCCGAGATGCGGGCTTGCGAGGACAGCGCCCGCAACTCGGCGGCCACGGCCAGGCGCTCGCGCACGGTGGCGGCGACGCCGTCGACCGCTCGGGCCTGGGCGCCGCCGGTTTCAGCCCCGAGGCACAGCGCAGCGACACCGAGACGAACCCCAGGCAACGGCCGTCGGGCGGCGATGCCTTCCAGGGCCGTGACCAGGCTGGCACCCTGGGCCGCCTCCGCCGCGGCACGGGACAGCTCGACCGCGAGCTGGGGGCCACTGGCTCGGGCGCCTCCCGCCTCCTCGACCGCCTGGCGAAGCGAGGCTCCGGAGCGCAGCGACCGGGCGACCGACTCCAGGGCGCCGGGCAGGGCCTGTTCCAACCGGGCGCCGGCGCCGCCCCGCCGCGAGCGGACGATGAGCACCGGCCCTGCGGCCAGCCCGATGCCGACCACGCCGGCCAGGCCGGGCCCGCCGGCCACGGCGGCGACGACCGGGCCGAGCCCCAAGGCGGCCAGCCAGGCCGTCCAGGCCACCGCCGGCCGCAGCGGGAGGGCGGCGTCCGAGAGCGCGGCGCCGACCCGGGCCGGCGGCTCGATCGGCTTCCACCGCCCCCGCCCGCTCGGCGCGGCGTCGGCCGTGCCCACGTCGGAGGGGGACGACCCGCCCGGCAGCCGGCGCGCCACCGCATCCCGCCGGCTGAGCCGGAAGGCGGCCCGCGCCAGGGCGCCGCAAGCCAGGACGGCGGTGGCGGCGAGGACGGCGGGGATCACGTGGCCACCCGCCGGGGCCGGAGCTCGGCCAGGACCCGGGTGGCGTCGGCGACGAGCCGGGTCCGGGCACCGCCGTCGGCCTGTTCTCCACCTTCGAGCACTTCGGCCACCGCGACGACCTTGCGGCTCCCGTCGGGGCGCCGGGCGACCTGGATCACCAGATCGAGAGCGGACTCCAGCTGGCTGCGGACGGCGGCCAGCGGGAGCTGGACCTCGCCCATCAGCACCATCGTCTCCAGCCGGCGGAGGGCGTCGTCCGGGCTGTTGGCGTGGCAGGTCGACAGCGACCCCTCGTGGCCGGTGTTCATGGCCTGGAGCATGTCCAGCGCCTCCGGGCCCCGGACCTCGCCGACCACGATGCGGTCCGGGCGCATGCGCAGGGCGTTGCGGACCAGGTCACGGATGCGGACCTCTCCGGCGCCCTCGGCGTTCGCCGGTCGGGCCTCCAGGCGGACCACGTGGTCGCCGGGAAGGGCCAGCTCGGCCGCGTCCTCGACGGTGATCACCCGTTCGGACGCCGGGATGCACGACGCCAGCGCGTTCAGCAGCGTGGTCTTGCCCGCACCGGTGCCACCGGAGACGACGATGTTCCGACGGTCGGCGACAGCCGCGGCGAGCAGCGCAGCCACCGCCGGAGGGGCGAACGCGGCCAGGGGGATGGCGCGGGCGCCGAACCGGCGGACCGTGAGGCAGGGCCCGTCGACGGCGAGGGGCGGAACCACCGCGTTGACGCGCGATCCGTCGGGCAGCCGGGCGTCGACCAGGGGTGAGGACCGGTCGATCCGCAGCCCGAGGGGGGCGACGACCTTTTCGATGAGGTGCTCGATGGCCGCGGTGTCCAGGTCCACCGGGACCCGGGCCAGGACGCCGTTGCGCTCGACCCACACCCGCCCGGGCCCGTTCACCATGATCTCGGTCACCTCCGGATCGGCCAGGAGCGGCTCGAGGGCCCCGAGCCCGCAGACGTCGGCCAGGACGCCCGCCACCAGGCGCTGGCGGAGGCCGCCGCCGAGGAGGGGCACCTCGTCGTCGACCAGGGCGGCGACCCGCTCGGCCAGGGCACCGGTGCCCCCCTCGGCGAGGAGCCGGGCGTGGATCCGGGCCTTGGCTCCGGCGAGCGGTGCCGCCGGGGCGACGAGGGCCGGCGCGGTCATGCCGCGTCCTGACGGGCGATGCCACCGACGGCGCCGCGCAGGGCCCGCTCCAGCGTGCGGGGGATGCGCCGGGTCAGCAGGCCGGCATCGACCGCACGGGCGACGGCGCTGTCCACCTCCACCTCGGCCCGGACCGGGACGCCGAGGACGTCCTCGACGTCGCGCCGCCCGAGCGACCGGCCCGGTTCGGCCACCAGGATGACGCCCGAGGGCCGTACCGGCGCGGCCAGCGCCCGCCGGAGCGCCAGGTAGCAAGGGCGCAGCACGAGCAGCGAGACGGGAGCTGCCGCGGCCACGGCGAGGCCGGCGCCCTCGTCGGCCGCGCCGCAGTCGGCCACCACCGGTCGGGCATCGGCGGTGAGCGCGTCGACCAGCGCCTCGGCCCGTCCGGGCCCCGGCCGGAACCCGGGCCCGGGCCGCTTCCAGCCGAGCAACCGCAACCCCGGACCGCCCTCGACCTCCAGCCGACCCAGAGCGGTGGCGGCGACGTCGGGGCCGGCCGCCAGCCACTCGGCCAGGCCCGGGCCCGTCGGTTCGGGCAGGCCCAGCACCGCAGCGGCGTCACCGGCGAGGTCGGCGACCAGCACGCCGCCGGCGGCCCGGTGTGCCGGGCGCGACAGCACGGCCGCCAGGCTGCAGGCGATCACGGTGGTGCCGCTGCCCCCTTTGGGTGACCAGCAGGCAATGAGCATCGACTTCTCCCGGGCGCGTAGGACTGAGCCTCGGGGAAGAGGAAGGAATCGAACGAAAAACTAGCGGCCCCGCCACCGTTCGGCAAGACCCTTGTCGAAGGGACCGGCGGCGTCACCGGTCGGATGCATCTCGTCGGCGGTCGGGCCGACTTCGGTCAGGCTTCCGGCGCCGCCGCGCCGGCCCGGCCGGGGTTAGGCGCCCCGGACCTTCTTGGCCGCAACCACGCCGAGGGCAACGAGCATGACGAGCAGAATGAGCTTCTTCATGGTCCGCAGCCTAGCGGTGGCGGCGAGCAGGGCGCGCCCCGCCCCGCCGGAGAACGGCGGGCGGCGGCCGGCGGGCGCTCGACAGCGCAGGTGGCGGAGGTGGACGGGAATCGAACCCGCCGGACGGGGATCGCCCGTCCCACCCGCTTTGAAGGCGGGGGAGCCCACCAGGTGCCCGGACACCTCCGCCTGCGACCCTACCGGGGATCCGCCGACCCGGTTTCCCGAGGTGTGGTTTGTCGCGCCGGTGGGGAGGAGTAGCGGGCAGCGGTCCAGACGTTGGGCGGCGCAGGCACGTCGAACGGCGACTCGGGAAAGTCGGGGGGAGGGGGCAGGGTGTCGGCGTCGCAGGCCGTCCTCGGCCGTTTCGCCGAACGCTCGCGCCCGTGGCCGGCGTCGGGGTTCCTGGACGACCCCATGTGGCGGGGGGTGACGGCGTTGGCGGTGGCCAGCGTGCTCGTCCCCGTGCTCGTCGTCGCCCTGCTGGCCATGTTCCTGCTGTCGGCGCCGCTGTCCGGATCTCTTCCCGCGCTGCGTCCGACCATCGAAGCTGGCATCACCCGGGTCTACGACCAGAACGGCGTGGAGATCGCGAACTTCCGCCGCTTCGACACGAACCTGCCCGTCGCCCGGGGCGACATCCCACCCGTCCTCGTGAACGCGGTCGTGGCCGCCGAGGACCAGCGGTTCTTCAGCCACAAGGGCGTTGACTCCCGGGGCATCCTGCGGGCGTTCGTCGCCGACCTCGAAGGAGGCGGCTACAAGGAGGGCGGCTCCACCATCACCCAGCAGTACGTCCGCCTGGCGTACGTCGGGGACCAGCGCACGATCGGGCGCAAGCTGCGGGAGGCGATCCTCGCCGGCCGGGTCGAGAAGAAGCTCAGCAAGGACGAGATCCTGTACCAGTACCTCTCCCGGGCCTACTTCGGCAGCGGCGCCTACGGGATCGGTGCGGCGGCCGACACGTACTTCCACACCTCGGTCAAGGACCTGACGCTGTCCGAGTCGGCCATGCTGGCCGGGCTGCTGTCGTCTCCGAGCTTCTCGGACCCCCGCGTCAGCCCGGGCGAGGCCGAGTACCAGCGCCAACTGGTGTTGAAGAAGATGTTCGACCAGGGCCGCATCTCGCCGGTCGAGCTGGCCCAGGCCGAGCCGCTGAAGGTCACCCTGGCCGACAACCTCCCGGCCAACGCCGATCAGTCGACGGCGACGGTGATCCAGCCGCCGAAGCCGTCGGAGTCCAAGTACCCGTGGTTCAGCGACTACGTCCGCAGCTACCTGATCGCCCGCTACGGGGCGGAGAAGGTGTACCAGGGCGGCCTGCGGGTGGAGACGTCGCTCGACCCGACGATGCAGGCCAAGGCCGAGGCCGCGGTCAACGAGGCGCTCAAGGGGACCTCCGCCCCGCTGGAGATGGCCCTCGCGTCCGTCGACCCGCGCACGGGCCAGGTCAAGGCGATCGTCGGCGGGCGCGACTTCAGCCAGTCCCAGGTCAACCTCGCCCTGGGCAACTGCCCGAACCAGTCGACGCCGGTGTCCGGCGACGATCCGGTCTGCGTGCCCGGCGGGGGTACCGGCCGCCAGCCCGGGTCGTCGTTCAAGCCGTTCACGTTGGCCGCCGCCTTCGAGCAGGGCATGACCGCCGACAAGACGTACCGAGGCCCGAGCTCGTACACCTATCCGCACTGCACCGGCGTGGGCTGCACGGTCCACAACGTGGAGAGCGGCGGGTACGGGACCATCACGCTGCGCCAGGCCACCGCGTCGTCGGTGAACACGGTCTTCGCCCAGCTCATCCAGGACGTCGGCGTGAAGAAGGTGGCCGAGCTGGCCCACCGCGTCGGCATCACCATGGTCAGCCCGGACGGCAAGCAGCCGAACGGCGAGCCCTACGGGCCGAGCCTGACCCTCGGGGCGGCGGAGGTGTCGCCGCTGGACATGGCCGCCGCCTATGGGGTGTTCGCCGATCAGGGCATGCAGTTCAGCGCCACACCCGTCGTGAGGGTGACCGACGCCAAGGGCAACGTCTTGGAGGACAACCGGACCCGGGCCGGCAAGCGGGTGCTCAACGAGAACGTGGCCAACCAGGTCAACGACGTGCTCAAGGACGTCGTCGGGTACGGGACGGGTACCGCGGCCGACCTGGGCCGGCCCAACGGGACGGCGGGCAAGACGGGTACGGCGGAGAACTACAGCGACGCCTGGTTCGTCGGCTACACGCCCCAGCTGTCGACCGCGGTGTGGATGGGCTACTCCGACAGCCAGCGGCCCCTCGTCAACATCAAGGGGGTCCCCCGGGTCTTCGGCGGCACCATCCCGGCCAAGGCCTGGCACGACTACACGGCCGCCGCCCTCGACGGCCAGCCCGAGGCCGACTTCACGCCGCCGGCCAAGCCCGAGCCGCCGTCCACCCTGAGTCCCCCACCCCAGGTGATCACCACGCCGACCGCGCCTCCGGTGACCGAGCCCTACGTCCCGCCGTCGACGGACTACGGGGCCCAGCCCGCCTACCCCTACGGGCCTCCTCCGAGCTACTACGTGCCGCCGACCGACTACGGCACCGTGCCGCCGCTGCCCCCGGGCGGCTATCCCGGCGCCGGACCGCCTGCGACGACCGAGCCGCCGGTCATCGCCCCGCCGGTCTACGTGCCGCCGGCTGCCACATCGACCGCCAACCCGGCGACGGCCCCGCCCGGCTTCTTCAGTGGGACGCCGCGCTAATGCTGGTCGTGCTGATCCTCGTGCCCGCGGTGGTGCTGGCGGTTGCCGTGGTGGCGGTGCTCGACCGGTTGGGAGTGCTGCCCCGGCTCGACACCGGCAGGCCGAGCGCGGCGACCTACGGCACCTGGTTCGAGCGGGTGCCGCGAGGTGCCCTCTACGCCGCCGCCGGGCTCATGGCCGCGTGGATCGTGGCCTGGCTCGTGTTCTTCGTGGTCGGCCTGTCGGTGCTGCGGTCGTAGCCGTTCCGCCCGCCCGCCCGGGCTCCGGCCAGCGGCGCGCTAGACGGCCAGCAGGTCCCGGGCGCCGGTGTCCGAGGACGGGTGGCGCAGCTTGGACATGGCCCGGGCCTCGATCTGGCGGATGCGCTCCCGGGTGAGGTTGAAGTGCTCGCCCACCTCCTCGAGGGTGCGGGGCTCGCCCCGGTCCAGGCCGAAGCGCAGGCGCAGGATCTCGCGCTCGCGCTCGTCGAGCGGGCCGAGCAGCTTGGAGATCTCCTCGGGTAGCAGGGCGGTGGCGGCCACCTCGAAGGGCGACTCGGCCGAGCGGTCCTCGACCACGTCGCCCAGCTCGGCGTCGCCGTCCTCGCGCAGGGGCTCGGAGAGCGACAGCGGCTCGGCCGCGAAGCGCAGGGCCTCGGTGACCTTGTCCTCGGGCATCTCCACCTCGGCCGACAGCTCCGAGAGGGTGGCCGGGCGGCCGAGCTTGAGCTCCAGCCGGGCCCGGGCCTTCTGCAGGCGGGCCAGGGTGTCGCCGGCGTGGACGGGCAGGCGGATGGTACGGCCGGTGTTGGCGATGCCGCGGGTGATGGCCTGGCGGATCCACCAGGTGGCGTAGGTGGAGAACTTGAACCCCTTGCGCCAGTCGAACTTCTCGACCGCGTGCATCAGGCCGAGGTTGCCCTCCTGGATCAGGTCGAGCAGGGGCAACCCGGACGCCTGGTACTTCTTGGCGATGGAGACCACCAGGCGCAGGTTCGACTGCACGAAGGTGCGCTGGGCGTTGACGCCCTCGGCGTTGGTGCGGCGCAACTCGCGCTTGCGGGCCTGAGGCAGCGCGGGACCCTCGGCCTCGAGGTGGACGCGCGCCTCGTTGCCGGCCTCGATGGCCTTGGCCAGGCGAACCTCGTCGTCCTTGGTCAGCAGCGGGTACTGGCCGATATCCGTGAGGTACAGCCGGACGAGGTCTTCCTCATCCCGCTCGACTCGCTCCTTGGGCACGTTGAAAGCTTCTTCCTTGGGTGTTCAGCTAGCGGCAGCGCTAGCAGTGCGGACCGGCAAAGAGACAACGCCGTGGAGGACGCGGGCATTCCGGCAATCGATGTGTCGGCGTCGAATGTCTTCCTCCACTCTACCGGGCAGGTCAACCCCTTCCGGTACAGAGGTCGTTCCATGCCATCGTACTACCCGGTGTAGCGGTTCGTGATCGGCAAGCGGCGGTCCTTGCCGAAGGCCTTCGGCGTCACCCGTACCCCCGGAGGCGCCTGGCGACGCTTGTACTCGGCCCGGTCGACCAGGGTGACCACCCGGCGGACCAGGTCCCGGTCGAACCCGGCGGCGGCGAGGTCGCCGGCGGTGGCGTCGCCCTCGACGTAGGCCTCCAGGATCGGGTCGAGCTCCTCGTACGGGGGCAGCGACTGGTCGTCGCGCTGGCCGGCCCGCAGCTCGGCCGACGGCGGCTTGGTGAGCACCGCGTCGGGGATGGGTGCCGCCTCGCCCTTGGCCACGGCCCGGGCGTTGCGGTCGTGGCACAGCTCGTAGACCAACAGCTTCCCGACGTCCTTGATCACCGCGAAACCGCCGGCCAGGTCGCCGTAGAGGGTGGAGAAGCCCGCCGCCATCTCGCTCTTGTTCCCGGTGGCCAGCACCAGCCAGCCGAACTTGTTGGACAGGGCCATGAGGGTCGTCCCCCGGACGCGGGCCTGCACGTTCTCCTCGGTCAGGTCCTCGTCGACCCCGGCGAACGACGGGGCCAGCATCTCCAGGAAGGCGGCGTGGGCGGGCTCGATGGCGATGGTGCGACTCTCGATGCCGAGCGAGTCGGCCAGCAGGAGCGCGTCGCCCAGCGACCCTTCGCTGGAGAAGCGCGACGGCATGCAGACGCCGTGCACGTGGTCGGGCCCCAGGGCGTCGGCGGCGATGGTCGCCACCAGCGACGAGTCGACCCCGCCGGACAGGCCGAGCACCGCGTCGGTGAACCCGTTCTTGCGGGCGTAGTCGGCGGTGCCCAGCACCAGGGCCTCGTAGACCTCCTGGACCGCCGACAGCGGCTCGTACGGCGACGTCGGCGGCGGGGCGTCGTGGGCGCGCGGCTCGGCCGACACCAGGATCTCGGGCAGCGGAGGCGCCATGGCCCGGCCACGCGGATCCAGCAGGCGCTTGCGGAAGACGGGGCGGATGTCGACGTCGGCGATGAGGTCGGCCTGGCGGAACTGCGGTCCCCGGGCCACGACCCGCCCGTCGGCGTCGAGGACCAGCGACGCCCCGTCGAACACGAGCTCGTCCTGGCCCCCGACCAGGTTCACGTAGACCAGCGCGCACGACGCGTCGGCGGCGCGGGTGGCCAGCATGCGCTCGCGCTCGGCCAGCCGCCCTGCGTAGTAGGGCGACGCGTTCACGTTCAGGATCAACTCGGCGCCGCCGGCCGCCTCGTCGGCGATGGGCCCGTCGGGCGACCAGGCGTCCTCGCAGATGGAGATGCCGACGCGGACGCCGCCGATCACGAACAGCGACGGGTCGCCGCGGCCGGGGGCGAAGTACCGCTGCTCGTCGAACACGGAGTAGTTGGGGAGCATGCGCTTGCGGTACACGCCGTGGACCTCGCCGCCGGCGCAGACCGCGGCCGCGTTGTAGAGGTCGCGGCCGGAGTCGACGAAGCCCACCACGGCCGCGCACCGGCCGGTGCGGGCGGCCAGCTTGGCCAGGGCGGCCTGGTTGTCGGCCACGAACGCCGGCTTGAGCAGGAGGTCCTCGGGCGGGTACCCGGTGATGGCCAGCTCGGGGAAGATGGCGACGTCGCAGCCGGCGCTGTCGGCCCGCTCCAGTGCGGCGAGGATGCAGGCCACGTTGCCGTCGAGGTCGCCCACGACGTTGTCGATCTGGCACGCGGCGACCCGCAGTCGAGCCATGACCGGATCCTAACGACGGCGGCACGCCTCGCCGACCGCCCGCTCAAGCCGGTGGCGTCCGACGTCGACAATGCCGTCATGACAAAGCGGCGGGGCGGAAGCACGGCGGTTCTCGACGACGACGACTTCGACGACTGGGCTGCGCGCTGGCTCTGCGCCAAGTGCGGCTACGGCAACATCGGGCGGGAACGCTGCATCCAGTGCGGCGCGAACGCGCCGGCCGACATCAGGGCCAAGGGCGGGCTGCACGCCGACGTCGACCCCGCCGGCCCGGTCCGGTCGTCGGTCGCCGGACGGCGCGCCGGGCGGACGGTGGCCGGGGTTATCGCCCTCAACCTCGCCGTCCAGCTGGTGCTGGCCGGCTACGTCGTCGCCAGCTCCATGGACCTGGCCTCGGCCGTCAAGCTGTCGCTGGTCACCGGCCTCATCTTCTACGGCGCCACCGCGCTGTGGGTCATGGGGCGCTCCGCGTCGCTCGGGCTTCGGCCGGTGCTCGGACGCGACACCGCGCTGGTCGGCGCGGGCGAAGGCTTCGTCGTCGGCGGCGGCCTGGCCCTGCTGCTGGTCGCGGTGCTGCGCCTCGCCCTGGGCCACCCGGTCCTCGATCCGACGAGTGCGGTGCTGGCGGCGAACGGCGCCGTGGGCCCACTGATCCTCGGCTTCCTGCTGCTCGCGGTCGCCGCCCCGGTGGTCGAGGAGCTGGTCTTTCGGGGCTTTCTCGCCGAGGCGCTGCGCGGCCGGGGTCGCCGGGTGGCGGTGCTGGTCAGCGCGGCCGCCTTCAGCCTGGCCCACCTTCGCCTCGAGCAGTTCCGCTACTACCTCTTCATGGGCGTCGTCTTCGGCCTCGTCTACTGGCGACGGGGGCTGATCGGCTCCATCTGCGCCCATGCCGCCTTCAACGGGATGCTCCTCGTCGTCGCCCTCGCCGCGACCCACGGGCCGCCCGTGCAGGTGACGGCCGCCGGGGCGACGATCACCGTGCCCGCGGCCTGGGTGACGGCGTCCGACGTCTCGAGCGACGACCTGGTGGCGGTGTCACCCGCCGGCGCCAGGGTGGAGCTGGCCCACGCCGACGTCGGCGCGCCGCTGCCGCCCGCCGAGGTCCTGGCCAAGCGGCTCTCGGGCGGCGGCCTGCCGTTGTCGCCCCGGATCGTGCTCGACTACCGCACCGTCGTCCTGGTCGACCTTCCCGCCGGCCGGGCCGTGTCGGTCAAGGCCACCGTCGACGGGCACGACGGGCGCATGGTCATGATCCCGAAGGGCGATCGCCTGTGGCTGGCCAGCGTGGTCGGCGACGGTGGGACCGGCGGCGACGCGTTCGACGCCATGCTGTCGAGCTGGCGCCTGCCCTGACCGGCCCCGGCGGCCACGGTCAGGCCGGCGGCCCGAGCGCGGCCCGCACGTCGGCCGCCGGGCGGGCCTTCCAGTACCGGCCGAGGTTCGCCGATGTCGTGAACGAGCGCGGATCCATCCGGTCCAGGTACAGCGTCCCGGCCAGGTGGTCGGCTTCGTGCTGGACGATCCGGGCCGGCCAGCCCTCGAGCCGGAGCTCCACCTGGGCGCCGGTGGCGTCGAGCGCCCGCACGGTCACGGCGCGCCACCTCGGGACAAGGGCGTAGAAGCCGCTCACGCTCAGACACCCTTCGAAGAACTCGGTGCGCTCGCCGCCGGCCGGCTCGACCGTCGGGTTGATCAGCACGGTGAACGGCAACGGCCGCCGATCGAGATCCTGGAGCCGGGCCGGGCTCATGACGTCGAGGTGGCCGCCGCCATCCTCCATGACCACGACCTGCAGCGCCTCCGCGACCTGGGGCGCAGCCAGCCCGACGCCCGGCGCCGCGTGCATCGTCTGGCGCATCGACGCGACCAGCTCCTGGAGGAACGGTGTCGCGATCTCCTCGGGGGCGACCGGCCGGGCCGGCCGCCGGAGGACGGGATCGCCGGCCTGCACGATGTCGATGATCATCGGGGCAGTCTCGTCCACACGCCGGCGTGGGCTGGTCGGCTGGGAGACTGGGGCGCATGTCGCTGCGGGCCGCGGTGGAGCACTCGGCTGCACCCGCCGCGGTCCGGGTTGCGGTGGAACGGCTGGTGGATGCGGATCCGGGGCTGGCGGCGCGGCTGGAGGCGGAGGAGTGCCTGCAGGCCGCCCTGGTCGCCGTCACCGCGGCCAGCCGGTCGCTGACCGAGCTGTGCCTGGCCGACCGCAACGCGGCGATCGCCGTGCTGGCCGACCTGGACCGCCGTCCGGTGCTCGCGGAGCTGGGCGACGTCCGCCGGTGGAAGCGGCTGGAGCTGCTGCGCATCGCGGCGCGTGACCTGCTGGGCCTCGACGAGCTGCCCGTGGTGGCCGGTGCCCTGGCGGAGATGGCCCGGGAGGTCCTGGCCGCCGCCTGCCGCGCCGGCGGCCCCGCCGCCGACGGGCTGGCGGTCATCGGCATGGGCAAGCTCGGTGGTGCCGAGCTGAACTACGCCAGCGACGTCGACATCGTGTTCGTCGGCAGCGGTGCACCCGACGACGCCCGCGCCGCCCGGGCCGTGCTGGACGTGGCCCGGACGTGCTTCCGGGTCGACGTCGATCTCCGCCCGGAAGGTCGCGACGGGCCACTGGTACGGTCGTTGGACTCCTACGAGGCCTACTGGGACCGGTGGGCCCAGACGTGGGAGTTCCAGGCGTTGCTCAAGGCCCGACCGGTGGCCGGTGCGGGCGACCTGGGGGAGCGGTTCGCTGCCGCGGCACGCGAGCGCCTGTGGCAGCGACCGTTCACCGCCGACGACCTGCGCGAGGTCCGGTCCATGAAGGCGCGCGCCGAGGCCGCACTGGCCCGCAAGGGTCTGACCGACCGCGAGGTGAAGCGGGGCCGGGGCGGCATCCGCGACATCGAGTTCTCGGTGCAGCTCCTGCAACTGGTGCACGGCCAGCAGGATGCGGCCCTGCGTTCGCCGACGACCCTGGAGGCGCTGGCCGAGCTCGGCGCCGGCGGCTACGTCGAGATGAGCGACTCGCGGGCCCTCGACTACGCCTACCGTCTGCTCCGCGCCGTGGAGCACCGGCTCCAGCTGGTGGCCGAGCAGCAGGTCCACACCCTCCCGTCGGACCGCGCCGCCCTCGACCGGCTGGCCCGCGTCATGGGCTACCGGGACACGCCGGAGGCCAGGGCCGGCGAGCTGCTCGCGGGCTACCTCACCCGTCAGCAGGCCACCGTCCGTGCCATTCACGAGCACCTGTTCTTCCGTCCCCTCCTCGACCAGCTCACCGGCGACGGGGGATCGGCGCTCAACAGCGAGGCGGTCGAGGCCCGCTTGTCCGCCTTCGGCTTCGGCGATGCCGAGCGGACGCGCCAGGCCCTGCGGGAGCTGACCCGCGGGCTGACCCGGCGGTCGCGGCTGATGCAGCAGATGTTGCCCCTGCTGCTCGGTTGGCTGTCCGAGTCGCCGGATCCCGACCTCGGGCTCCTCGGCCTGCGGGTGCTGGCGTCGGGCGACCAGCAAGCGACCGAGCTGGCCGGGGCGTTCCGCGAGTCACCCGAGGCGGCCCGACGGCTGTGCGTCCTTCTCGGGACCAGCCGGCTGTTCGCCCAGACCCTCGAGCACCAGCCGGACATGATCCCCTCCCTCGGCCAGCCCGAGGGGCTGACGCCGCGCCCGCCGGACGTCCTGCGGGCCGGCGCCCTCAACGCCGTCGCCTGGCGCGATCACGTGGAGGACCGCCAGGTCGCGCTCCTGCGCTACAAGCGGCGGGAGGAGCTGCGGGTGGCCGCGGCCGACGTGCTCGACCTGGCCGGGGGCGTGGGCGAGGACCAGGTGGTCGTGACCGCCGGCCAGCTGACCGCGCTGGCCGAGGCGGCCCTCGCCGCTGCCCTCGACTCGCTGGCGCCGCCGCTGCCGTTCGCGGTGGTCGCCGTCGGCCGTTTCGGTGGGGCCGAGCTGTCCTACGCCAGCGACCTCGACCTGCTCTTCGTCTACGAGGGCGCAACCGCGGCCGACTTCGCCGCCGCCGAGCGGGTGGGCGCCACGCTCGTCCGCTTCCTCGCCGGCATGTCGCCTCCCACCCGCATCTATCGCGTCGACCTCAACCTGCGGCCCGAGGGCAAGGACGGGCCGCTGGCCCGCAGCCTGGACGGCTACCGGGCCTACTACGGGCGCTGGGCCCGGACCTGGGAGCGACAGGCGCTGGTGCGGGCCCGTCCCGTGGCCGGTGACCCCGGGGTGGCCCGGCGCTTCCTCGAGATCGTTGAGCCGCACGTGTGGGGCGCGGACCTCACCGACGAGGACGTCCGCGAGATCCGTCGGGTGAAGGCGCGCATCGAGCGGGAGCGCCTCCCGGCGGGCGACGACCCCCAGTTCCACCTCAAGCTCGGGCGGGGGTCGCTGTCCGACGTCGAGTTCTGCGCCCAGCTCCTCCAGCTCCAGCACGGCGTCCGGGCGACGGGGACGATGGCCGCCCTCGCCGCGTTGGAGAGGGCGGGGGCGCTGTCCGGCGACGACCACGTCGTGCTGGCCGAGGCGTACCGCTTCTGCGAGCGGGCCCGCAACCGGCTGTTCCTCGTCCGGGGGTCGCCGGGCGACGCCCTGCCGAGCCGCCCCGAGCAGCTGGCCCGGCTGGCCCGCTCGCTCGGGACCGACCCCCAGGAGCTGCGGGAGCAGTACCGGCGCACCACCCGTCGCTCCCGGGCCGTGGTGGAGCGCCTCTTTTACGGCAAGGTCCCCGGGTAGCGTGCCCGCCGAAGGAGCGCTGTTGCCCGAACCCGTCATCTCCACCGAGGCCCTCACCAAGACCTTTCCACTGCCCGGCAACGCCGGCCGGCTCACCGCGGTCGACGCCCTCGATCTGGAGGTCTTCGAAGGGGAGATCTTCGGGCTGCTGGGGCCGAACGGCGCCGGGAAGACCACGACCGTAGGGATGCTCACGACGCGTGTGGTGCCCACCAGCGGGCGCGCCGCCGTGGCCGGGGTCGACGTGGTTGGCGACCCGCCCCGGGCGAAACAGGTCATCGGCGTCGTGTCGCAGTCGAACACCCTCGACCGCAGCCTGACCGTCTGGGAGAACCTCTACTTCCACGGGCGGTATTTCGGCATGGGGGCCAAGGGGTCCCGTGCCGCGGCCACCGAGATGCTCGAGAAGTTCCGTCTGGCCGACCGGGCCGAGGCCGACGTGTCCACCCTCTCGGGCGGTATGGCGCAGCGGCTCATGGTCGCCCGGTCGATCCTGCACCGGCCGCGGGTGCTGTTCCTCGACGAGCCGACCGCCGGGCTCGACCCGCAGAGCCGTCTGGCGCTGTGGGAGATCCTGGGCGAGCTCCACGGCGAGGGCCAGACGATCCTGCTCACCACCCACTACATGGAGGAGGCCGACAAGCTGGCCGACCGCGTGGCGATCATGGACCACGGCAAGCTGCTGGCCCTCGACACGCCGGAGGCGTTGAAGCGCTCGGTCGGCGCCGACAGCGTCGTCAAGGTGTCGGCCGATGCCGACCTCGCCGCCCTGTCGGCCCACCTGGGGACGATGGACGGCGCCTTCGAGTCGCAGGTGGTCGACCACACTGTGCAGGTGAGCTTCCGGGGGATCCGCGGCGTGCTCCCCCGCATCGTCGACCACGCCGAGCGGGGCGGCTACACCCTGACGGACCTGTCGGTCACGGAGCCGACGCTCGAAACCGTCTTCATCAGCCTGACCGGAAAGGATCTGCGGGAATGAGCGCACTGGCGACGAGCGCCCGATCGGTCAACGCCGAACCGACCCAGGGCAGCGCCTTCGGCGCCCTCCTGCTCCGGGACGTGGCCGTCCTCCGCAAGAACCTCTTCACGTTCGTCCTGCGAACGGTGATGCAGCCGTTGCTGTTCGTCTTCGTGTTCACCTACGTCTTCCCCCGCATCGGCCAGGGCGTCGGGGGCGCCGGCGCCGGCGCCCAGGCCAGTTTCTCCACCCTCCTCGTGCCCGGGGTCGTCGCCATCGCATGCATCTTCCAGGGCATCCAGGCGGTGGCCCTCCCCCTGGTCCAGGAGATCGGCTACACCCGCGAGATCGAGGACCGGGTCATGGCGCCCCTGCCCGTATGGGCCGTCGCCGGCCAAAAGGTGGTGTCGGGGGCGCTCCAGGGCATCCTGGCCGCGCTGGTCGTGTTCCCGCTGGCCATTTTCATCCCCGCCACCGCGGTCGACCTCCACGTGCGCTGGCTGCTGCTGCTGATCGTCACGCCGCTGGCCGCTCTGCTGGGCGCCGGCCTCGGCCTCGCCATCGGCACCCGCGCCGACCCCCGCCAGGTGCCGCTGGTGTTCAGCATCATCGTGATCCCCATCACGTTCCTGGGCGCGTCGTACTACCCGTGGGCCCGGCTGACGCCGATCCCCTGGCTCAAGTGGGTCGTGCTGATCAACCCCCTCGTGTACATGAGCGAGGCGTTCCGGGCCGCGCTCGCGCCCCAGTTCCCGCACATGCCGATCGTCGCCATCTTCCTCGGGCTCATCGGGTTCACCGTCGTCCTCGTGTGGCTCGGGATCACCGGCTTCCGGAGGCGGGTGCAGTCCTGACCGCCCGGGCTCAGGCCGGGGTGTCGCACCACTTGCAGCGGCGTTCGACGTAGACGAACTGGCTGCCGAGCTGGAGCTGGTGGCCGCCCCGCATCTCGTGGTGGCCGAACCGGCACAGCAGCCGGTGCCAGAGGTCGGTCGGACCGGTGTCCCGGCTCGCCCAGCGGGCCCGCACGCTCCCACGGCCGTCGGGCGTCGGAAGGTTGAGCCGGCTGCGCCGGGGCGGTCGCGGTGTGCGTGCCGGGAGCTGGCCCTGCTTCATCAGTTCCAGGTCGCGCGCCACCCCGAAGGCGGGCGGGCGGCCGTACAGCGGCGCGTGAGGAGGCGGTGGGGTCACCAGACGGTCCGAACGCAACTCCGGCAGCTCCGCCATCCCGGCCAACCTCTCACCCCGCCCCGGTGATCGCAATGGATGATCTCCGCACCTACCGGCGCCCAGCGCCCGATCGGCCACACTTCGGTGGTGGACAGCCCGCTGCGCCGGCCCGTCGAGGCATTTCTCGCCGAGTTCACCCCGGTGCTGGTGGGGCTGGTGGCGGACAGCGGCAAGGTCGACGCCTCAAAGCTGCCGGGCGACGTGGCCCTGGAGGCGTTCAACCTGGCCGCTGCCTTCGTCGACGCCGACGGCCGCCACACCGACGAGGAGCTGGCCGCCTTCGTCGAGGTCTTCGCCTCCCGGTTCGACACCGTCGCCGCTGCCGCCAGCCCGGCCGCGCTACGGGCCGCCGGCCTGCTCGCCGGCCGGCGCACGTTCCTGGACGCCCCGCCGCCGCTGTTCACGGTGCTCATCGGGGCCGACCTGCACGCGGGCACGGATGCGGCGTGGCGGTACTACCTCGCCGCGGTCGACATCGCCCACGCCGTGTTCGCCCTCGACGCCACGCCGTCGCATGGGGAGCTGACGGCCATCGAGCGCTTCCGCAGCCTCCTGCTGCGGGCCATGGACGATGCCGGCGTTCGGCGACCGGGCGGTCCTCGGCCGGCCCCGGTGCCGGCGACAGCAGGGACGGCGGCGGCCACCGCCGCCCCAACCGCCGCAGCGGTCGAGCCGTCGGAGCCGGCCCTCCCCTTGGAGGAGCTGTTGGCCGAGCTGGACGGGCTGGTGGGGCTGGCCCCGGTGAAGGCCGAGGTGAAGCTGGTCACCAACCTGCTCCGGGTCGAGAAGCTGCGCACCGAGCGGGAGCTGCCGGTGGTCGAGCACAGCCGCCACCTGGTGTTCACCGGCAATCCGGGGACGGGCAAGACCACCGTCGCCCGCCTCCTGGCCCAGATCTACCGCACGCTCGGCGTGGTCGAGAAGGGCCAGCTCGTCGAGAGCGACCGCTCCGGCCTGGTGGCCGGCTACGTCGGCCAGACGGCGACCAAGGTGCGCGACGTCTTCCTCTCCGCAGTCGGCGGCGTCCTGCTCATCGACGAGGCCTACGCCCTGGTCCGGGGCCAGGGCGGCGACTTCGGGCACGAGGCCATCGACACCATCGTCAAGCTGATGGAGGACCATCGCGACGACGTCGTGCTCATCGCCGCCGGCTATCCGGGCGAGATGGCGGAGTTCCTCGACGCCAATCCCGGCCTGCGGTCACGCTTCCCGAAGACCATCTTCTTCGACGACTACTCCGACGACGAGCTGCTGGTCATCTTCGACGGCATGGCGGCCAAGAACCACTACACGCCGACCGTGGACGCCCGGACGGCGGTGCTGGCCTACGTCTCGGCCCAGCCGCGAGACCGGGGATTCGGCAACGCCCGCGTCGTGCGCAACCTGTTCGAAGCCGCGGTGTCGGCCCAGGCCAGCCGGGTGGTCGAGCTGGCCGAGGTGTCCGACGAGGCGCTCGTCACCCTCGAGGCGGCCGACATCCCGACGCCGTGAGCCGGCGGCCGGGTCGTCATGGGCCGGTGGGCAGCAGCGGCGCCGGCGACCGTCGCTCGAGGAGACCCGAAAGGGCGGCGGCGATGCCGGCCACCTCGTCGGGATCGCAGCCGGCGCCGCCCTCGGCCCGGGCCAGGGCCTGGCGGTACAGCTCCTCGGCCTCCTCGGGCCGCCGGCGGTCCTCGCACACCAGCCCGAGCGCGGTCAAGGTGGCCACGGTGTCGACGTCGGACGGGCCCAGGAGCTGCTCGGACAACGCCAGCGCCGCGGTCAGGATCACATCGGCCTCGTCGTAGCGGCTCTGCATCCGGAGGTTGCCGGCAAGTCCCCGGGCACAACGGATGCGGACCGCGTCGTCGGGGCCCTCGGGCGGGAGGGCCGACAGGATGGTGGCGGCCCGCCGGTACAACGTCTCGGCCCGGCCGTGGGCGCCCAGGTCGTCCAGGGTGCCGGCCAGGGCCTGGAGGGTGCGGCCCAGCGCGGGCGCATCGGGCTCGTGCTCGACCAACGCCGACGCCCGCCCGGCAACGGCCTCCGCCTCCGCCCACCGCCGCCGCGACTGCAGCGCCGCCGCGCAACGCTGGAGCTGACCGGCCTGTTCTCCGCGGTCCTGTGCCATGGCCATCCCACTGTTCCGTGCCCCGGCCGAGCGCCACCAGCAGACCAGATCGCGCCCCGCCCGTCATGAGTATCGGATACTCACTGCGCCCCGGCCCGGTGCCACCGGCGGCGCACAGCCCGCACGCGTCAGACCGGGGTCAGCGCCTGGGCCAGGTCGGCCCGACGGGCGACGCCCAACTTCTCGTACACCCGCTGGAGGTGGTTCTCGACCGTCCGCACGGACACGTTGAGCCGGCCGGCGATCTCCTTGTTGGCCAGCCCGGCTGCGGCCAGGGCGGCGACCTCGATCTCGCGGGCGCTCAGCAAGGCCTGGGTCTGGATGGCCCGCAGGGGCGGCGTGACCGCGCCGTGGCAACCGCGGGCCAGCTCCGCGGCGCGCAGCTCGAGCCCCGCGGCCCGGCGTACGTCGCCCTGGCGGCGCAGCACGACCGCAGAGGCGGCTGCAGCCTCGGCCGCCAGCAGCAACGCGCCCATCGCCTCGAAGGCGGCTGCGACCTGGTCCAGCGCCTCGGCGTCGTGGGCCACGAGGGCGGTGGCGTGGCGGGCCCGCGCGGGCGCCATGTCGCCCTCGACGAGCACGGCCAGATCGTGCAGTCGCGGTTCGGCCTCGGCCGCCCAACCCAGGCGGGCCAGGTCGTGCAGCGCGTCGGATTCCCACACCAGGTCGCCTTGGTGGCGGGCGAGCGTGGCGCTCTCCACGAGGTGGGCGCGCGCCCCGGCCAGGTTCCCGCCCGCGACCTGCGCCCATCCGCGGGCGCGACGCAACTCGACTGCGTTGAGGGCCTCCGTCGGCAGGCCCATCTCCTCCAGTTCGGCCAGCGCGGCGCGGGCCCCGTCCGCCGACCCTGCCAGCGCCTCGGCCTGGGCCAGGTAGGTCAGCGCCGTGCGCGCCGGGTTCAGGTACCGGCGCTCGCGGAACAGGGTGCGGGATTCGCGGGCGCTCCGAGCCGCCGCGGTCACGTCGCCGACCGCCAGGTGGATACGGGCCAGGATCTGCGAGAAGACGGCGTGGACCCCGACGGAGCCCCGGGCGACCGCCTCGGTGTGGTTGGCGGTGGCCAGGCGCTCGGCATCGGCGATGGCGCCGGCGGCGAGCAGCGCGGCGCAGCGCACCGCGGTCAGCCAGCGCGCCAACGACTGTTCCTCGCCCGGCATGAGGTCGACCACGGCCGCACCGCGGTCGAGGACGGCCACGGCTTCGCGGAGGCGCCCGGCCCGAACCAGGCAGGCCGCGGCCGTGTAGCAGGCGAAGCCGAAGGCCGGTCCGTCGGCCCGGGCGATGAGGGGGTCGAGCACCTCCAGCGCCTCGGCCAACCGGCCCCCCATGTGCAGCGCGAACCCCCGCTTGACCGCCAGCTCGTCGCGGCCCGCCGGATCGGTGACGACGGCCTCGGCCTCCCGCAGGACCTGCAGCGCGGCGGCGGTGTGCCCGAGCGACCTCACCAGGTTGTCGACGCGCGCGGAGACGACCCGCACCCGCTGGCGGTCGTCGGCCGCCAGGGGCAGAAGCGCCGAGAGCGTCTGCTCGGCGTCCTCGCCCCGCCCGCGCAGGAGGGCGACCTCGGCCTCGAGCAGAGCGGCGTCGAAGCCGCCGCCGGCGCGGACCGCGGCCTCGGCCAAGCGGGCGGCCAGACCGAGATCCCAGCGGGCCCGGGCGGTCACCGCGGCGGACATCATGACGTCGGGCGCCATGTCCCCGCCGGTGGCCAGCCGCCACGTGGCGAACCGCAGGGCGTCCTCCCGCCGGCGGGCCCCGACGCTTTGCACCCGGTCGGCCAGCGCGGCGAGCACCGCCTGCGCCCGCATGGCCGGGATGCGGTCCCGGAGGACCTCGCCGTAGAGCGGATGGGCCAGGCAGACCTCGAGCCGGCGGCCGTTGTAGGCGACGGCGACGAGCCCGCGGTTCTCCAACGACTCGAGTCCCGGGCGGTCGATGACCATGAGCAGGCACGGCACGCCCAGGGGTTCCCCGAAGGCGAGCGCCTCGATGACTTTGCGTGCCGGGTCCGCTACGCCGCTCAGGCGGCCCTCGACCAGCTCGACCAGCCGACTGGACAGCACGACGGAGCGCGACAGTCGCCAGATGCCGTCTTCTTCCGCCAACGCACCGGATTCCCTGCCGGCGAGGACGAGCTCACGCAGGTAGAGCGTGTTCCCTGCGCTGCGCTCGGTCAGCTCGTGAAGGGTCGCCGCGCTCACCGGGCCGCCCAGCGCGGCCGTCAGCACGGCCTCGACGTGCCCGGGTGCCAGGGGCGACACCTCGACCCGCTCGGCCAGGTCGTCCTTCCAGAGCGCCACGACCGCGTCCGGGGCGGTGGTCTCCTGTCGCACGGTCGCCAGCACGAAGACCGAGCGGGTTGCCGCCAGCTGGTAGACGAGCGTCGCCGACGTGTCGTCGAGCAGGTGAGCGTCGTCGACGAGCAGGACGAGCTTCTTGCCACCGCCCAGGGCGGCGATGGCGTCCATCGCCCGCCGCAGCATGTCGGCGGGCTCCAGGCCGGGGCCGCCGTGAGGCGGGAGGAGGGGCGCCAGCGCGCCCAGGGGAAGGCTGCGGGCGGTGTGGCTGGCCTTGACCCGGGCCGTGGCCATGCCCCTCCCCTCGGCAATGCCCAGGCACTCGGCCGCCAAGCGCGTCTTCCCGACGCCTTCGGGCCCGGCGAGAACGACAGCCGAACGTTCCCCGGCGGCCAGCACGTCGCGGAAACGCTCCAGTTCGCGACGACGGCCGACGAGGGCCCAGGTCCCAGCCATTTCAACGATTGTTGCATCAGTCGCCGGTGGGGTGTCGCGAATCGGCATGAGTAGCAGCTACTCATGCGGAGATCGGCCTGGCATGGTCTGCTGAACGACGGTGATCGGAAGCGGTCACCGTGTATCGAATGCCGGGCGCCGCGACTTCGGGAGCAGCCAACGACGGACGGGCATTCGGGCCACGATCGGCCGGGTCGTTGGAGGCCCTACCCGTTGCGGGGGAGTCGCCTGGGGGCGATTCCTCCGGGTGAACGCGGCCCAGCCGCCTACAAGCCCCAGCGCGACTGGCCGAATCGGTAACCGACCGATCGCACGGTCTGGATGAGGGCGGCGTGCTCCTCGGAGAGCTTGGCTCGCAGGCGACGGATGTGGACGTCGACCGTACGGGCGCCGCCGTAGTACTCGTAGCCCCAGACCCGCGACAGCAGCATCTCCCTGGTGAAGACCTTGCCGGGATGGGTGGCGAGGAACCGGAGCAGCTCGTACTCCATGTACGTGAGGTCGAGCGGGCGACCGTCGATGGCGGCCTGGTACGTCTCCAGGTTGAGGACGAGGGGGCCGTACTCGATCAGCTCGGGCCGGGTTCCCCGCCCGGTGCGCCAGAACAGGTGTTTCAGCCGGGCCTCCAGCTCGCCAGGCTGCAGGGGGAGCAGGCAGAAGTCGTCGAAGAGGTCCTCGCGCGGCTCCAGAGAGGCGAGGTGGTTGCTGTGGACGAGGAGCATCAGCGGCTCGAGCGGGAGGTCGCGCTTGCGCAGGTGGCGGCACATGGCCGCCGCTCCTTCGGGGTCGTCGTCGAAGCAGACCAGCGCACCGGCCCAGCCGTCCTCCGGCTCGATGCGAGTGGCCTCGTCGGACGTGGTGACGGCGCGGTACGGGTACCCGGCGTCGGTGAGCGCCGTGGTCAGGGCCGGCGGTGGGGGGTCGGGAAAGACGAGAAGCGGTTCCATGGCCGTCTACAGGTTGAGGTACTTGTCGAGCTCGAACGGGGTGACCTGGGTGCGGTAGGCGTCCCACTCCGCACGCTTGTTGCGGATGAACCACTCGTAGACGTGCTCCCCCAGCGCCTCGGGCAACAGCTCGGACCGCTCCATGCAGGCGATGGCCTCGGCCAGCGAGTCCGGGAGCGCCTCGACCCCCTCGGCCAGCCGCTCTTCGGCCGTCATCTCGTACAGGTTGGCGGTCAGCTCGGGGGCGAGGTCGTAGGACTCCTCGATCCCCTTGAGGCCCGCGGCCAGGATGACGGCGAAGGCGAGGTACGGGTTGCAGGCCGGGTCCGGGGAGCGATACTCGATTCGGGTCGACGCCGGCTTGTTCCGCTTCGAGCCGGGCACCCGTAGGAGGGCGGAACTGTTGTTGCGGGCCCAGGCCACGTACGCCGGCGCCTCGAAGCCGACCACCAGCCGCTTGTAGGAGTTGACCCACTGGTTGGTCACCGCGGTGATCTCCCGGGCGTGGTGCAGCAGGCCGGCGACAAAGCCCTTGGCGACCTTCGACAGGTGGGCGTCGTCGCCCGGGTCGTGGAAGGCGTTGACGTCGCCCTCGAAGAGCGACAGGTGGATGTGCATGCCCGAGCCCTGCACGCCCGACATCGGCTTGGGCATGAACGTGGCGTGCACGCCGCGCTCCAGGGCGATCTCCTTCACGACCAGCTTGAAGGTCATGATGTTGTCCGCCATCGTCAGCGCGTCGGTGTAGCGCAGGTCGATCTCGTGCTGGCTGGGGCTGTCCTCGTGGTGGCTGTAGCGCACCGGGATGCCGATGGACTCGAGGGCGAGGATCGTGCGCCGGCGGAGGTCGGTGGCGACGTCGACAGTCGTCAGGTCGAAGTACCCGCCGGTGTCGAGGGGGGTGTTGGTGGGCTTCCCGTCGGGGGCCTGGGCGAAGTAGAAGAACTCCATGTCCGGGCCGACGTAGAACGAGAAGCCCTTCTCCCGGGCGATGTCGAGCTGGCGACGGAGCACGGCGCGGGGGTCGCCGGCGAACGGTGAGCCGTCGAGCGTGGTGACGTCGCAGAACATGCGGGCGACGGGCGCGTCGTCGCCCCGCCACGGCAGCAGCTCGAACGTGTTGGGGTCCGGGTGCAGGAGCATGTCGCTCTCCTGGACCCGGCTGAAACCGTCGATCGAGCTCCCGTCGAACGTCATGCCCTCCTCGAAGGCGTTCTCGAGCTCCCCGGGGACGATGGCGATGGACTTGAGCTGGCCGAGGACGTCTGTGAACCACAGGCGGATGAACCGGATGCCCCGTTCCTCGACCGACCTGAGCACATAGTCCTGCTGGCGTTCCATTGGATTATCTTGACAGGCGCCTGGGCGAGTTCGGCCGGGTTCACACGTAGTTCATCAAGGTGCAACGGTGGGGTAACGGGCCGCCGCCGGACAAGGAGAC